>NZMN01000032.1 GCA_002694525.1 Methanobacteriota archaeon
CGACCGAGCAGTACAACGCTGTCTTCGAAACCAAGCGGTGGCGCAGCCTCGCTGCGTGGCAGGGACGAGATGAACTGGAGTCGTGGTTTTACAACTGGTTAGGGTTGGACAAAAACGACGCTCTGCCGGGTTTTATTTTCAGTGGACTCGCCGGACTGCGGGCCGAACAGTACCCCGATGATTACTGGGTTGGTTTTTACAATCGCCTCCACGACGACTGCCAGAGCAGTCGGTCCTTTTTGGCCGACAACAACGATGCGATCGGTGCTTTGTCCAGCGAGGTTCTTCTGATTGCAGCCTCCGACGACGCAATCTGCGATGCAGAGAAACTCACCAAACTTTCGAGTGTGTTCAACCCTGAGAAAACCGACATCATAACCGTCGATGCCGGCCACTTCTTTGCGCCAAACGACCGCACCTTGTTCGAGGTGTCTGCCGATGAGACCGGGGCGTTCCTGAACCGTTAGGACCGTTGAGCGTGTTGTTCGCCACGGGTGCGACCTCAGGGTTGGTCTGTGTTTGTTGGTTTTAATTCGGTTGCCTTGTGATTTTGAACACCGACGACGTAACGCTGCTTAGTCCTCGGTCCTTCTCGTCGCCGAGGTCCAGTTGTTCCAAGCATTCGACGTCGAACCCGTCGGAGAACAGCGCCATGACGTGGTCGTCGTGAAGAGCGAACGGGGGCCCCTCCATCTCGTTTTGGGGGTATGCAAAGGTGATGAGCAGTCCAACCGCATTGGGTTTTGTCAGTTTTCGGATTTGGTCGACGTAGGCCGTTCGGGATTCGATGGGGACGGCGATCATAGCGGCCCGGTCGTACCACGCATCGGCGAGAACCGTTCCCTCTGGAACCTCAAAGAAATCCCCCTGATGGACGGTGAACGGGTGGCATTCGTGCTTGATGTGGTCTCCGACACGCTCGCTGTTAACCTCCAGACGATTTTCCGAAACGAAAGCGTTGATGGCTTCCTCCACCATTTCCAGCCCTGTTACGGTGTAGCCACGGTCGGCAAGCCACAGCATGTCGAGTGATTTCCCGCACAACGGGACGAGGACCTCACCCTTGTCCGGCGCTCCAATGCTGTCCCAGTGTTTGGTCAGCAGATCGTTGTACGCTGCTCGATGCCAACCGATTTGTTGGGTCTTCCATCGGTTGTGCCAAAAGGTCATGTTGACCCCAACCTGCGGTCGTCCTTGAATGCTTCTTGAACGCCCATCGCCGGATGGTTGCTGCTTCCTTTCAGCGTTTTTCTCCGTCGTCGAACGCCCGAAGGTCAACGGCGACGCCTTCGTTCTTCAGCACCTCAATGACGTTGTGAATGACGTCGTCGGGCAGGTCCTCGGGAGGATGGACGCCTCGGTCAAAGAGGGGGCGTTCGCTCCAAGCCTTGACGCACGCAAAGGTGACCAGTCCCGTCGTTCTGGCCATGCTTGAATCGCCGTCCTTGCCGCTGTCCTCGACGGTCCACACGCGAGTATTCTCCCCTGCTTCGACCCGGACCTCCATCCAAGTGAATTCGGGTCGCTGGGGGTCAAACGCCCACGCATCAACCAGTTCGTCGGGGCTCAACGTCGTGCGCTGATAACGTTGGATGTGGCCGGGCCAACGGACCGTGTACTCGCCCATTGAATCGGCCGGGAGGTTGATGAGCGAGCGTAGCCCGTCGGTGAGGAAGGCTTCCATGGTCCGGCCGTTGGCATCGACGGTGTGGAGTTCATCCATTGCAGGCACGACGGTCACGGCACCGTCTCGCACGATGCGAGCCGGCCTCGTGTACTCCGCAATGACGTCGTGCGGGGAAAACGGAGCCATGTAGGACCAACCGTCGTCGGGTTGAGCGGGGTTGCCGCCGACTTTGATGCTGACCTTGTCCAGACGACCGAGTTCACGCTGAGCGAGCGCTACGAGCATGTTGGAAAGGCCCGGAGCGATGCCAACGTCCCACAGCACGACGCCCGGGCCGGCCGGTAGTTGGTCGGGGGTTGTCTCGCTGAAGGACAGGTCCACGATGTTGTGACCTTGCTCGTGCAGGACCCTTAGCACGTCGTGCCCGATGGAGCCGGGCACCATGTTGACGATGAGGTCCGCCGAGGAGTGGTCGGCGCTCGCAGCGTCCTTGAGATGGAAGACGGCGGGCGTCGCTCGGTTGACGACGTCAAAGAGATGCACATCAAAACCGTCCTCAACCAGTTTTCGGGTCACGAACGAACCGACCAACCCTCCACCGAGGCAGTGAATCCTCATGGCAGCCACTCCGAGAAGAGGGTCTCAAAGATTGCTGCGGCTCCGGTTGGTCCATTCATGGCCGTGCAAGCGATTATGAAGGCGGCGGTCCAGGGGAACGCATGAGCATCCTATCCGCTTACGCCGAAGCCTTTGAATCCGGAGACAGAGATCAACTTCTCGCTCTGATCCACGACGATTGCAAATTTTACCCACACGTGGGTGGAGCCGTCATGACCAAGACCGACATCATGGGTTTTGCAGGCATGGGTGCCGTCCAAAGCGAGTCGCATCGAGTTTTGTTTGAAAACGACGAGGTTGGCGTTGGACACTCCATCGCTCACTTTGCCAACGGCTCGACGTCCGAGGCCGTGCTTGCGTTCTACCGCTTCAAGGACGGGAAAATCATTCACGTCGAGACCGGCGCCACGCCACTCAGCGACGATTACAAGCTGGTCGGCCAGTGATTCAATCCTCTGCGGTGTGGATGGCTGCACGCAGCCCGGTCAGTTGAGTTGCACGCCCAGAAGCAACACGGCCGTCGCACAGACGGTGATCAGGATGTTGTCGTCGATTGGGCCAAATTCATAGCGTTCCACGAAGGTCGCAACGGTCGCAGCGATCAGTCCCCAAACGGGGATGCTCGGATCGCCTGCCTTTGCGGCAAACCATCCAAGAGGAGCGCTGACGATGAACATGAACACGTTGCCGATTGGACTTTTTGAGCGCTTTCGCACAACGGCGTTCCGAACCACACCGGTGATGCCGTCGCCAAACGCCATGAACAGCGAGGGAACGATGGCCAACCACGGGTCGCCAACCAGCCACCAAATGAGCGAGATGGACATCCACCACATTAGACCAAACTTCACGTCGTTCTGGTTTTGCTCGGTTTGGAACCAGTGCATGACGATGCCGGCCCGGTGGGATGCGTACAGGAGTGCCGTCAGAAGGATGCCACAGACCATCGGGTACCAAAGGTCCGTGAACAAAAACGGAACGCTGAGTGAGCCCACCCCTCCGGCAAACATGTGGACGATTTTCCGGTTGTAGTACACCGCCCGAATGTGTTCCATGCCTCGGTCCACCATCATCCGGTAGGGAAGTTTGGTGGCGTACAGGACGGCCATGACGTAAACACCCATGCCCATTGCGGCAGCCAGTTGGTTGACCATGCCCTGCCCTTTTGCTCGTGCTTCTCTACCTTTTGGGTCCCCGTGAGTCTCATGGGCGAATCTTCAAACACCACCGCAGTTCACGAGCGTTTGGGAAGTTACATGTCGGAAGTTCGGAACGTCATCATCATTGGCTCGGGACCGGCAGGCTACACGGCTGGACTTTACGCAGGCCGAGCCATGCTCAATCCTCTGATGTTTGCGGGCTACATGTCGGGCGGCCAGTTGATGCTGACCAGCGACATCGAAAACTTCCCCGGGTACCCCGAAGGCATCGGTGGACCCGAGATGATGATGCAACTGCGCGAACAAGCCGAACGCTTTGGTTTGGAGGTCGAAGACCGCAACGTGGACGAGGTTGACCTCAGCGAACGACCGTTCAANGTGGTCGTNGAAGGTGAGACCTTTCTGACCCATTCGATCATCGTGTGCACGGGCGCAGAATCCCTGTGGCTTGACGCCCCCGGTGAAGCCGAGCAAAAAGGGCGAGGCATTTCCACCTGCGCAACCTGCGATGGGGCCTTNTTCAGAGACGAGCACGTGCTGGTCATCGGNGGAGGGGATTCGGCGTGCGAAGAAGCCACCTTCCTCACCCGGTTCGCCAGCAANGTCACCATGATTCACCGTCGAGACGTGTTCAAGGCCTCGACCATCATGTACGAACGAGCCGCCAACCACCCCAANATCGAAATCAAAACNTTCCGCCAAATCAAGGAGTGGCTGTCCGATGAAAAGGGTCTGACGGGTGCCGTTCTTGAAAACACTCAGGACGGCAGCACCGAGACCATCGAAGCCACCGGNGCCTTCATCGCCATCGGCCACACACCCATCACGGATTTCTTGGGCGGCCAGGTGAAAACGGATGAAAACGGCTACGTCGTTCACGACCAGTTCACCATGACTTCGGTCCCGGGTGTGTTTGCAGCAGGCGATGTNGTGGACACNCGCTACAAACAGGCCATCACCGCAGCAGGNATGGGGTGCGCAGCCGCCATGGACGTTGAAAAGTGGCTGGAAGACAACGTCCACTGAAGCCGTTCCTTTGATGTGGGAAGGCGGTCTCGCCTCGCCATGGTTGATGTTGCTCGCCACGCCCGTCACATCAGCCTGCCCGACGTGGGTGTGGAAGGTCAACGCAGNTTGGCGNCCTCCAGCGTTCTCGTGGTCGGCGCNGGTGGATTGGGTTGTCCTGCCTCGCTGTATCTTGCAGCAGCCGGNATCGGTCGAATCGGCCTCATCGACGACGACGCCGTCGATTTGAGCAACCTTCAACGCCAAATTCTCCACACAACCGCAGACGTCGGGACACCAAAGGTGGCCTCCGCCAGGGCCAAACTCAACGCACTCGACCCCAACGTCAAGGTGGAGGTTTTCCGCCAGNGGCTCAATCCAAACAATGCAATGGAGATGTTGAAGGGCTGGGACCTGNTNGTTGACGGAACCGACAACCTCCCCACTCGCTACCTCATNGACGACGCTTGCACCTTGCTTGACATCCCTTGGGTCTACGGTTCAGTGTTTCGTTTTGAAGGCCAAGTTTCGCTGTTCAACCACGAAGGGGGTCCNTCGTACCGGGATTTGTTCCCGGAGGCNCCGCCCGCAGAGGCCGTTCCGACGTGCTCGGANGCAGGCGTCCTCGGCGTCCTGCCGGGCATCGTTGGGACGCTCCAAGCGACGGAGGCGATNAAGGTCCTGCTCGGGATGCCCGCCTCGCTTTCAGGCACCCTCCTGCTGTACGATGCACNAACCATGCGCTTTGACCGATTGAACTTTGAGAAAAACCNCGACCGCCCNGCTGTCGTCGATCTCTCCCATGCGGCGGCGATGCTCACCGATGAAGCCTGGTGCACGGACAGNCCCGACCAGTCAACGGTGCCGCAAGAACAAAAATCCCCGGCNGANACAGCGGACGGTATGTTCAACCACCTCTCCATGGACGCGTTCATTCAGCGACGAAACGACGGCTGGGAGCCGTTCATCCTCGACGTTCGGTCCGACGACGAGTACGCCCTTGTTCGGGTAAAAAGCTGCGACCTCCAGGTGCCCCACACGCACATNCACGGTTCCATGGAGTCCATTCCAAAGCAGCGAGACATCGTNATTCACTGCAAGAGCGGCATGCGTTCGCAACTCGCAGCGATTGAGCTCATCAAGTTTGGATACGCCGCCGAGCGACTTCACAATTTGGAAGGCGGCATCATGGCGTGGATGGCGCTGGCGCCTGAGGACATCGACCAGTGACGTCAATGCAGCCTCNTCAACACCGTNCTGAAACAGCGACGGCACGGCACCATCGGGGGGTGAGGTTCAAATCCGCTTTGGGTGTGCTTGAGCCACGGAGGGGATGAGAATGGCCAGCATCATCATCGCCGACGAAAACGAGGGGCGTCGAAACCTGCTGGCCAACACCTTCGAGCGCGAGGGCTACGATGTCACCCGTCTCAGCACCCTCGCTCAAACGGAGGCAACAGCGGGTGCGGTCGCCCCCGACGTGCTTCTCCTCGAGGGTGACTGGTCTCAAGGGAATGCGCTGGATGTTTGTCAGTCCCTGTCGGGCGTGGCTCGTTTCCGCTCCTCAACCCGGACCGTGCTTCTTTCAAGGACCACTGCCCCGGATTTTCTGTCCTCTGCTGCCATGGCAGGGGTTGCAGAGGTCATCGGNAAGCCCGTTGACATGAACCAGCTCATCGGNCAGGTTGGACGCCATGCCGCCAAGCAATTTGTTCCTCCGCCCGCAGAACTCTCCACGCCCCAAGCCGGAGTGTTTGGAGGCAATCAGCGGTTTGACGTTGGCATGACAATGAACGACAGCCAGTGGGCTCTGCCCATGCTTCGCAGGCTTGTGGAGGCGGGTAACATCGACGAGGCCTTTGTCCAGTCCATTCGAGACCANATGGGNGACGACGAGGCCGTGGATGAGGGGTTATCAGCGGAATCCATGACAACGATGCTCCGCCTCGCACTCAATNAGTTGGTGGGCACCGAACAACCCCCCGATGCGTCAACCGACGAGGNCGAANCCGAGTCCTCCAACGCCCCTGCAAACGAAACCGAAAGCGNCTCNTCCGTACCGTCGTTCAAGGATCTCAACAAAGGAGCGACCCTCGGCGAGGGCGCGGCTCCAAAACTACCGGCAAGCGGAGCCGGCTCATCGATGGAGGACATTCTGGAAAAGCAAGCCGCGGACATNGCGCGCCAGGTCGAATCCGAGATGGAGGGCATCCTTTCGGAGGAGCCCGATTACGTGGCGCTTCTCGAGGAGCAAGCCCAAATCGGCGTTGACCCTGAGACGCTGGCGCTCTCCAGACTTACAGCGGAGGTTCTCCACGAATTGATGGAAGCCCTCAAACGCCCCGGTGCGCTCTCGGACTTGACCCTCCTGACGCAGGTGGAGGATGCGAGCACCCTTGCGGCCGATATGCTCGATGCACTTCCTGTCNCTCACGAAGAAGAGTGAAGAAGAGCATTGAAGCCAACCATCCCTTGGGAGGNCCGGGGACCGACCGTGACGCAAGGAGATCTTCCTGAAATCTTCGGCCTCAACTGGCGACCTGAATCGGCGTTGGAATTCTCNCAACCTCTCCCCAAGGACGCTGCGCGCACCGAAGTGCTGACCTTCNTNGCGCANCGNCATGATGCGCANCTGTTTCTCGTCGCCAACGTTTGGGATCACATGATTGGTAGCGAGCCAGAAACCTTCGAGGGACCGTCGTGGCAGGCGTTCTCTCAGCGCTTTGTCGANGCGCTNGAGCGCGGTCTCAAGAAGCAGATGGAATCCACCCTNGGGGACGATTTGGAGCGAGAGGTGATTCCCCGACGGAGCATGGATTTGATGCTCGAGCGCCGCCGCGCTCATTTTCTTGTTGACATGCGATTGATGATGCGCCGCCTTGCTCACTACATGGCGGTCACGGTTGANCATCGGTTGGAATGGCAGCGGTTGATGACGCGCACACGGTGCTTGGACGAGGCGCTGAAAGAACTCTTCACCGATGGGGTTGAGACGCCGGATGGCGGTCGTTTCGGNGGCAAAGGCTTCCGTTCCACGTGGCAGGAGGGTGTCGTCGCTGTGGCTACGGCGCTGAAACGGCAACCGGATGCCCCCCGAGACGCTCGCCCGGGCCACGGNTACGACGGGGANCTTGTTGCCCCGATGATTCGCGACATCGGCCTCGGTTTGGCCATGGGTGATACGCCACTGGACGTGATGGCAGCCAACCTCGGCAAGGTGGGTTCGAATCAGAACGGTGGTTGGGACGACGCCGGAGGGCGCGATTTGCACGTTGGTGCATGGCACGTCGGTGTGCTCCCCCCAACCGCACCTCTCCCCATCGCCAGCGCCACCNTGACCGGCTGCGCCTTTGCTGCTTGGCGACAATCGATCGACCGGTTCCACGTTGCCTGCATCGGTGAAGGTGCCTCTTCATCNGGAGAATTCTGGGAAGCGATGAACCTCGCTGGCGCCCGAGGTCTGCCCATCACGTACATTCTTCAAAACAACCAAATTGCGCTGGACACGCCACCGGCCAAGCAATCCGGCGTGGAGGTGTGGGCGGACAAAGCNACGGCCATGGGTTTCCCAGCGTGGACCATCGACGGTTCCGACCCGGCGGCTTGGCACGCATCCACCGCNGTGGCTCGAGAGTTTGCCTTAGCGGGCGGCGGTCCGACCTTGATTCACGTCGAAACCATGCGGGGATGCGGCCACGCACATCATCACGACGACCTGTACCTCGGCAACCCCAGCGGCACCCCTCCAGGCTACGTGGACAGGGAGTTGTTGGCCTACTGGTCCGCCAAAGACCCGCTTCCAACCCACCGGTCGCTGCTGCTCGAGATGGGGGTTGACGAGGCGTTGCTGCTCGAGATGGAGACGGCCGAGGCCGACGGGGTCGAAGCGGCAAGAAACACCCTGCTTGAGATGCCGTGGCCAGAGCCCGAAACGGTGACAAAAGGTGTGACTTCACTGCACGACGCCGACACGCATGCTGCTCGATTGGCACGCATGAAGGGCGACCTGCGATTGAACCCCAGCGATGCCCCGCTCAAGGTGGGGGAGCGCGTATGGACCNCCACCGAAAAAGGCGGNTGGACGTATGCCCGAGCCATTCAACAAGCCATGTCGGACATTGCNGACCTGCACGGCGAGGATTGCGTCTTNATCGGTGAGGACATGGAGGTTGCGGGTGCGTTCGGCATGAACATGGCGTTGAAGAACGCAGGTCATACGCCCAAACTCATCGACATGCCTCTTTGCGAGGCCGTGATCGTCCACACCGGCGTGGGCGCCGCCCTCGCAGGGATGAAACCNATGGTTGAGATTCAATTTGGCGGATTTGCAGCCCTCGGATTCAACGCCTTGGTCAACAACGCAGCCATGCTGCGCTGGCGCTGGGGCGCCGACTGTCCAATGACGGTACGCATTCCCCTCGGTGCTCGCACCCGCTCAGGCCCGTTTCACGCAAACATGATCGAATCGTGGTTCGCAAACGACCCCGGATTGGTTGTGATGGCTCCCGGCACCCCTCAAGATGCGTACGACCTCCTCATGGAGGCTGCACACCTGCCCGATCCGGTGCTGATGTTGGAACACATCGGTCTCTACGGTCTGAGGGGCGGTCTGACCGGATGGGGCATGAACATCAATCAGAAGGTCGACACCGCGACCGTGAACGAGCGCATCAAGAACGGTGAATCNTACAANCTCGGACGAGCCGAGGTCGTTCGTGGCGGTCGCGAGATCACCGTGGTGACGTGGGGGGCCATGCTTCACATTGCCCTGCAGGCCGCTGACCTTCTCGCTGAACAGGACGTTGAGGTGGAAGTCGTTGACCTCAGGACGCTCATGCCGTTCGACGCTCAAACCTGCATCGAATCCGTTCAGAGAACCGGTCGCCTCATGGTTCTGCAAGAAGCNCAATGGTCCGGAGGTTTGGGTCACACCGTGCAGTCGCGCATCATGGAAGCGTGCTTCTACGAGCTTGAATCCGCTCCGGTGGTGGTCGGTGCACTCGACACCCCCGTACCGTTCTCACCACCGCTTGAAAATCACACCGTNCCGTCGGTTGAGCACGTGGTGGAGATGATTCTCGCCTCGATCACGTCCTGACGTCATCGGGAAAGAAACGCCGTTTGACGTCGCACGCCAACCACGCACCCAACATCGTCGCAGCGATGTAAAAGGGAAGGGTTGCCCACAACCCGTTGAGTGCAGCGGGACCGAANGTGCGGGCAGGGTTCATGCTTGCGCCCGTGAGTGGACCCGCCAAAAAGGCCAGCACACCCACGGTTGCACCAACCCACACAGCCACATGAGGGCGGGAGGACGTGCGCTGAACGATCCACAGGATGCTCGTCATCAACACGACGGTGATGNCCACCTCGACGGCAAAACCCTCCAGCAGCGTCAGTGAAGGCTCCAGCGTCGTTGGTGCTGCACCTCCAACCACGACCGCCCCTGCGAGGCCACCCAGAAATTGTGCGAGGAGGTAGACGGGTACGAGGCGCCCCTCCAGCTGACCGTCCCGCCAAAACGCCACGCTTACTGCGGGGTTGATGTGAGCTCCACTGAACGGCCCAAACATCAGGATGGCCAGGGTNACGACCGCACCGAANCTGAACGAAACCAAGCCGTGCTCAGCGCCCAGTGCAACGCTCCCACATCCTCCGCAGACCATCAGGGCCGTGCCGAGAAATTCACCCGTCGCTTCCCTCTGCACGCTTCNNCCNNAGGGGCTCAGGACAAAACCTTGGTGAATCAATCACNACCGNTTCGTCGTGAGGTAACCGTCAAGAAGTGGAAGCCGCACCACAGCGTATGGGTGATGTTGAGGCTGCGGAACCAAGCGGCATCCCCCAACTGTTGGCAAGCAACACCTTGGTGCTCAACGGAGCACTTTTTCTCGGCATTTTGGCCCTTCACACCGTTCTCGAGGATTCAACCATCAACAACAACTGGGTTTCCCTGGTGCTGCTCAGCATGGCCCTTGCGTTGCTGATCAAATCCGCCGATGTTTTCATTGAAGGCGCCAAGGGCCTCGCGTACCGAGCGGGCCTTCCCGAGGTCGTCATTGGATTGACCATCGTGTCCATCGGTACCTCCCTGCCGGAGATCTTGGTGACCTCAACAGCGGCCTCGGACATCCCGAACAACCCTGCTATCGGTGATTTGGCCATTGGAGGAATCTACGGATCCATCCTCGTTCAAATCACGCTCATCTTGGGGGTTGTCGTGGCGTTCCGGGGGGTCAAGGTCCGCCCGTCGTGGCTCAAGCGAGACGGCTTCATCATGTTCTCNTCCATCGGTCTGATGACGCTTTTCTTGTTCACCGGGAATTCACTCAATCGAATTGAAGGTGTCCTTCTGATGTCACTCTATGTGGGCTACATCTACTGGTTACTCTCACGGCGAGACGAAATTTTGCAGGAGGAACTGAGCGGTGGGGACCAGGTTGAACGCAAGGCTACCCGGTCAACCGCCACCTATGGATTCATGGTCACTTCGGGGTTGTTGCTTGCCCTGTTCGCGGCCCACCATTTGGTTAACGTGGCCAGCGACATGGCGTATGCATTCAACGTCCCGCACGCCGTCATCGGAACCACCGTTTCAGGGTTGGGCACCTCGCTGCCCGAACTGACCATCGCCTTCCTCGCCGCCAAGCGAAGTCAAGGTGTTGCCATCGGGACCCTCATCGGTTCGAACATCACCGACCCGCTCTTGTCGATTGGTTTTGCTGCCGTGGTCCATCCGCTGGCGCTGACAGAGGGTAGCTTCGCCCTCACGGCTTACGTCATCATTCCCGCCACCTTTGTGGGTACCGGTGTGGCTTTGGCCATGATGCGGTCCGAGTACGAATTCAAACAATGGGAGGGCGTTGTGCTGATCATGGTGTACATGATTTTCCTCGCCGCCCTCGCTGCCGAGCGCACGGGCTATCTGGTGCTTGGATGAACCGGACGATGAACCGCTCATCTAATCGCTCTTAAGGGAGCACTGCGTGGCCGTGGTATGGTGGACTTCCAACTGGACGAGATGCAGGCGATGCTGAAGGAGCTCGCTCACGAGTTTGCCCGAGATGAAGTCCGACCCCATGCGGAGCACTGGGACGAGACGGCTCACTATCCGAAAGACGCCATTCAAGCGGCGCACGAGATGGGTCTGCTCAACCTTCACATTCCAGAAATCTACGGAGGGGCTGGACTGGGCTCGTTCGAAGAGGTGCTGGTGAACGAAGAACTCGCTTGGGGCGACCCCGGGTTTGCGACCGCAGCCTACGCCACTGCCCTTGCCAGCGCACCCATCATCACGGGCGCCACCGAAGACCAGAAGGAAATCTGGCTTCGNAAAATAGCCGAGGAAGGTGCGCTTGCCTCCTACGCCGTGACCGAGCCCGGCGCGGGGTCCGATGTTGCTGCCTGCAAAACCACGGCGATTCGAGACGGCGATGAGTACGTCATCAACGGCTCAAAAATGTGGATCACCGGCGCTGGCCACGCTGATTTCTTCTTCGTACTCGCCAAAACCGACCCCGATGCTGGCTACCGTGGCATGTCGGGTTTTGTGGTCGAAAACGGCACCGAAGGGTTCTCGCTCGGGAAAAAGGAAGTCAACATGGGCCAGCGCTGTTCGGACACCCGCTCCATCTCTTTCGACGATGTTCGGGTGCCGGCTGACCACCTCATCGGTGGCTCTGAGTCGGGCGGATGGATGAACGCCATGAAGGCCTTTGACATGAGTCGTCCAAACATTGCTGCCCACGCCACGGGGCTTGCTCGCGCCGCGTACGAACACGCTTTGCAGTATTCCANCGAGCGTCAGACCTTCGGAAAGCCCCTCCACCAACACCAGGCCATTCAGTTCATGCTCGCCGACATGAAGACGAACATCGAAGCGTCTCGAATGCTGACCTGGAAATCCGCTGCGGAGTTTGACGCCGGTGTACGAAACACCGAGTCCGCCGCTCACGCCAAGCGATTTTCNGCCGATATGGCCATGCAGGCCGCCACGGACGCCGTCCAGATCTACGGTGGCTACGGTTATTCGGAGGAATACCCCGTCGCCCGGTTGATGCGAGGCGCAAAGGTGATGCAAATCTATGAAGGATCTTCTCAAGTTCAGCGGATGATCATCGGTCGTGAGATTACCAAGGGACTCTGATCACCGACGTCCTCGTCGGAGGACCTCTTCGAGTTGCCAAACCTCCTCGTCGTCGTGATGCCACGATTTCCGTCCTTCACTGGCCTCCCGTTCCTGCCGCTCCATCCAGTCGTCCAGCTGCATGTTTTCGATTTGAGTCGCGGTGTGCTCGTGCGTTTCAGGCTCAAACAGACCGTCCTCGTACCAGATGTGATCGTCGTAAGGGACGTGGTCGTCTTCGTCCTCGTAATCCAAGTGGGGGTAGGCATCCTCCGGGCCGATGTCGTCTTCCATAACCACGCCTTCCTCGCTGAACTGGTACACCCTCTGAAGGGCCGATCGTGGAGAAACGATGAATTGAGCCAGCAACGGGATGCGCATGGCGGTGACCTTGTCGTTTCTCAGTGCCAGCGCAAGGGCGGCGATTTGATCTCCGATGGGGAGGCTTCTCGATTGATGTCGAGGATGCATGCAAAGGGAAACGGCAAACGGTGTTCGATGGATTAAATCGGCCTTCCATGCCGCAGCTTCAACGTTCAGTTGCCAGTGAATTTCCCTGACTTCACGGTATTCGCCGTTGACGTCGATGAAATCCTGGATGTACTGCGCATGCGTGTTGACACGGTACCACCGGCGAGACAACCCTTGGACCGTGACCTCCGGAAGGGATTGCATGTTCTCCCGAAGGGTCAACTGCGGTGAATCGTTGACGATGGAGCGAAGAAACTCCACCGAGCGCGCGTAGGCCTTGCGCTGTGCTTTGGGCCAATGTCCCGGAGGGACCCACGATACCATGTGGTCGTGTCGCTCTGAGCCTATATCAAGTCCCGAATGGGAAAAGCCCAAGCCGGGAGGGCCCTTCCTGAAATTATGCTTCCCCCTACGCCCGCCGTGGTTCTTGCGGCCGGCTTGAGTCGACGACTGGGCCGTCCCAAGGCCATGGTTCAGGTGAACGGGCGCGCGGTCGTGCGATGGGTCTGCGACCGTCTCAGACGGGCGGGTTGCCACCCGGTGGTCGTCGTCGTGGACGAACAAACAGCATCGGATGTTGGACGCGCCGTGCCGTGGGCCGTCTTAGCGGTGAACCCGAATCCCGATGCAGGAAGGACCGGTTCGCTTCAACTCGGCCTGACCGCCCTGGTCCAAGAAACGGGTGCAACCCTCGAGCGAGCGGTCATGGCCCCCGTTGATCGACCCGGGTGGACTTCGGATGTGGTGGCGGCTCTGTTGGCAGCAAGTGGGGATGTGGCACCGCTTCACGAAGGACGCAGCGGCCATCCTGTTGTCCTTTCAAGCGCTTCGATCGAGGCCGTGATGGTCTCGGGCAGGGACCGCCCGCTGAGGGAACTGGTTGCGTTCAGTGGCGTGCCGGTCTCCGCCCCTTGGCTCGGTCTGAATCTTGACACGGAGGAGGACATTGAACGCCTGTTGGCGGACGCCGCTGTTCTCGATGCGTGTTTCAGCGAAGGCGAAGGGATATGAGGGCCCTCCGATGAGCCACCACCATGACCGCTCATGTCCTCGGTTGGGTGTTGAGCGAACTCTCGTTGAATCGCAAGGTCGTGCTGGCGACGGTGCTGCACACCTCCGGCAGTGTTCCCGGCAAAACAGGTGCCCGGTTGGCCATGTCATCGGCCGATGAGGCGTGGATTGGAACGGTGGGCGGTGCCGGGCTTGAACATCGTGTTCTTCAACGGTGTCGCGAACTCCTCGCCGACCGGACGCAACCCTATGCCGAGGTGCTCAACTACGGATTGAACAAGGGGGCGAAGGGCTATGAGGTGACACCGCTTGATTCCCTGTGCGGCGGTCGGGTTTCGATCGCCGTTGAGGTGATGATGCCCATGCCACACGTTCACATCATGGGTGGTGGTCATTGCGGCGAGGCTTTGGCCAACACGCTGCACGGTCTGGGATGGGCGTATTCTGTGCACGATACACGAGAAGCGTACACTTCTATAGAAAAATACCCGCACGCCGTCGAACGTTCCTGCGCTTCCGTCGCTGACGTGCTTAAGGAGGAGTCCGCCTCTTCGCTGGGACGGTTTTCGGACGTTTTGCTTCTCGGCCACGACTGGGCCGAGGATCAGGAACGGTTGCTCGGCCTCCTTCATCGTCTGAACGTACCGGACGTAAGGTTGGACGGCACGACGTTTCCACGCATCGGGGTCATCGGCAGTCGTTCGAAGTGGCAAGCCTTTGAGGCGGAATGCCTGAAGCAGGGGTTGCCTCAAGGCTTGCTCGATCAGGTGATTTGCCCCATCGGCCTCAACATCGGTGCACAATCGCCCGAAGAGATTGCTGTGGCTGTCGCCGCACAGATCATGGCGCTGCACAAGGACGTGAACCCCGACGACCCCACGTGGCGTCAGTCCTGAGCAACAAACACATGCTCCCTGAAGTGCTTGAGTTCTTCAATCGATTCAAGGATGTCGTCGAGGGCGAGATGGGCTCCTTTCTTTGAGAAACGTGGAAGATTGTACCATCGTCGAGCCAGTTCTTTCACCGTGGACACATCGACCATGCGGTAGTGGAGGTAGTCCAACAGTTCCGGCATTTCCTTGGCCATGAATTGGCGGTCGTTCCAAACGCTGTTTCCGCACAAGGGAGCGGTGTTTTCGTCCACCCATTCCCTCAAGAAAGCGAGTGTGGCTTGCTCGGCTTCACTTGCACTCACGCCCTCGTTGCGAATTCTGTCCACGAGCCCGCTCCGGTGATGGTGACGCGTGTTCCATTCGTCCATGCCGCTGATGAGCTCCTCAGAGACGGAAACGGCAAGGTTGGGGCCCGTAGCCAACACGTTCAGGTCGGCGTCGGTGACCACCGTTGCGATTTCAATGATGGACTCCCGGTGTACGTCAAGCCCGGTCATTTCGAGGTCGATCCAAACCATACGGTGGTGGCGTTTGTCCATGCTCCGCACGGCGAGGACGAAGGTCTTGATTCTTCGTTCGGTTTCCAGCGACGTCAAGCACCCTCGTTGGGGGTCTCAAACGTCAAGACGATCTGACCGTTCGGACCAAACGCAACCACGGGTACGAACCCTTCGTGCGGCGTCTGTTCCAGCGAGGCNAGGCAATGATGTTGTCAACAGCGTCCTTTGGTAGTCTCAACGCAAAGCCTTCACCCGTGTCCAANAGACCGTCATGGCCCGGTGCGGCACTGGCGGGTTTCTTGGAGGGAGCCTTGGTTGATTTCTTCGCAGGAGCCTTGGTTGATTTCTTCGCAGGAGCCTTCACAGGTTCCGGGTCGGNAATCTCCTCCACCTGTTCTTCCGCAGGCGCTTCCTCCGGCTCTTCATCAGGAAGTTCAATCGTTTCGTCGTCCTCTTCCTCAAGGTCTTCGAGCANTTCCAACACCTCTGCTTCGNGGTCAGCGTCGTCCTCCTCATCCACATGAACGGTGTCGTCCTCGACNTCAGCCTGCATCGGAGGGTCGGCAGCCTTGGGTTGTGGAGGCCGTTCCCTGAGCGTTGGGGCCGGAGGCAGGTCGCTCTGCACTTCTTCGTAAATGCCGTCATCTTCGTTCATTCGTTGCATGAACATAAACGCAAATCCGAGGGCGACGAGGGCCGTAAGAAGACCTCCAATGTTGCTGTACAACTCTGTTTCCAACGATTGCGAGAAGAGGTACGATGTCAGGATGGACCCGTAGCCTCCGATGCCACGACGCCAGCGGGCTTCCGCTTCGTCGCTGAAACCTTGGATGCCCAGCAAGACCAGGTAGACCGTCGTCAAGAGGTAGGCCATGGATTCGAGGTTGAGGCTGTCAAACATGATGAACAGACCAATGATGGAGTACAGCACTCCGCTGATGCCCAGTCGATCCATGAAGGCAAAGAACGCATCGTCGGATTCCCAGTTGACCGTTTCGTAATCGTANACCAAATCGTCTTTGGCGGAAAGCAACGTCAACANAATTCCTTGCACTGCAAGCGTCAGNCCNGTGACGGATTGGCGTTGCTCGTCGCTNCCAATTTCGGATTGAGCCATNAGATTCACCACGCTGAACGTTAACAGGATGGGCAGTGCGATGATGCTGTTTGCACGTCCGCCACGGAGGGCCGACCGGCNGAGCAGCACCAAACCAATGACCGGGCCAACGCCAAAGAACACCGAGTAGCCTGCGACGAANGCGAGCGCACCCAACTGGGTCGCAAGTTCGGCGGTCGTGTCTGCGAGGGCGATTTCTTCATCCGTCGTTGGTGGTTCGCGGAACAACGTTCCGTAGNCGTGCATGATCGCCATCGTCGAGCCGGTGAAACCGGTGATGACGCCGCTCCAACCCCATGCATCGGCTGNATCCANTGGNTGGAAGGTNTCGCTCATTTCGAATCCAATGTACAGGGAAACAAACAGCGCACCCAGCATGTAAGGCAGCACCTTGCTGTTGTTCGTGTACCAGAAGTACGGAATGAGGAACATGCAACCCAGCGTTGGTGCCCAATAGCCGTCGGGGATGATTGAGAACAGGCCAAAGATNAGCCAAAGCCCCATGGCGAACAGNACGATGGTGCTCTCCGGCTCGTCNCTTTTGTAAGCCAGCACACCGGCCAANCCGAGGATCATTTGGATGGTGACCGCNACACCGATGAACGCNGGNAACGGTCCGCTGTGTGGGTCGACCGCATACGCTGCAACGGTGTCGGGCGCCACCGACAACAACTCCTCGAAGAGACCGTGCGTAAACCAACCGTCGCCGATCAGNATGAAGACAAACGGTACACAGGCGAGAAGCCAGTAGTAGTGGTACTGCAACACACGCCACGTCACAAGCACCACCAGNGGGATGAAGAGCAAGCCTCCTGAGGTGTCGAGCATGCCCAACACGAGGAGCATGACNTAGGTCACCGCTTCGCTGGCTCGGTTGGCTTCNCCCACGTCCAAACCNCGCTTGGCGATGACGGCGTTNACGATCAGCGGTGCGCTGACCAAAATGGCGTCCAACAGCAGCGTTGCAACGGTGATGTTCTTGCCGGTGCCCCAGAGGTCTTGGCCCAAGGACAGCGAAAGCGGGGCGGCGATGAGAATNAGCAAGGTGACCGCCGTNGCGCGTGTTGCGGAACTGATGGTCTCCATCGCAACAACCTCACGAATGAGCACACCCACGGGCAGAGCCATCAACAGAATCAACGCAGGTTGAGTCGACCATGTCGAGGAGGTGACGTCGCTGACGGTGAACGTGAACAACATCAGCGAGGTGAGGAGGCTGAAACGGGCCAGCGGTGTNAGCGTNGCGTTGAGGATGGTCTGCTCCTTGTCGACCGATGAACTGTCTTGAACCTCCCACATACCGGTGGAGTTGTTGAAGATCATTTCGCCCTCGGTCCCGTTGGAGATCCAGGCNCCCAGTGCCCCGATGTCGAGCTCACGCTTTGCAGCCTTNGCCGCCAGTGCGTACATGGCCAGACTGAGCACCAGGAATTGTGGGCGCAGACCGATTTCCACCAGATCATCAAACGAGTCGGTGGGTGGAAGTCTGAGGTTGTCGAGGAAGGCCAGCAGAAGAATGGTCACCGATGTAAATGCGAGCGCNAGCGTGAGGTCCTTTCGCTGCTTGATGGTTGGTGATGGCTGTTGGACCATCATGCTGTAATTCATAACGCACATGTAGGCCACCAGAATCCAAGGTAGGAACCATTCCGGGTCGAGAACAGCCCGGGAGAGAATCACTGAACCCAGCATTGCCAAACTCGTGCTCGTCTCAACTTTCTCGGTTCGGCGTCCACCCTCNGAGATGGCCACGATGAAGATCGGAATGACAACGTGCAGCCACGTGCCCCCGTACGTTGCTTGGGCGGTTAATCCTTGGTCGGCACCAATCCAATCGCTCATCANATACGATGCGCTGAACGCCAGCAACGTGATGTTGATGACCCAGGNGCGTGCGACCTTGGAGATGAACACCATGTACGGAATCACAATCATGCTCAAGACCCAGGGCANCGTGGATGTTTCCTGCGGCAACGCCACCAGAGCAACCGCAAGTCCAATCGGCATCCACGGAACACGCTGCTGGAGAACCGCAGGGAAGTAGGCGAGCAAGACCGTGATCCACAGCGCCACGGGGATGTTGAGGTATTCGGACAACCCGGGTTCTTCTGCGACGCGAAGGGGTCCGAGAATGAGGTTGAACTCAGGCGCAGACCTCGCAACGAAAATNGCGATCACCACCAATCCAATCAGNACGGCCGAGGCGCGTTCCATGACCTCTTTCCGCAGGTCGGGTCGGGCGGCGTAGTAGCCCTGCAGTGCGATGATGAAGACCATCAGCGAAAGGGCTCCACCGGCTCCACCTTCCGGNGCGTTGGAGTTGAGCATTTCGTACATGATGGGGACGATGCCTGCGGCGACGGCCACCACGACGAAGTTGAACGCTCGGTTCGAGCGCANCGCCATTTCCATGCTGCAGAAACTGATGGCNACGATGGCGACGCCCAACTCCCAGCTCACCACGCTGTCCGACCAGCGAATCCACGGTCCAACACCGGCCAGCAGCAGAACCATNGGGGCGTAAGTGGCTACACCCCAACCGAAACTGGTGTCACCGCTGTAGCGCTTGAGAAGTCNNTANTGGCCCAAACTCAGAAGCAGAATGGCAAAGGTTTGGGCGTAGATNCCGTTGGCGTTGGGAGACCAGTCAACGTCCGTGTACTGNGCGGGGTCTCCGAAGATGTCCCAATCGAGGGTCCCGGTGGCATAACCCATCAAAAAGCGGGTGCCCCANACCACGCCAACCGTTGAGAAGAAGAAGGCGAGGCCGAGAAAATAGTTCTGGATGTCTTGGAGCCGATATCCGTTTTTCTTGCTCTGNACCTCNATGAGTCCAATGGCAAATCCGAACGAGGCCAAGCCCCCGATGAACAGGACCAGGAAGTTTCGATTGGTGGCGTCCTCATCGAACGCAATACCGCCGATGGCAACCCAGATGGAAACAAACCCAATGGCGAGCATCACGATTTGCGAGAGTTTCATCAAAAACAGGTCGTCCTGATTGAACNTCTGGTTGGGTCGAACCATGGTGATGTTGCTCTCTTCTGGGNNTGTCCCTTCCATCACGCTGGCCGAGAGAATCGGTGCGGATGATGCACTGCTTGGTTGCGGACGTACAGGGGCTGCTTTTCTCCTTGGTGCTGCCATCGGAATCGTNGCATCATTGGAGGTTTTGGGCTTAACCTTTCACCCGTTGAGGACTCCGGTTGTTGGCGTTTTCCCGCAGGGATTTGACCACCGAACGCTGNCCATAACGCCAATGCCTTGAAATCCTTCCAACCGTTGGGGGNTAACGGAGCGATTCCAATGAAGCGACCCATCCTCAGCGTGCTGTGTTTTTGTCTGATGATGACCCCGGTTTTGGCGGCAGCCATGCCCGTTCACTCGAGCGGGGAAAACCAAGCAGAGGACAACTGGTGGGAGCGAACCAACATGGACCGCAACAACAACAAAATTGCGGACATGGTNGAGAAATANCACGACCANGAACTCTTCCTNGACGANGCCAACACNTTGCCNCTCATCGTNGATTTNGANCACNNNCCNACTGNAGCANGACGTGGCCATGCTCGAGCGCGAGGTCGGCTACGTCCACGAATGGGACCTGCCGCTCATCCACGCCGTCGCGGGTCGGATTCCGCACTCCATGATCCTCGAAACCACCACCCTACCCGGCGTGGTCATGCTGGAACTCGACGGTATTCTCCAGGTTCAAAACGGCGATGCTGCCGTCGTGCACGAGGTTGATTTGGCGCAACAACAGACCGGATACGACGGGTCGGGTGTGACGGTCGCCGTCATCGACACCGGCATTGACAGCCTTCACGTTGGTCTCGACGACCTCGACGACGACAACAGCACGCACGACCCCAAGGTGATCGCATTCTACGACCCCGTGAACAACCCCGACAAAACCAACGGCACGGAAATTCAGGCCTACGACGACCAGGGTCACGGGACGCACTGCGCAGGAACCGTCGCTGGAACCGGCGCTCCGACCTATGAACATGCAGGCATGGCGCCTCAAGCCAACCTCGTCGGCGTCAAGGTGCTCGACGCTGGAGGCTCCGGCAGTTTCTCCGTGGTCATGGCCGGCATGCAGTGGACCGTTGACAATCGGTACAAATTCAACATCCGGGCAGCATCCATGAGCCTGGGAGGCCCGGGCCCCATCGAATGGACCTCGGCCGAGGAAGACAGCGTCAACCGCTACGCCAACGAGATGGTCCGAGCGGGCATCAGCATGCTCATCGCCGCAGGAAACTCCGCTGCACCCGGTACCATTGGAACGCCCGGCGGCGCCGAGGACGTCATCACGGTTGGGGCGCTCAACAAANACACNGTCATTGCGGAGTACAGCAGCGAGGGGCCCACCGAGGAAGGTCGAGTGAAACCCAACGTGGCCTTCGTAGGCTCGGACGTGATGTCAGCGCAGCACAACTCCGGTGACGGCTACGTTGCTTTCAGCGGTACGAGCATGGCCACGCCCGGCGTTGCNGGAACGGTGGCCTTGATGCTCCAAGCCAANCCGGATCTCTCGCCGTTCGATGTTCGAAACATTTTGCAGGAAACGGCGACGTACCGTCAGTGTCACTACATGGGCGGCAATCAGCCCTGCGCAGAAGATTTGATTCCCAAGAACCGTCAAAACAACGTCTACGGCCACGGCCACGTCGAGGCCTTGGCAGCGGTCTTGGANGCTGCTCAGCGGGACTATCAACTCGACACCTCNATCGGTGTTTCCATCACCACCGAAGCGGGCATTGATGACCGCATCCACCTCATGCCCGGCGCNGCCATCTCGATGGAGTTGGCCGGTGANNTTGACACGGTTCAGTGGAGGAGCAACCACCTCCGCCACGATTGGGTNAACATTGANACGTTCTCCCAGGGCGACACCACCGCAANTTTGGACCTCGCCAGCATCGTCAGGCAACTCAACTCGCTNCCNGGCATCGAGGTCGAAGGAAACCACACCTTGTCCGTGCGCGGCNTGGTTGCCAACGAGAGCGGTGGGCACAGCGCCTCCTCCATTGTTTCGACCAACGTCATGTTGATGGACACAGCAAATGCGTTGACCACGACGGTCGAATCCGAGAGTCTCTTNGGCGATTTGCCGGGCTGGGTCGCTCCATCCATCGTGCTTCTGCTGGTGTTTTTGGTCATCGCCGGAATGATCGTGCTCAACAAAGCCGAGGATTCCATCGAAGTGGAATCCATCGANTGGACCACGGGCGACTCCGACATNGAAGCCGTGGTGGAAGACGCTGCGCTTGAGGATTGAATCCTCGTCGTTTGAGCCGTTCAAAACAGGGGCCAATCCCCTGCACGTTCATGGCCCGTGAAGCAACGGGAAGAGGCCACAAAGCCCCAACCATGAAAGAGTTCGGCGTGCACGGAAGGTCGGGTGAGGAGAATGGTTGGCGACGAGCACGTGTCCATGGTCCCGTCTCCCGAGGGGAAACGTTGGGCTGCAACGGTGAACGGACGTCCGTTCGAAGTCCTCGCCCCGAGCAACGCGGTGCTGCTGGACGTCCTGCGNGACAGGGTCGGCACNCTGGGCGTCAAGCGAGGTTGCGATTTGGGAACCTGCGGTTGCTGCACGGTGATGATNGACGGCGTCCCGAAGTTGTCCTGCCTGACGCTTGCAGGCCAAGTTCAAGGCGCCGACATCATCACCGTCGAAGGCCTCTCGGACGGCGCNCATCTCGCCCCCATCCAGACGTGTTTCGCTACGCACGGTGGTTCNCAATGCGGTTTCTGCACGCCCGGTTTCCTCATCGCCTCTCAGGCTTTGCTCAACGAGAACAGCAACCCTTCCAGAGACGAGATNGCTTGCGCCATCGAAGGNAACCTCTGCCGCTGCACGGGCTACCAGCAAATCATTGACTCCATTGAAGCNGCNGCNGCCATCCATCGCGGCGAGGNTGAGGCGGTCTCACCGGCAAGCGATCCGCACTCCGACCCCCACCCCTCNGGACCAGAGGAGCCCACGATGCCACCCGGCCATGCGAAGTGATCANCATGGGAAGTTACCGTCANCAACCCGGCGCAAAACCCACGGAGGTTCGCAAGGATGGAAAGCGCGTTGCGGGAAAGCAAGTCTTCCCACCCCCTGGNTCCGGCGGAAGCAACCCCACCATGCGGCCACGAGACCTGGACTACATTCCTGAAACCGTTGGGGGTAAAGAAGCCAAACCTGCNGGCGACCACATCCACGATCGCGACCGAACCGGGACCATCGTTGGGAAATCAATTCCACTGGTCGATTCAAACGCCAAGGTGACGGGACAGGCATGGTACGGCGATGACGTGCGTCTACCGGGTGAGCTCATCGGGAAAATTCTGCGTTCCCCGCACCACTACGCTCGAATCAAATCCATCGACACCTCCCGGGTCGAAGCCCTCCCGGGCGTCGTAGCGGTTTCAACCGGTGCCGATGCCCCCAATCGATTCGGCGTTCTGCCGGTCACCAAAGACGAACACGCCATGGCCGTGGAAAAGGTTCGACACGTCGGTGATTTGGTGGCCTGCGTTGCTGCTGTGGACGAAGCCACGGCGATTGAAGCGCTGTCGCTGTTTGACATCGAATGGGAAGAACTCGAACCCGTCTTTGANCCGAAAAAGGGACTGGAAGACGTCGAGGAACCGATTCACTGGCGTGGCAAGTATCACTTGTCGAGAACCAACGTCCAGAAGCGTGTTTTTCAGGAATTTGGTGACCGCTCGCTGGTGGATTCACCGCACGCATCTTCACACGGCTCCTGGAACATGTTGGGCGTTCACCACGGCTTCACCGAGCCTCACGCTGTGGTCGCTCACTGGGACCCCAACGGCCGTTTGCAACTCTACACGCCCCAACAAGTCCCCCANTACACTCACCGGGCCCTCTCNACCGTTCTCGAGGTGCCCATGCACCAGATCAACGTCGTCCGCACCTTTGTGGGTGGAGGNTTTGGTGGAAAATCCGATCCGTTTCCTCATGAGATGTGCGCNGCCATTCTNGCACGAAAGGCCGGTGCGCCCGTGCGGATTACGTTTGACCGAGAGGAGGTCTACTGGATCAATCGCGGCCGCCACCCAAGCCACATCGATGTCAAGATGACAGCGGATACGGAGGGTCGCATCTCGAGCTTTGACATCGACGCCCTCATCGACGGCGGCGGCTTTGCATCCTTCGGCCACGTCACCTCGTACTACAACGGCGTCCTCGCCACGGCGCCGTACGAACTGGGCTCCTTCCACTACACCGGTGCTCGAGTTTGGACCAACAAACCGGCTTCGGGTGCCATGCGGGGTCACGGAGCCGTGAACACCCGTTGTGCGGTGGAGGTCGGGCTTGATGAAATGGCAGAATCGATGAAGGTGGACCCAATTGACCTTCGACTGGCGAACCTTCTGCCACCTCACAGCCGGACCATCAGCGGATTCCGCATCACGTCAAACGGGATGCGAGAGGCGCTCGAGCGCGTCCGGGACGGGTCGGAGTGGAACACCAAATTCCGACAACTTCCGTTGGGGAAGGGCATCGGCATCGGTTGCGGCTTCTTCATTTCAGGGTCNGGTCTCCCCATTCACTGGGANCCGAAAAATTTCCCACACGCAACCGTTCACATNCAGGTTGACATGGACGGCGGCGTCACCGTNCACACGGGTGCCGCCGACATTGGACAAGGCTCCACCACCGCCGTCGCNCAGGTCGTCTCTGAGGTTCTCGCNTTGCCCATTGAGATGATTCACGTCCGNAGCCANGAAAGCGACACCAGCCCGGTTGACCTCGGCTCGTATTCGAGTCGNGTGACCTTCATGAACGCCAACGCCGCCATTCGGGCGGCCATCGGCATCCGCGACCAACTNCTCAAGGCTGCTTGGGAAATGCTGGGCTACCATCCCAACGTGTTGGTGTTGAACGANCGGCGCATCTACTACAAGCACGACCCGGCCATCGGCGTATCGTACCTGCAGGCACTCCACAAGGCGCAGGCCGACACCGGTGCACTCATCGCTCGTGGCGCTTACCGTTCCCCGCCAATGGGCGGCGTGCACAAAGGTGCTGCTGCAGGACTCGCGCCGGCGTACTCATTCTCAGCCTACGTGGCNGAAGTCGACGTCGATGTGGAGACNGGTTTGGTCTCTTGCACCAACGTCTGGGCGGCTCACGATTGCGGGAAGGCGCTCAATCCGCTCGCCGTGAAAGGACAGATCATCGGTTCGTGCCACATGGGGTTGGGGCAAGTCCTGACCGAAAAGATGGTGTACGGGCGAACGGGGCACCTGCAGAACGCCAATTTGCTCGAGTACAAGATTCCCTCCGTTCACGAAATGCCGCACGTTGAGGCCATCATCGTAGAATCCAGCGACCCGGAAGGTCCTTTTGGGGCAAAAGAAGCGGGTGAAGGCCCACTGCTCCCGATTCTTCCAGCCGTGGTGAACGCCGTCTACGACGCCATCGGGGTTCGTCTGCGAGANCTACCGCTCACGCCGGACGTGGTGCATGCAGGGATTCAGAAACACCTCAAGAAACACGGCATCGATGAGCCTGANGACCTGGTTTCACCTCGACTCAAACACGGCCCACTGCAGAAGAAACTCGTCGCACGCGGCGATGAACACCGTGAGCGAGACCGATTGCGACAACGCAGCGAGGACACGTCGGCCTACGTCAACGGCGTTCTGTTTGGTTTCGACCCGGACCGTCCTCTCTCGGAGCAAGTGGATGGCTGGCGAGAGGCGGACGAGCCGCTTCCCGAACAACTGGCTGAACTCGGTTTCGCCGGTCGGGCCTGGCTGAAAAAGGAACAGCGACACATGGAGCGTGATGCTTGATGCTGATGCCTCCGTTTGAACTCCACCACCCCACCACGGTCGAAGAGGCCGTCGCCGCAGCCGCTGCTCTGATGGAAAAAGGCGAGGCTTTCGATTGGGTCGCCGGCGGCACCGACGTGTTGCCGAATTACAAATGGCGCATCAACCCCAAGCCTCACGTCATTTCCCTCGCAGGCATTGATTCTGCNCACGNCCTTTCCGCCAACGAGATCGGCTGCATGGTCCCCCTCTCCTCCTTGACCGCTGACAACGGCGTGCATCCACTGCTGGTTGAGGCCGCTGCAAAGGTGGCGTCGTCGCTTGTCCGAAAAAGCGCGACCGTGGGCGGCAACCTCTGCCTCGACACGCGCTGCTTNTGGTACAATCAAAGCGAGGACTGGCGAAGGTCCATCGANTGGTGCCACAAAGCCGANTGCGGCACGGGCGCTGATTGCCGAGTGATTCCGAACCAAAACACCCTGTGCGTGGCGACCTATCAGGGCGACCTTGCGCCCAATTTCATGGTGCTCGGTGCGTCGGTCGTGCTCGTTGGCCCGAGCGGTNAACGNACGCTACCNCTTGCCGAATTCTANCAACTCGACGGAATGAAAAAGAACGTTTTGCAGCCCGGCGAGTTCCTCCTCAAGGTCCAACTGCCCGAGGACGCCCACAAGCGGAAAGGGTGCTACCAGAAGCTCCGAGTTCGTGAATCGTGGGATTTCCCNGAGGCGGGGGTGGCTGCCTCATGGCTGCCCGGAGACGTGTCCACCCTGATGGTTGCGAGCACGGCCCTCGAATCGATCCCTCGACTCCACGTTGAGCAGGTGAGTGAACATCTCGATGCGGGCGATCTCGATCCGTTGGCGTTGGCCAAGATGGTTCAAAAATCCGTGAAGCCCGTGAACAACACAGCGCTCCCCCCACGGTACCGTCGTTCGATGGTGAAAACACTCACAAAACGAGCCCTGTTGGCCATTCTTGAATGAGGTGATGGACTGAAGCGTGTGGCCGTTCTCCTCATCCTGCTCGTGGTGATGAGCGTCGTGCCAACCNCACAAGGTCAGGACATGCAAGGGCCGTCNTGGGAAATGGGATGGGTGACCGATGTCGANCCNAANTACACCGTTGAACTGGAGGAGGACTGGGACCTCTCNGGTGAGCTGGTGGTGTTTGTTTCCAACGACGGTCCAACCGCNGTGAATCTTGATTTGACGTACGATCACGACGACGGACCGTTTTCGTTTGACGGCCCGGACAGCATTGAGGTGGGCGGGAACAGCAACGACACCTTCACCGTGTCCATCACGGGAGGGGACGCCGATACGGTTCGAGCGTTTTCGCCCTCGTCGACCGTTGAACTCACCATCACAGCNGAGGAAAAAGTCGGCGACTCCACCCTTCGCAATCAGGAACTCAGCGCCGACGTGACCGTTCCCCGAATGTANCGTCTCGTGCCGGACGCCGTTGAACCGACCGACACGCTCTTTGCAGGTTCGTGGGTNGATTTCACGCTCGAGGTGAGCAATCTGGGCAACACCCAGGACGCCATCACCACGGGGAAGGCAACGGTTCGCAGTTGTCCTCACTTGAGCGTGGCCGGGCTTGAACAGCTTGAGAACACGGTCGTCCAGGTGACCGACGCCGAGGGCACCAACAAAGCGACGTTTACGTTGCGGCTTGAGGCAAGTTCGACNCATCAGGAGCGGTCNTGCGAAGTGTCGATTTCGGTTGTTTCCGAGGGTGACAACGCCGAGCGCTCAAGCACGTTCAACGTCAACGTTGAGGCACCCACCGCTGAAGAGGANACCCCTGNGTCCGATGNTGAAGGCGACGACGAGCGCCCNTCGGTACCGGAATCCACNTCGCTGCCTTCGCTCTCGTTGGTGGAACTCCTTGCCGTGTTGATGTTTGTTTCCATCGTTGCCCTGCGTCCACGGGATTGANGCACCTGCATCGAGTTGAGAGTGTAATTTTTACGCGGTTTGGGCTGATTTTGTCGCGACCCATCCGAGCCATAACATCGGAGAAACCGAATCGCAGCCCTGCCCATCGTTGAGCAACTATTATGTGCAGAATGTGTCTCCGAAGGATGTAAATCTGTGGTTTTTGTCACAGACTCNGTAGGTGAGGGGATGGCTGAAGCGGAAAGAAGCAGTCTGAGCCTCGAAGCGTGGCTCATGATTGGCCTGCTTGTTTCCGTGGTTCTCTCGACGGTGGTCATCGCCGTGGTCTCCGCNGGAAAAACCACGGTGTTCTCNCCGTACGAAAACGGCTCCGAATACGAAGATCAGCAACTGACCCTCATGCGAGACAGCCTCGATGACTTTTCGATCGCGAACACGATGTCGACCCCCATGCTGGTCAACGACTGGCAAAACCCTCACCGAACNATGCTCGTCATCGCCGCTCCCGAAAAGCCGTTTGACGCTGCGGAGGCGGCTGCCATCCACGACTTCGTCACGGAGCGAGCGGGCAAAGTCATCCTCGCATCCAATTCCACCAACGCACAACTCGTGGCCGAAGAATTCGGCGTGAAGTACTTNGATGCGCCCGTTCGAGACGACATCACCACCGGACGGTATTACGAGGTGACCGACAACAACGACAATCGAATCACGCCCGACACCAGAAAACTCTGGTCCGTGGCAAGCGTGACCCGAGAGGCTTCGCTGATGGGCGAAAACAAAGCGGTCCCCTGCTCCANCNAGAACGTGAATCAAGAAGAAGTTGACAACTGCCGCATGCCGGTCCTCTTCCATCGCCCGACGGCCATTCAGGTCCTCGACGAACAGGCCGATGAAGGCCGAGACGTTCACGTTCTGGCCTCGGCCTCCACCTCCGCTGAAATCGATGCTGGCAAGGGCGAAAACAACCCGACACTNGGGGAGGGAGAAACCGGCCTCATCATACGCATTGACTACCCAGAACAGACCGTCCTCGACCAGCGCTCTCTGGAATTGGGCGGCGATATCGGTGAAATCAGCGCAACGGGCAGCATCGTGTTCGTCTCCGACCACTCCGTTCTCGCCAACCACCTCTGGGACCAAGACCGTGGCGAGGAAACCGGCAAGCAACAGTGCACGTCCCTCCTGTACACGACCCACATGTGCTGGGACACCGATTCAGAAGGGCTCAACAAGGCACTTGGCGACACGACGTGGCGCGGCAANGANGCGTTTTTCACGGCCCTCATCAACGACATGATGGAATTCGACAACGCCGAACTCTCGGCCACTGTCTCNAGAAACACGGCGTCCTTCAACGTCGTCTTTGACGAGAGCCGACACGTCTCAAGCACNCTTTCAATGCCGTTCACCGAAGCGATGGGCGCCATCGTGCTTCTCACGAGCGACGGTGTGTTGAAGTGGCTCATCATTCTCAATCTCTTTGCGCTTTTGGCCATCGCCATCATGGTGGTGCCAGAGAAAGAAAACTGGCGTCATGTCTTNGACTTGACCCGATTCAGGGAGCGTCCGACCAAGTTGGACCCGACCCAATACCAACGGCGAACACGTGAGGCGTTCCTCTCGAAAGTTCGCAACTTCAACGACCTGACGCGCGACGAGTTTGCGCGCAAGTCCCCNGCGGAAGTCATGCAGATGATCCGCGAACCCCGATTGGTCGAACTGGTGAGTTCGAACCGTGTCTACTCCAGCGAAGAACTGAGGGAACTGATCCCACAAATTCGACGTTGGGGAAATTGAAACAAGGAGGATAAGACATGCAACCCCCAGCCCCCCCAGCAGCCCCGCCCGCGCCTGTTCCTGCAGCGCCAGCAGCACCGGTG
>NZMN01000033.1 GCA_002694525.1 Methanobacteriota archaeon
TTCTCGAAGGTCTCGAAGGGAACCGAGTTTGTAGAATTCATCGACGTTGCTTTCGTCCCGTCGGTCCATTGACAACAATTCCAGGCGCCCGAGGTTTTTGCCCGCATGTTGACCTCGACCTTGGACTTGGAACCCGTCTTCAGCAGTGGGGTCAAAGAAGAAGTGGAGGTAGTATCGACAACCGAGGACGTATTCCTGAATGGTGAATTCTTCCTCAATGTCGACGTTCCGTCGGAAATCACGGTAGTCTCGTGCAACAAAGTACCCTCGTCCGCCCTTGGCACCGGCGTACTTGACGATCACCGGGCCGTCGATGTTGTGAGGGTCTTCAACCACCTTTGGCATCGTGCAGCCGCCGTCCTCGAGCCATTGGCGTTGCAGTGCACGGCTGCTCTCCCAGTGGAGGATGTTTCGATTGCCGAAGGTTGGGACTTCGAGGTTTCTGAAATTGCTGGCGCCCAGGTACTCGACAAGCGATCCGTGAGGAACGATGATGACGTTCTTTTCTCGAAACCACTCGGCGTAATCCAGCATCTCGCGATAGTCCTCAAGCATCAGCCACTCGTCCGGGTCGGCACCGGGAAACGCCTTGTAGAATCGTCGTCGGTTTTCACCGACCGCAATGCCCAGAGTCCGGAAACCCTCCTGGCGTGCNCCGTGCAGGATTTGAAGCGAGGAATGNGAGGCAACAACGCCAATNGTGATGGANGAAGCATCGTACCNTTTCAGCCATTCCTGCACGGTGTTGAAGGGGACGCCCATATGGAGTGGTTTCGTATTCGCTCTATGAGTATTATGTCAGCGGTGGATGCAGTTTCCGTTTCCTNTGAGGCGTCGATGGTCCCCGTGGCTCCACGNGCTCGNACACCACGGTGNGCGAGGAGTGAAGGTTTCATGGGGTTGCTTCGCACAGTGGTGTGCATGGCCGATGCTTCACCCACCGCTCGAATGACCTACGGCGGGTACCTTCGCCTGAGGGAATTGCTNGAACTCCAGGACGGTCCCGAAGGTTATGCGCCTCCACCNTCNAGCGACGAGCTCCANTTCATCATCGTCCACCAGACGTTCGAACTGTGGTTCAAACTTGTGTTGCGCGAACTCAAAGAGGCACGGGACTTGATGCACAACGATCGAATCGAAGAGGCCGCCATACCGCAGGTGGTGCGGCATCTCGAGCGTGTGGGCGAAATCTTCCGCCTTTTGGCCGACCAGTGGAAGGTCATGGAGACCTTGTCGCCCCAGGATTTCCTCGCTTTCCGCGACCGGCTGGGGACATCATCGGGATTTGAGTCGTGGCAAATGCGTGAGATGGAGGTGCTCATGGGGCTGGAAACCGACCAGCGCGTGGGCGGTGTGAATCCCGTGGAGCACATGAAACGGCTCGCCGACGAGGGTAAGATTCCCCCNCAGGCTCTGGAACAGTTTGAGGCAACCGCATCGTCTCCCTCGCTGAATCACGTTCTGACAACGTGGCTTGCTCGAACCCCCGTTCACGGGTCATCCCCCGGGAGCGAGGGGGACGNGGACGTGATTCGGGCGTACATCGAACAGCACCTTGAAGCGATGCGAGTTCACGGTGAGCACGTGATTCAGCACATGGTGTCCATCGGGCACGGTGAGGAGGCCACCTTGCGACCCCGGATTGAAGCCGGCGTTGCGAGTGCGAAAGCGTTNCTCATGGAGGACGGAGAGCCGGTTCGCAGTCGCGCTGGACTGTTGTTCATCGAATCGTACAGAGATCTTCCTTTGCTCTCCTGGCCACGAAGGCTCATCGACAGTTTCGTCGAGCTCGAGCAAGCCATGTTGCTGTTTCGCTCGCACCACGCCAGAATGGTTGAACGAATGATCGGTCGACGGATGGGAACCGGTGGCTCCAGCGGNGTCGACTACCTCGACGCAACCACGAAGTATCGAGTGTTTGTTGACCTCTGGGCGGTGAGGACCCTTNTGGTCAAGCGGGACGGCCTNCCTCCGGTCGATGAGGCCGATTTCTACGGATTTGCCTCGGACGGCGCCGCTCACTCGTGAGGGTCGATGTCGATGGGNATCANGTGATTCTCGTATTCGTAGAGGGCGATTTTCAACGGGTCAAGGACNAAGCGNATGTTGGCTTCTTCAAGNCCGTACAGCGAAACGAGCTCTTCNTTGAATTGCTCTCGAAGAACATCTTCGGTCGCNTANAGTGGAGCACCCATTCCAATTTGCAAAGCGCGGGCGCCAATGATTCGGGCGCGTTCAAAGCGTGTGTGTTGGCGTGCTGGCTTGACCATGAGCAATCACTTGCGAGAGATTCGCATGTCGCCGAGATAGCGACTCTTTTTGAACCTACCTCACTCTTCTGACCCCTTTGGAAGGGACGTGTCGTCGGGCGCCTGCTTGATGAGGTTGCGATACATCACCAGTGCAGGCAGCAAGAGACAAGCGAGCAGCAAACCTGCGAGAACCGGCACGGTCGCTTCCGAACCAGTTGATGGTTTGTCAGCGACCGCCGATTCCCCGTCAAAGGCTTTGGAGCCGGTCGGGGCGAGCGATGCNACGTTGAGGGNGCGNACCCCTGCGTCNTCGAGCAGGACAATCAGCGATGTGTTGGCTCTGAAATCTTCGNTTTTCAGACTCAACATGTTGTCCGTAGCGTTGGCCGTTCGCANCCCGTAGGCCACGGACGAGTGAATTCGGTCGGTGGTTTCGTGAGCGGTTGGCGCCACCATCCAGACCGCTACGGTTCCGTTGTGGGTCGTGTTCCAACGCAGCGTGTTGTTCTCAAAGGTGAGGTTGTCCAGTCCCGTCCAGTTNGTGGAGAGATTTTCCATGACCGATTCGAGGTCCAGAGCCTGTCGCGTCCCGGTCAGAAGAGCGGTNCCGTCAACCACCATNGAGGGGTANAAAAGGAGTCGATAATCGTGGTCGTTGCGAAGTTTTGACGAGGAAAAGAAGGTGGCATCTTGAGGCGAAGGATGGTGTTGCAGCACCACCGTGGTTTCATCGGTGAGGTTTTGCAGTTGATCGCTCACTTGGTGACACGGTTCACACCAATCTGCGCTNAAGTACTCCACGAGATGAAGAGGNCGATGCGCTTCGCAGGTCTCGTTCGCCATGCACGTCGCAGTGAGCACAGCGACGTCNNGCGTGGCNCCGTTGGCGGTGCNTTCCTCAGCCTGCGCAACGTTGACCGGAGCGAGGCTCACGAGCAGGACGACGACCACGAACAGCGGCCACGGTCCCGAACCCATGCACAGGGGGGGAGGCATTTGTTCAAAAGGGGTCTGCTCTCACCTTGAACCATGGAACCTCCGTGGTGGCGCCGNCCGTCCACGCTTCCGTTGGTCCTCGCNGTGATGGCTTTGCTCATCGTGATTGTGGGCGGTTCGATTCGCATCAACGATGCAGGTGAATCCTGTCCTGAATGGCCCACGTGCTTCGGTACATGGCACTTCGTTGTCTCAGAGGAGGCTCAAGGTGCGTACTGGGACGCAAATCCGGACCAAATCGATTCACGCGGCGAAGACCACCGCTACACGGTGTTCCAAATCTTCGTTGAATGGTTCCACAGGATGCTCGTAGGCGTCATCGCNCTGCCCATNGTCTACAACGTTGTCGCCATGCGAAAGCACCGCGACCACTACGGAACANCGGTGGAGCGGGCCGCTCAATTNTCAGCCCTCCTGCTCGTGATTCAAGCCACAGCNGGCTACGTCACGGTGAGATACGACAACGCCGACTGGACCGTTGCACTTCANCTCTCGCTGGCCTGTATTTTCATATCGGGCTTGCTGTGGCAGCACCTCTCGATGCGCATNACGGAGGGGGTCGAATGGAGGTTCCTTCAGGCACCTCGCTCCTTTNTNGACGCTCACTGGAAGCGAGTTCACTCGATGACCGCCGCCGTCGGTTTGCTGTTGGTGCTCGGGGCTTGGGTCTCATCCTCCGCCGGGGGTCAATACAACCAAAGCTGCTCCGTGGGTTTCCCCGACGGATGGCCGAAGTGCCAAGGGTCCATTCTTCCTTCGCTGGACGGCCCGGGGATCTTCATCCAAATGATTCACCGGTTCGGGGCCTTGCTCGTCGGTTTGGTGCTCGTTTTGGGCCTCAGCAACCTTCGAATGTCCTCAGAGCATCAATCCGGCAGCGCTCAACTCGTCCGCTTCGCCGAATTCACGACGGGCGTTTGGTTGTTNAACGTCATGGTCGGCGGCTCGTACATCGTTTTCGCCAAGGTTGGGGATTTCCCGGAGTGGCTTTCACTGCTCCATTTGGTGGTCGGCGTGGGCGCATTCCTTTCCGCTGTGTTCCTGATGTTTGCGACGCGTTTCGCTCGTGTTCACACACTGAAACCAACGGGTGAGCAGGAATGAGCGAAGGCGCCACGGAACCGCTTCCTNATCCCGGTCTGTTCAAGGTCATGACTCAACTCATGAAACTTCGAGTCATCGTCCTGCTTCAAATCACGGCGCTCTGCGCAATTTTGGTGCACGATACCTTNGCACGAAACGGCGTTCTCGACGTTGAACGTACCTGGGGACAAACGNTCTGGGTCATGCTCATCACCGTGGCGGGAGGGACCCTGTCGGCGGGTGGTTCGAACGCCATCAACATGTGGTACGACGCTGACATTGACCCGCACATGCGCAGGACCATGAATCGGCCCGTTCCNCTCGGGCACGCCACGCCACGCTTCGCCTTGGTGTTCGGGGCCTTCATCGCCGTTGCAGGGTCGTCCCTCTTTTTGTTGCTCAGCGTNAAGGCAGCGTTTTGGTCAGCCTTTTCCGTGCTCTTTTACGTGNTGGTTTACACCGTNTGGTTGAAGCGACGCACGCCCCAAAACATCGTCATCGGCGGCGCTGCCGGCGCCACGCCCCCCCTGATTGGTTGGGCGGCGGCTGCAGGGGATTCCATCGCAANCGCCAANATGTTTGACCTCGGCTCGCCGGTTCCTTGGATGCTTTTCTTCCTCATCTTTCTCTGGACGCCTCCCCATTTTTGGGCGCTTGCGCTCTATCGGTCCGGCGAGTACGGGAAGGTCAACATCCCGATGCTCAACGAGGTCAAAGGAGCCGACCACACCNTGCTCCAGTCAAAGGTGTACTGCGTTCTGCTGCTGATGTTGGGTTCAGTTCCCTGTTTTTGGCCTGAATCCGGCGTACCGCTTNTGTGGGCGTTTGTATCGGGGGGACTGACGCTGTGGTATGCGTTATCGGTGTGGGCCATCGATCCGCGTGAACCTCTCGATGAAAACGGACGGATGCCAAAAGCTGCGAAATCGTTCTATCGCAGCCTGTACTACTTGGGCTGGATGTTCCTTTCGTTTGTCGCCATCGCTTTCATCCCGGCCCATCGGCTTGGTTTCTTTGGCCCGCTGTGATGCGCTTNCGTCTCNCCGGCAACAATTCAGTTCACCGTCATGTTCATTTGAGGTTCGTTTGTGGCCGGGTTGCGAGCGGCAGTCGCATAGCCTGGCCATTGCGCTGGATTGCTAATCCAGTGGTGTCTCACCTCGGGAGTTCGAATCTCCCCTGCCGCGCCATCATTCAAAGAAGTCGTCGAACTCGTTCATCGAAGCCATCGCAGCGTTTCGCTTGCGAGCCTCCATCACNCGCTTCAATCGCTTTCGGCGACGGAGCAGCAACGGAAGCAGGATGAAGTTCAGCACGATGGTGGCGAGCAACACGCCGCCCGAGAGTTGGAATTCCTCCGACTGCATGTCGTCGTTGAGCTGTTGCAACCACGGAATGCCGAGCGGTGGCTCCGGTGGTTCGGGCTCTGGCGGGATGAGGTGCTGGTTGTAGGACCACCACTGGTCGGTGATGTGCACGCGCACGATGTTGGTGTCGTCTGGTGTGTTCACGTAGTTGGCGTCCATCAATTCGTTTCCGACGCTGTCAACGGGTGCGAGAATGTAGTAGTAGGTTCTGTAGGGTTTCACCCCATCNCGCTCCATGCCCGATTGAGTGAGCACGGTTTCCTCGCCCGGAACACCCTGCANCCCGCTGTAAATCGGCTCAATGAATTTCAGATCGACGTTGCTTGGGGCGGTTTCAACCCGGTAGAGGTTCCACGTTATGTTCCCTTGCGGTTCGTGGTTGGGCCACGTCCATTTCAAGTCAACTTCGTAGCAGTGCGACCAGTCCTGCATTTGTTCAAAACACGCAGTGTCGTTGGTGTAGGTTACCGTGTGCCTCAAATTCACGACGGTTGTTGATGGTGGGACAGCGTCGCCGCAAAGTTGCCCGGCGGAACCGTCCACCCTCGTGATGTTGGCAGCCTGAAGGTTGGGGTTGCCCTCCCGGTCGATGGGCAGAATGGCGTACGAGGCACAGATTCCGGTTTCTAGGGCTGCAGGGTCGACCCAGGTGTCGTCGCTGAGAGGAAGCGTTTGAACCAGCGAGCTCATCGTCAACTCTTCCCAGATGTTTTCATTGATGCCTGTGGAAGTTTCTGGGAAAACGGTGGTTCCGCTGACACCCGCCATNTTGTAGACGTTCCACCCACCAACGTAGGGGTTGGANAGGTCCCCGGTGGGNGTCCAGTCAAGTCTGATTTGGCCNGCCATGAGTTGCGTCCATTCCACGTTTTGTGCCTCAACATCGGCGTTGGGAAGTTTGCCGATCAGCAACACCACCCCGTCCTTGGTCATGGACACGTNGACGACGTCGTTTTCGGGGCTGAACGCATAGGTGTCCACACCGTCAATGAACGTCCACTCCACGCTGTCGCTGTTGGGGAGGTACCTCAAATCCACCGTGGTCAAATCNATGTTGGCGGGAAGAATTTCGGAAAGATTGAGGGAAAGATCCAAGCTGCGCAAACCGGGGTCGTCCGACGATGCTGCGTCGATGGAGACATCCACCAGCATGAGCGGAGAATCCCCGCCGCCGATGCCGTAATTTTTNCCGAGGTGCGGCANGAGTATGTTGTGCGTGTACGTGGCGTCTTCNTCGGTGATGGCGCTTCCGGTGACGAACGGCGAAGCATCGATTGACACCGACTTCAGGACGTCAAATTCGATGTAGCTGTANTCGGTTTCACCCCACGGATCGGACACCTGCANAGTGAGGTTGTGGTGGCCCAAGCCAAACTCCTCACCGGTTCGGTTGAGCACCTGGCCGTGGCCCCAAACGTAGAACCCTTCCCGCCACGTGAAGTTCAACGGTTGAGAGGCGATGGAACTGAATCGGCCGACGAGCTCAACGTCATCGCTGGTCAGGTAGACTTCGTCGTCGGAATTGGTCTGAACGTAGGGGTTGATTCCACCNACTCGAACGTCGGCGTTGAGCTGGTAGAGGTTGTCGCCCATGCGGACGTCTTCGCCGTTTTGGTAGATGGTCGGCATTTGAACGCGCAACAGGCGGTCGTCGCCCGTCGTTGTCATGTTGAACGTGCAACTGACCGAGTCGCCTGGATGCATCAGCGGTATGTCGCAGCTGTCCTCGACCTCCAGGTTGTACTGTGAGTTGTAGACTTGNAACGAGACCGTGATGTTCTCCACGGTCGTGTTGCCCAAGTTCACGAAGGTCGAGACCACACGCTCGTTGCCGTAGTAGAACTGGTCGGATTCAGAATTGTGGCTCGGATGCACGTCCACCACCTTCAGGTCGAGGCTGTCGTCCAGCACGATCTCAACGCTGGCAAGGTTGTTGGTGGGGTTGAGGTCTCCGTAGGGGTTTCCCGTGCTGGAAAACAGACCAAACAGAAGCATGTAGCGGCCTTCCTGTCCGTGAGAGAACGCTGGCAAGTTGAGGTTGTATGAATCGTACCCTCCCCATGCAGGGAGGTTATCGACGGTGCGATAGGCTTCCTTCAGCATCATGGTGCTGTCGGCGTCCCAAAGTTGCCANCCAAAGTCGCCNGAAAAGGTGCAAACACCGCACACCGTTGACAGGCCTTTGGCCTTGAACACGTATTCTGTGTCCGTGTTCAGGATGCTCTCCCCGTCATGGACAGCAAGATGGTNGATGTGTTCNAGCGGGTTGTGCGNCGTGTCGGCGATCACGTCGACAAAGTCNTTGGTCAGGTTGATCATGAACTTGAACTCGTCGTCATCGGGCATTTGGTCGTCTTGATTGAAAGCGTACACGATCGTGTGCACGCCCTCGGCACTNTGCCCGGGGATCCAAAGATCGGTCGATGAGACGANCAGCGTGGATTGGCCCGGCACGTTGCCCATCACGAACAGACCCGTGTCATCGTACGTGGANTTGCATTGAGCGATGGTGATGTCGCCGTCGCACGCAAACCACGTCAGGGTTCGTCCGTTTCCTGAAGAACCTGCGTAGAAGTTGGTCAACTCNGCTTTGAATTCNATGGTGTCAAAGGAAGAGTACCACGCATCAGGGACGGGNGACGTGCTGTCCGTGATGCCGATTGAACCCGGCAGTGCGGCGCTGCTGGCGGGCACCATGGTCAGTGCGCCCAGCGAAGAAAGCATGAGCATCAAGACAAATCCAAGACTCGCTCGTTGCTTGGAACCGTTGCGTGGCTTGCGCTCGCTCATCGTCAACTCCTTCCATCCGTGATTCAAAGACTCATCGCTTCAAANAGGGTTAAATCCACGGAAAACGGTCTCCATGCCGCCGTGCGAAACAAAACGAAGGGGGCCGTTCAGGCCTGCACAAATCGGCAACCTCATGAATTGTGCAGGTTTGGTTGAATCATGCGCAAGCCGGCTCACTGCATCCAACGGGATGAGAGCGGNTTGACGGCCGTGATCGAATTTCTTTCNGCGTTCACGTTGTTCTTGATGATTCTNACGGCGTTCCTTTCGTTGGCCCAACTGCAAATGGGTTCCAACGACCCGGGCGTTGATCGTCTGGACCGGGCCGCTTCGCTCGGGCTGGACCGACTGACCTCCGGTGAAGGCTGGTTCGTTCCCTACGCCGACGGGTTGGACTACGCCAATTCAACCNCCGATTGGCATCGATCACCNGCNGACGCGCTGCACGAGGGGCGCGTCCAGCCCGGTCTGATGCTTCATCATCGGTTGGACATGGACCGTGTTGCTGCGCTTCACAACGTAACCGAAGACGGCATGGCCCAGGGCATTGGTCTGGATGAAGACATGAGCCTGCACCTGAGCATCAAAGTCGTGGAATCCAGCGACGATTCGCGATCGAACCTCGTCCTGTTCTCGGGCGGGACCGAGCGTGGAACGGCCCCTTCGAGTTCCACCGCTTATCGCTCCTTCCAGCAAGACGGTGAATTGATTCGNGTGATTCTGGAGGTCCACGATGGGGGGCGGAAAAACAACGTGCTTCACGTCACTGAGGTCATGGTTCGCCCTGCATCCTCCGGCCCGGAATGGATTGAAATCTCAAACCCCAATCACTTTGCTGTAGCGCTGAAAGGGTGGTCCTTGAATCACACCTCGGGGTCCACCTCGACCAATCTTCTCATGCAGTCCGGTGTTCTTTCCGGCCAGTCCCTNTCCCTGCTNACCGGTGATCCATCTTCTCAGGTCGTCGGCAACGCAACGCACGTGGTCGACTTGGGCTCCAANGGTTTCCTCGGCGTTGGTCAATTGGACGGCCTTGACAACAGCCAAGGTGTGCTCAGTTTGCGCTACACCCAGCTGGACGAAACCACGCCTTCGGACGTGGNCCNCATCNAATGGGGNGNCGGCACGNAGTTGTTCCTGANCACCGGAGAGTCCCTGGTCTGGGATGGAAGCGACCGTTTTGATNNNTCGGCGTGGGCCATTCAGGACGACCCGACGCCCGGCGATTACGATGGTTGATTTTTGCAACGCCGGGCNTTGACCGTCCAAACACTTCATCAACCCGGGGCTGTTCCTCTCGCTTGGTAGCATGCAACCGACGAGCGTTTACACCCGAGACCGCTGCGTGACGGGCATTCACGGACTGGACGAGATTCTTCGCGGCGGCATCCCCTACGGCTCCACCGTCCTCGCCGCAGGCACCTGCGGGTCAGGAAAAACCACGTTGGGTATGGAATTCCTNGTNCGAGGAGCACTNGCTGGAGAAGCGTGCGCCCATTTTACGGCCACTGAACCCTCCGTCAAACTCCTCGAAAACATCCGTCANTACGCCTTTTTTGACATGAACATGGTGGACACCGGNCTGATCAACGTGTTCGACATGGACGTGTTGTACTCGTGGCTCGGACTGGAGAAAGCCTCGTTCGACCTNGACGACGTTCACGCGCTCATCAAATCCATCGTTGACATCGTCAACACCATCGGTGTGACTCGGCTNGTTATCGATTCGGTTACGACCCTCTGCTACAAGATCAAGTCCGAACAACTCATCCGTGATTTCCTCTTTACGCTCGGAAAGAAATTAGCCACGCTGGGCTGCACGACGATTTTGATCTCCGAGATTACGTCGGCCACCGAAAACGCTCACTGGTCGTCGTTTGGCGTTGAAGAGGCCATTGCGGACGGCATCATNGTGATGGGAGACTCCGAACGCATGGGGCACCTACTTCGCTTCCTTCAAGTGGTCAAAATGCGCGGCACAGCGCACAGCCGTGCCAAGCACGCCATCGAACTTACGCCGCTGGGCGTGATGCTGATTCCGATGTTGAAATGGGGAGCGTCNAACGACAATTCCTCGCGATGGGGTGNTTAGTGATGTTCGAGCTTGACCAGCGAATCGCAGAACAGCTCACTCAGGTGTCGCTCGGGAGCTCCGTTCAAGTTCGCATGAGTTCATCCAACGCTTTTGCCGTCACGGCAAGCACCATGATTCCGCTGATGCAGATGTTTGAGATGGGCGGCGTCTACATTTCAGCCAGCCGAGGCGCCGTTGAAATCATTCAGGCGTTCGAAGCCATCGGGGTCGACGTGTCGGGCATTCACTTTCTCGACCTGGTTTCCTCGGGCGTGCTGGGCGGAACCGATGTACCGTACTCAAACATCACGTTCGTTGACAGCCCCATCATGCTCGAGAGCATCATGCTGAGGACGCTCTACACGCTCCGAACGGTGAACAATCAGCGNAACTTTGTGTTCTTGGACAGCGTCAATGCGNTGGCCATCTACAACGACGACCGCATGCTCGCCGAGTACCTTCACACCTTCATCAACACCTTCCGTCAGCGAGAGGTTCTCTCGGTCATCCTCAACGTGCCCGACCAGACGCCTCCGCTGGTGTTGGCCAACCTCGACACGTACTGCACCGACCTGGTCGACCGAGGACAGGTGGTTTTGCTCTAGGTGATGCACAATGGCTCGAAAAATGACGTTTGACCCCGAGGACGAGGAGTTCTTTGGCACCGTGGGCTCNTTTGGTGTACCCAAGTTTGACAGCGAGATGCGGGGCGGTGTACCTCGTGGCTTCACGATGGTGGCCTTCACCGAAACCGGTTCAGGAAGCGAATTGTTCGCCAAACAATTCACCTCACCCGCCGAAGAGCCGGAAAACACGCTTTACATCGCCACCGATGAAGGACAGCAAGAGATCATCCGGATTTTCAAGAAGTACGACTGGCCGCTTGACATCAACGTTCGCACCATCGGCGAGGAATACAACGCCAACGTTCTCGAACGAGAACTGCTTGCCAGCCGATACCGCCTGGAGGGGTTCCAACTCGCNGACATNCAACGGCTGGCTCAAACCCGCTTTGTCGACGACAGCAGTCAGGACTATCTCACCGAAGTCACCAACGAGATCATGGGTCTTGGCCCGTACTTCCGTGCGGTGCTCGACAACCTGGATTTCTTCCTGCAGCGAGAAGACCCTGCGCGAGTCGTTTCCATGGTGCGCATGCTCCAGGCACACGCTCAGATGGTTCGCGGCTTGCTGATGATTTCGGTGTCNACCGACGGTCTTGACCCGGCGATCAAGCAGGAGCTTTCCTCCATCGCCGACATGGTTCTGTCGTTCAAGGTGAGGACCATCGGTACCGATTTCGAAAATTCAATGNTCGTTTCAAAGTTTAGAAACGCGCCCGAGAACCTGAAAATCCTCGTGTTCCGAGTNACCCCCGAGGAAGGCATCACGCCGGAAACCGTGGAACGCATCGCTTGAGCACCTGCGTGGACCAAACGACATGTCCAAAACGGTCGGCCGTTCGTTGTGAGTCATGGGGACGCGTGCAGCCACGGGTGGCTTTGACGCTTCGGGCATCGATGCCGAAGCGTGGGAAGTGCTCGAAGGCCAACTCGAAGCCACCATCCCAAACTACGACCGCGTCAACAAATGGATGACGTTNGGCCAGGACAAGCGCTGGCGCCGAAACGTCCGCAANCACGCCACGCCCGGCATGAAGGTACTCGANGTGGGCTGCGGCCCCGGTTCCTTTGCTGAGGACCTGGTAGGGATGGACCTGACCTGCTTGGATCCGTCGCCCGAAATGCTCGCTACGGCCCAACCCCGGGTGGACGCAGCCCGCGCGGCGCGTGGTGAAGGGCCCGCCGATTATGTTCAGGCCATCGCTGAAAACATCCCGCTGCCCGACAACACCTACGACATGGTCTTCTGCCTGTTTTCGTTTCGGGACTTCAAGGACAAGGCCCAAGGTTTGCGAGAGATTTACCGCGTGCTAAAACCCGGCGGGCGCCTGGTCATTTGCGATGCTGGAAAAGCGAACAAAGTACACGGCTTNTTTGGCTACCTCTGGATGAACAGCGTGGTTCAGGTCATGGCTCGTATCATCACCAAACAAAAGGACCACCCGTGGAAAGGACTGGCCGCCAGCTACACCCACTACGGAACCAACGGGTACTATCGCAAGATGATGAGAGAGGTCGGTTTNANAGACGTGCAGGGGCGTTTGCTGTATCCGTTTGGAATGGCAAGTCGATTCCGTGGGACCAAGCCCGAATAAGGGGCTCAGCGAGCCACCCCGTTAGACTCTTAAACCCCCTCTCGGTGCTCAACTTGAAAGGTGTTTTNCATGGGTATGTCCGAAGTCCTTCGAAGCATCAAATCGGCTGAAGAAGCGGCTGAAAAACGCCTCGCTGAGGCGCANGAAGAAGCCTCAAAAATCGTGTCTGATGCACGCCGAAAATCATCGGAAANGGTTCAGAACGCAGCGGACGAAACNGTGACCATGACNCAAAAAATCCTNGACAGCGCACGTGAAGAGGCNCAAAAAGAGGCCGATCAGGTCAAGGCTGCGGGTGCAAAAGAAGTCGCCANCATCGAAAAAAGTTCCACCAGCAACCAAGACTCGGCTGTTGAGATCGTCGTCAACGCTTTGGCATCTGAATGAGGCGNTACCATGTTCGACACCGTCGCCATGTCCCGTCTCACGGTCGCCGCACCGGTGGGACGCATGGCCGACGTGCTCCGTGCATGCACCGAACTCGGGTGCGTCCACATCGAATCCTACACCAATTTCGAAGACGGCGTGAACGTTGGTCAAGCCAGTTCGTCCGAGGAAGCCAACCGCGTGAGTTCACTGCTCGCCAAGGTTCGAGCGGCGATTTCAGCCTTCAAACCCGTCAACGCCGANGGGCCGGTCCCGCTCGGTCGAGTCAAGGAGCTTCTCGANGGCTCNTTCGCTGATGAATTGCAGACAGGGCTTGACCTCCTGGACACCCACCGGGATTCTGAGGCCGAGCTGGAGGTTCTTGACGAACAAATCCACCTCCTTCGCCGCCTTGCGCCGCTTAACATGGACCTTGAACTCCTCGCGGGTTCCGCTCGCGTTGAGGTTTACGTCGCAGAAACCAAGAAGGCCAGCAAGGCAAAGTCCGTGTTTGGCTCCCTGACTCAAAAGGTTGAACTCGCCGTCGCCCCGGGCATTGTGGCCGTTGCTTGCATGCCCTCCGAAGGCGCAGAAGTTCAGATGGCCATTGGAGAGCTGGGTGGAAAGCCCGTTCAAATCCCCAACATGACCGGTTCGGTCGACAACGCGCTCAAGCAACTGCTCTCAACGAGGAGCGAGGTCGAAGCCACCATGCATTCCGCCTCCGAGGACGCAGCGCGCTGGGCCACGAACAACGGTCGCAACATCCTCGCCATCCACGAATACCTCACGAAGGAGGACGAAATCCACACGGCGCCGACGCAACTCGCCGTCTCAGGACAGGCGTTTGCGCTGGACGCATGGGTCCCGTCGTCGAAATCCGATGAGGTCAAGACGGCGCTCCGTGAACTTGCATCACACGTGGACGTCGAGGCGTTTGAGCCTGACCACCATCACCACGACGATCACGATGACCACCATGACGAACCAACCCCTCCGGTCGCCCTTGAGAACGACGCTGTCTCCAGGCCGTTCGAGCTCATGGTTGGGCTCGTCGGTCGCCCAACCTACGGAACGTTCGATCCGACGTTTTTCCTCATGCTCACGTTCCCAATGATCTACGGCCTCATCCTCGGTGATTTCGGCTACGGCTTCATCATCTTCCTTCTGGGCATGTGGCTGGGAACGATGCCTTTTGCTGCGGACCCGGTGGCGAAAAACGGCATAACGATTCTCAAGTGGATGGGCGTTTGGTGCATGATTTGGGGCTTCCTCTTCGCAGAAGGGTTCGGATTCGTGTGGGACGACACCGGGCAGATGGGCGACGCCTCGCCGCTTGCAGGAATTTACGCCTGGACNTACTCNAACATCACGTTCCCCGCCTTTGTNACGGACACCCTCAACATGAGCTACACGCACATNCCGTTCCACCGTGCTACATCTTCACTGAGCGAATACGTTCTNCTCTCGGTCTACNTGGGCGTTGCNCANTTGATGTTCGGCTNTATTCTCGGCTTCATCAACGTCGCACGCGCNCACGGCGTGGTGGCCGCTTTCTTNGAAAAAGGCAGNTGGATGATCATCCTCGCCGCTGGAACCCTCCACATCTACGGTTTCCTCACCAGCGACCAGGGCGTGTTTGACGCCACGCCGTACGCCATCGCNACACTGGTCGGTGTCGTTTGNCTCATCATCGGCTTGGCCGTGTTTGAGAAGTTTGGATGGGCCGGTGGCCTCATCATGGGTCCCATCGAAACCTTCGGTCTTTTGGCCAACACCCTGTCCTACCTACGTGTGATGGGCGTTGGTGTTGCAGGCGTGAAAATCGCCGAGGTGTCCATCACGATGGGATGGGACCTCATGTGGTCCGGCGGCGGCGTGGTGTCCATCGTCCTCGGTCTGGTCCTTTTCGTCTTGATTCAGGCTTTTGCTCTCGCTCTTGGTTTGCTCTCACCGAGCATTCACGCAGCCCGTCTCCACTTCGTGGAATGGATGGGCAAGTTCTACGACGGCTCCGGTCGGGTTTTTACCCCGCTCGGCGGTCGCACCCTCCACACGGAGGGGCAATCATAGTCCCATGGACAACAAATTGGAGGTAGTAAAATGAACAAGAATACCCTGAAAATGAGCCTACGCACGTTGATCGTTCTGCTGACCGTGGTCTTGGTGGCCCAAGGCGTCGCAGCAGCAGAAGACACAACCGATGACAGTGCAACAGACGGAATGACCGGCGACGTTGGTGTCGGCCTTGCCCTTGGCCTTGCCGCCATCGGCGCAGGGTTCTCCCAAGCCGCCATCGGCAGCGCAGCTGTTGGCATGCTCGCCGAGGACGGCAGCAAGTTCGGTGTCGCTCTGATCTTCACCGCTCTCCCAGAATCCATCGTGATTCTCGGTGCACTTCCACTCTTCCTCAACTGAGGACGGTGGTCGGCCGTTGGGCTTTGCCCGACCTTGAACGACGAACAATGGAGACGATACGATGACCCTAGAAACACTTGCAAACGACATTGCAGCGGCGGCTGAGACCGACGCAAAAGCGCTGATCGCCGAAGCGAAAGCCGAAGCCAAACAGCTCATTGCGGAGGCAGAAGCCAAAGCCAGCACCCTGCGAGAACAGGCCCAACAACGAGCTGAAAAGGAAGCCGAGCAAATCGCCCGCGAAACCGTGGCGAGCGCTCGCCAGTCCAATCAAAAGGACGTTCTCATCGCTCGCCGAAAGGTGCTNGACGCAACCCTCGAGGCAGCACGCACCCGCATCGCTGACCCCGGCATGAAAGGGCGAGCAGCGTTGCTGAAGTCGTTGTTGTCCAGTTCCAAGAAACTGGCCAAAGGCAAGTTTGTCATCCGTCCCGTCGAAATCGACCGAGCCGCCATTTCAAAAGAGGCCGGTGACCGNAAGGTCGGCGAAAGTGTGGACGGCCTGGGCGGCTTTGTTCTCGAAGCCGAAGACGGGTCCGTCTCCTTTGACATGCGATTTGACAACATGCTCGAGCGAGCATGGTCCAGTCAACTCGCTGCGGTGAACGACAAGTTGTTTGGATGAAGAAGGTGAACACATGATGCTCGGAAACACCCCTTATGTCGTCTCTCGTGCCAAGGCACGACGGCAAAAGCTGGCTGACCGAGCACGTCTTCGCCAACTCATCAACCAGTCCGTCGATCAGTTGACGGTCGCCGTTGGCGACATTGGCTATCGCACCGAGATTGACCTGTACGCCGGGAAACTCTCCGGCGGCGACCTGGTCGAAGCGGCGCTGACCCACAACCTCGAAGGCGAACTCACCGAGATGGTCAACATGGCCAACAAAACGATTCGTCCCCTGATCGAGATTTACACGTCCAGGTTCGAATACCAGAACGCAAAAGCGGTGTTCCGCGCCATCCACAACGAGGTCTCGGTTGATGAAGTGGGCAACAGCATCCTCCCTGAGACCAACGACGTCAACACGCCCTGGCTCAAGGTGGTGGAGAGCTGCGACGACATGAAATCGGCGGCCGCACTGATGCGACGAAAATCGTTTGGTGCCGCACTTGCCAAGGTCCCAGAAAACGGCACGCTTGCCGACTATGAGGACGCTTTGGACCGTCACTACTACGCCGCTTCGCAACGGGCCCTGATNCAGTCGAAGGGCGCCCCTGCTCGGTTCTTGTCCCGTTTGTTTGCNGCAGAAATCGACCACAAAAACATCGTCAACATCCTCGAGGCCAACGCCGTAGGGATCGACAACGAGCGACTTGTGTCGCTCTTGATTCCCGGCGGACGACTGGTGCCCAAGCGCGCCTTCTCAACCATCGCCACAGGCGGAAAGGAAGCCATGCTTGACCTGCTTCGTGCGGGCGACCAATTCGACAACGCCGCCTTTGAAGCGGTCCTCGAGGAGGCCGAAACGAGCCGCAGTCTCGACCCGGTGGTGACGTGGATGAAAGCAAGGGAATACGCCATGATGCAACGGATGAGCTACCTCCATCCTGTGTCCGCNCTCCCCATCATTCACTACATCGCCATGAAGGTTCAGGAAGTTATGGACCTTCGACTGATCGTTCGTGGCCGGCTGGCGGGCCTGCCTGCTGAAGTGCTTGAGGCGCACGTTCTCTGAGGTGATATCATGGAGATTGCAGTCGTCGGTTCACCCGCCTTCACCCTTGGCTTCCAGCTCGCTGGTCTGTCAAGCCTTTACAATCCAGACAGCGATGACGAACTGCAATCCACGCTTCGCTCGCTGCTCAACAACAAGTCCGTTGGTATCATGGTGGTCGACTCCGCCGTGATGGCCACGCTGCCCGAACGATTGCGNGATCAATTGTCGGCGTCCGTTTCCCCCACCGTTCTCGGCATCGGTACGGAGGAAGACACCACCTTGCGAGACACCATCCGCAAGGCCATAGGAGTCGATTTGTGGAAGTGATGTTCCAACCCAAAAACAGGAGGAAGAAAAAATGAGCAATGAAGGAGTGATTTACCGAATTTCGGG
>NZMN01000034.1 GCA_002694525.1 Methanobacteriota archaeon
TTCGTACTCGCCTGAAAACATCACGCTCACCCGTGGCGTGGCCATGTCCAACCTCCATCCGACCTACAGCGGCGGTGTGGTGGAAAACTGGTCCATCCANCCTGCTCTNCCNGNNGGNCTGAANTTCNNCAACGGCNTCNTNAGCGGNACNNCNNCGNNCAACNTGACGACCACGATGTTCACCGTTTACGCCAACAACTCGGGNGGGTCAGCCGCAGCCACCATCAACATCACCGTGCTCGAACCGGTGGTCGACCTGCTCTATTCGCCCGACAACCTGACGCTGATGCGCGGCACGACCATGGCGCCGCTGCACCCCACCGTTTCGGGCGGCAACGTCAGCGAGTGGGGCATTGAACCTGCGCTNCCGTCGGGGCTNAACTTTGCAGACGGCGTCTTCAGCGGCACGCCCGACGTCAACATGACGCAAACGCAGTTCACGGTCTACGCCAACACCTCGGGCGGCAGCGCCATGGCGTGGGTGAACATCACCGTCCTGGAGCCTGCGGTTGACCTGTCCTACAACCCGTACAACCTCACGCTGACCCGCAACGTCTCGATGACGCCGCTNTCCCCAACCGTGAGCGGTGGCGATGTCGAGGTTTGGACGATTGTGCCGGCCCTNCCGCTCGGGCTCAACTTCAGCAACGGCGTGATTTCCGGCACGCCCGAGGTCAACATGACGACCACGATGTTCACCGTTTGGGCCAACACCTCGGGCGGTGCTGCCTCGACCACGGTCAACATCACCGTCCTNGAGCCGACCGTCGACTTCCTCTACGCTCCCAACAGCGTCGTGATGACGCGAGGCGAGNCCGCCGACNCCGTCGCNGCNGTCTTCGGCAACGACGGCGTTGCCGAGGCATGGACCATCTCACCGGCGTTGCCGGCAGGCCTGAACTTCAGCAACGGTGCGATCACGGGAACACCCGAGGTCAACATGACCGCCACGGTGTTCACGATTTACGCCAACAACAGCGGCGGTTCAGCGGCCGCNTACCTGACCATCACCGTCCTCGAACCCGTGGCCATCGTGGCGTACGTGCCCGAAAACATCACCCTGACGCGAGGCGAATCCAACGCCAGCATCGTGCCGCTGCTCGGCGGCGGCATGGTNGAGACGTGGAGCATCACTCCGGCNCTGCCTGACGGTTTGATNTTTGACAACGGCAGCATCACGGGCGTGCCGCTGGTGAACAGCACCANCANCACNTACACCGTNTCGGCTCAGAACACCGGCGGCATGGCCTACGCTTACCTCAACCTGACCGTGGTGGAGCCNATCGCCGTGCTGTCNCTCAACNACAGTTTCCTCTTGACCCGAGGCGAGACCTACCTCAACGCAACCGTCAACAACACCGGCGGGCAGGTCGCATCGTGGTCCATCGAACCGGCCCTTCCAGCGGGCGTCAANTTGTGGCATGGAATCCTCTACGGCACANCCGAGGTGAACCTCACGCTCACGACGTTCACCNTTTGGGCGAACAACTCGGGCGGTTCGGCCAATCTGACGTTCACGCTCGAGGTGATTGAACCCGTATCGATTCTGAACTACGTCGACGCTGAAATCGTTCTGGTGAACGGTGTGTCGAGAGGACGCATCATCCCGTTGGTGGACGGCGGCGTGCCTGAAAACTGGTCGATTGAACCGGCTCTACCGCCCGGTCTGAGTTTCGTCGACGGCTACATCGTGGGCGTAGCGACCACGAACCTGACCACGACCACCTACACCGTCTGGGCGAACAACTCGGGCGGTGTCGCCCTTGCAACGTTCAACCTGACCGTGAATCAGCCCACGTTCTACGCTCGCTACCCGGTCACCCGGGTGGTGCTCGACGTCAATGAAACGATGCCAACGTTGTCTCCGATCTACTACTTCGGCGACAATCAAAACCCGACCTGGTCCATCGCTCCCGAGCTCCCCGAAGGACTCGTGTTCGAGAATGGAAAGGTTTCAGGNACGGCACTTGAAGTCTCCAACGAGACCAACTACACCATCACCGTGTACGGCGAGATGGTCCCGGTTGAGCTCTACGTGGTCATCGAGGTTCGAGAAGTCCTCGTCAACATCACCGTTGAATCGGTTCGAAACAGCACGCAAATCGAGCAGTTTATCCTGCCTGAGATCGAAGAAGTGGACGATTCCTTTGACATGTATTGGATTTGCTTCCCNGCNTTGCTTCTCATCGTGTTCCTGATCGTTGCGGCCATCAACAATTTCCTGGCGTTGACGTCCAAGGAGAAGGACGAGGACGAGGACGAAGACGAAAACGACGAGTTGGACGACGAGGACGAGGACGAAGGTTGACCCGAGCAAGGCTCGCGTNGTTGTCGCTGCACCGAAAGTCATAGAGAATGGCACCCCCTCGGAGGATGTGGAGGACGAATCGTGTACACCCTCGACGACCTTATGGAAAACCGAGATGCACAGATCACTCTGGCCTGCATTGCTTTCTTTGTTCTCGCGTTTCCAGCCTACTTCTACGTTGCGGCAGGCAACGCCGACGGAACGCTCAGCGGCGGTGTTGCCGACTACCAAGTCAACAGCGAAANGGCCTACGTGTTCCTTGATGCTGGTTCTGAATCCATCGCTGACGGCGATACCTTGAGCATGATGTTCAACACCGATGCTGTCGACATCCCAGACCAGCACATCATCGTCGGGCTTCGCCTCAATCTTTCCTACACGGAGGACGAGGCTCAGTCNGGTGTTGGCTGCATCGGCGATGCCGCACCTGATACCATCACCGGCACGGCTTCTCACGACATCTACAACGCAACCGGTGAAGGCCAAAACAGCGGCGGTAGCGGTGAACACACGGTTCAGGTCGAGTGGTACAACGCCTCGTACTTGGGCGTTCAAGAAAACAAATCGGTGGCCGAGATCGAGGCTGGCCTCAACTGGGGNGCCGGCGTTGGCGACCACNCGGTGACGATCAGCGTTGAGGCAGCAGCCGGTAACGAACCGNNCCCAACGTGCTCAAGGTCGGATGGAGGCGAAGAAGTNTCCTACAACGTTGAATTGGTGTTGCTGAAGTACACCATCGCGCCGTACTTTGACACGAGTGATATTTGATGCCNAAGGGCCTTACGCCGTCAACAACTTCTCAATGTTGATGATGCCGCTTACACGCTCGTTCACGACGTCCATCATGGTCTGAAGTGTGCTTTCGCTCAACGCTTCCATGCGCATGACGAGCACCGGTTCAGTGTTGGATTTTCGAGCCAGATACCAACCGACGTATTCCCCGTTGTCGTCGTTAAATCGGACACGAACCCCGTCAACGGTGGAGGCTTCCATGTCGTTGAAGGCCTCCGTAATGGCGCTGACCACGCGGATTTTGTCATCNTCTTCACAAGGGACCTTCACTTCCCCGGTGGTGGGCAGCGATGGCGCTAACCGATCCAATTCGTTGGAAAACGACGGCCCGCCGTCAACGACAGGTGCTTGACGGGACCAAAGTTCAATCAGGCGTGCTGCGTTGTANANCGAGCAGTCAAAGCCGTACCANCCNCGGTCNGCGAGGAAGATGTGGCCGCTCATTTCGGCCGCCATTTTGCANTCGGGCATGCTCGCAAGCACTCGCTTCATGAACGAGTGGCCGGTGCGAGCCATGACGGGTCGCCCGCCGGCTTCGAGAATGGCCTGTTCCACGTTCATGGAGCANTTGACGTCGTAAATCACGCGTAGGTGCTCGTCGTCAGCGGCGTCTTCGNGTGCGTCGTCNTCGTCCTTGAGCAGGTCGTCTGCAAGGAGCGCAATGAGTCGGTCCGGGTAGATGAAACGGCCCGCTTCGTCAACCGCACCGATGCGGTCGCCGTCGCCGTCAGCGCCCANGCCAAACTCGCANNCGTGGTCAACCACGGCCCTGCCCAAATCCACCATGTTCTTTGGTCGGGTCGGGTCCGCACCGTGGTTGGGTTCCGTGGCGTCCCATTCGCAAAACAGGTCAACGTGGTCAACGCCCATCTTGGTCAGCAATTCAACCATGTAGGGCCCCGGTACGGCGTTGCCGCAGTCCACGGCGACCTTGACGGTGCGCGCCATCGGCCCCGTCGACTCAACGATGGCGTCAAGGTACGCATCCATGTGAGGGTGGTCGACGATCGCCCCGCTTCCCTCGATGAACTCGCCCTTNAGAAAGACCGACTTGAGCTCCTGAATTTCTTCGCCAGCCAGCGGCAGCGTACCTCTGCACATCTTGAATCCGTTGTGCGTGGGCATGGGNAGGTGGCTGGCCGTGACCATGACGCCGCCGTTCACCGGTAGGGTCCAACAGGCGTGGTAGACGCACCCGGTGGAAACGATGCCCAAATCGAGCACGCGCACACCACCGTCGGCCAACCCGGCCATCAGTTGCGAGGCGAGGGCTGGCGAGGAATCTCGAATGTCTCGTCCGACGGCATAGGATTCGCATTCGAGGTAGGTCGCNAGNGCGCGACCCAATCGGTAGGCGAATTCTGGGGTCAGTTCCCCGGTCCCGTCNCCGNTGGCTCGTCCACGGATGTCGTAGGCTTTGAAACAGGCTTCAGGCCACGGTTCCATGGTCGACGCAAAGGGCAGTGGGCTTTGAAGGCTGGCCAGATTTTGAATAATAAATCAAGAAAGGATTTTTATTAGTTCGGGTTAAATAGAGACCACCCTGCCGTTGGGGTTGAGGCTTAAACATGAACTCACAAACCGTCGTCGACGACCGCATTCCCGTCACCGTGTTGACCGGGTTCCTCGGGTCCGGAAAAACCACGCTCCTGAACCACATTCTCACCAGCATGGATCACAAAAAGAAATTCGCCGTGATCGAAAACGAATTCGGTGATGTTGGCATTGACGAAAACATCCTCGTCGAAAGCTCAGAGGAAACCATCATCGAAGTGATGAACGGGGGCATCTGCTGCACGGTTCGAGGGGATTTGACCGAGGCGCTCGATCGCATGTACGACCGCATCAAGGACTTCGACGGGGTGCTCATCGAAACCACCGGACTCGCTGACCCCGCGCCGGTTGCTCAGACGTTCTTCGTCGACGAGCGAGTAACGGAGCGCTACAACCTCGACGGCATCGTGACCGTTGTGGATGCGAAGCACATCATCCAACATCTCGATGAAGAAAAGCCCGAGGGGGTCGAGAACGAATCCGTTGAGCAACTGGCGTTCGCCGACCGCATCATGCTCAACAAAATCGACCTCGTTGACGACGAGGGACTCGCAGAGGTTGAGGCCCGCATCAAGTCCATCAACGCCTTTGCCCCCATCACTCGAACGCAAAACAGCATCATCGACCCCAACGAATTGATCAACATCGGTGCGTTTGACCTGGAGCGTACCCTCGAAATGGACCCCGAATTTTTGGACACGGAAGCCGAGCACGAGCACGACGACCGGGTGACCTCAACAAGCTACAGGTTTGCAGGCGAATTGAACGTGAACAAACTCCAGTCGTGGATTGGAAAGCTCATGCGGGAGCAGGGCGAGGACCTGTTCCGCTACAAGGGCGTCCTTGCCGTCAAAGGCATGGATGCAAAGTTTGTTTTCCAGGGCGTTCACATGCTTTTTGGCGGAGAATTCAGCGAAGAGATTGGGCTGTGGAAGAAAGGGGAAGAACGCGAGTGTCGCTTTGTTTTCATCGGCCGAGACCTCGACCCTGAAGCGCTCCAGCAAGGGTTGATGGCCTGCCAGGCCGAGAAGTTGCGGTTCAAGCGTGGCGACACCGTTTACGCCAACATCGGAGAATTCACCAAAGGGAAGATTCTGAAGTGCTGGGACGAGGGCAACCCGTACCGTGTCGAAATCCAAAACGAGGAGAAAACCAACGTTTGGGTGCCCATTGACAACGACAACTACGTCCGAAAAGGCGTCTGATGGACACCCTTCAACTCCAAGGAAGATTACGCATGAAGCCGACGATCAACGTTTGCGATGGTTGCTGCTGCGGGCGCGTCAACAAGAGCAACATGGCCGTGCCAACAACGGAATTGAAGGCGCTCTGGAACGAACACAACCTTGCACAACACGTCAACCTCCGAGTCACATCGTGCCTCGGCCCGTGCAGCCGTGCCAACGTCACCTTGGTGAGCACCAGTGAAGGTCGCACATGGCTTGGGGGCATCGCCAGCGAAGACCACTACCAAACCTTGGTTGATTGGGCGCAGGGCGTCGCTGAACAGGGCATTCACCACCCGCTCCCCTCTTCACTGGACTCGCTCCGTTTTACACCCGCCTGATGCGGGTCGGCGAGTCAACGAGCCATCCAGTTGACCACCAGCATCGATACCGTGATAACGACCAGCGCCTCGAGCAGCACGCCGTGGTACGCACAGGCACCAAGGAC
>NZMN01000035.1 GCA_002694525.1 Methanobacteriota archaeon
GTTGGAAGATCGCTACCTTGGCATGGTAGAGGCCCCGAGTTCAAATCTCGGCACGTCCACTCCTCCATCTTTGAATTACATTGACGGAGTGGACCGTACGCCAAAACCGACTCACTGCTCATTGCCTCGGTTTTTGGCTCGGCACGTCCACCAATCACGATTCACAACGGCTCCGTTTGCGATGCGCTACGACTGAAAAAGGCGCCAATGACCTCGGCCGTTGACCTGGCACGTCCACGTTCTTTCCTTCACAGCGAGAAGATGGCGGGTCCTTCCTTGCTCACCGGTGGGGCGGTGAAGTAAGCGGCAAAACCCCCCATGAGCTGGCCAACTTGCGGCGCAGCTGCGGTGAAGTTCTCGTGGCTGTCGTAGACTGCGAAACTGGTGATTTCTCCTTCGCCGGTCATGATGGTGCAAATGGACTGAATGCCCGGCAGCGCCATCATGGTTTCACGCTTGCTTTCGAGCAAGGCAATGATTTCGTCTTTCTTCGAGGCGTCAAACTGAATGTGGTTTACTCTGCAGTACATGCTTCGACTTCGCGGCACCGAGCATAACATGTTTTTGTCGCATCATTCTGGCGTTCGCCGTCTCAAAAACCAGAGAGCGGCCACCAGGGTCCACACCGTCCCGAAGGGTGAGAGCACGGTGGGTGCTACGGCTTCGACGCTGGCCAGTTGCCCGCCTTGGCCTCCGCCCCCGCATCCGTCGGGAGGCGGACCGATGCCCGGACCCCAGGTGACCCCGTGACCGGAGCAGTCAGGTCCGGTGCTCTGGTCGAGGAAGGTCTCGCCGTGGTAGCACAGCAGGAAGTACGGGAAGCCCATGCCGCCCTCACCGTTGGTCATTGCCGAGTGGTAGTGGTAGATGCCCTCGGGGAAGTCCGGGGTGGGACCGAAATGGCCGTTGCAAACGTCGAGATGGCCAAGACCGTTGACGTAGACGTAGTCGTCGATGCCGTTGTAGCCGGTTTCGCCTTCCTTAAGGCGATAGGAGCTTTTCATTTCCACGATGTTCATCTCGTCGTCGTAGCCCCAAAAACCGTAGATGGGGTAGCCGTCCATGGCCACGCCGATCACGGCCGAGTGGGACCCATTGGCCGTGTTTTGGGCCACGGCGGTCGGCGTGCTGATGTCGTAATCCATGATGGTCTCCCCTTCGTCGGGGTGCCAGTGAAGGCAGTTCGCATCGGCGTGGTAGTGGAAGGTTCCACCTCGACCGTTGTGGGCGTGGCACACGCCCAGTTCGATGGGTTGTCGGTCCTCTTCGTACGCGCCGTGCTGACTGGCGACCGCATCGCCGCCCGGGCCGTCCTCGGGGCCGTAGAAGGGAACGCCGTTGATGGCGATGGCGACCTCACCCAGTGCGGCTGCGCATTCATACTCTCCGTTGGCTTCTGGGCAGTTGGTTGCGTCGTGGCCGCCGGTCGTGTCGTTGCTGGGTGAGCGGGGAATCGTCCACTCGTAGGTCTGTGCTGCCGTGCAGTCGTTGCCCTGCGAGCAAGCCAGGGTCGACTCAAAGTCGTGGTCGGGCAGACCGTTGGTGACGATGGTGATGTGCGTCTCGTTCATCGTGATGCTGACCGAGCACTCGTGCGTCTCGACGGCGGCCGTGGTCAGATCGTCGACCGGTTCGATGGTTTGGCCCGACTGGCAACGGAACACATCCAGCCAAAACTGACCCATGTCCGAGGCGTCGTAGGTGGTGTCGGCGGGCGGTTCGGTCGGCGGCTCTTGCGGAGGTCCCTCCTCCCCGCCGGTGCCCTCGTCGGTCCCGTTGTCGCCGTTGTTGTTGGTTTCTCCTTGCTCGTCCGCAGGGTCGCCGTCGCCGCTGTTGGTTTCGCCCTCGTCCGCATCGGAAGCATCGGTTTGCTCGGGCGTGCGGTCAATGTCCACCACGGTGGTGTTGGAAGCGGTGGCCTCGACCGGGTGCGTTGCGACGATGGTGAGTTGAATGTCCTCCTGCACGTCGCTTTCCGCTCGCAGCGACCAGTCCCCCTGCAGGTTGGCTTGCGTGCTCAGGGAAAGATCGCCCTCAAAGGTCATGGTGATGGTGATCTCATCGGGGTGAAGATGGTCAACGTGCCCCAAAATCACGATGACGGACCCGTCGTCCACCACGTCCGAAACCGTCAACACGGGCGCCGGATGGTTGTGAGCAAGGCTGTGCGGGTCGAGCGGAACGCAATCAAATCCGGTGGCAGAACTGGCGTTGAGCACTTTTTGCGTGCCCACGATGCAGGTTTCCTCCTGCTCCAACTCCTCTGCGGCCTCATCCTCGACCGATGCGGGCTCGTTTTCGGGCACCATCAGGACCAGTAAACTGCCTCCCAAAAGCAACACAACAACCAGCCACAACGCGTCTCGGGTCATGGATGTNCATTGTGCGCCGAGCCTATGGTTGTGGTGGCGTCGTGACAATCCTTGATGAGGGCGGTGGACGATGTCGTCGCATGCGAGTGGTGTGGTTCAAGCGCGACCTGCGCATGGCCGACCACGCACCGCTCCTAGAGGCCGTTGAAAGCGGTGATGACGTGCTGTTTCTCTACGTCCACGAACCCGAACGCTGTCTGCAGCCCGACGTCTCAGCGTTGCACACGGCNTGGGAGGTGGCCAACGCAAGGGCCCTCTCACGTTCCTTGCAGCGTCGAGGTGGAACCGTTCAACTCCGCATCGGTGAACCGGTGGCCATCCTGAGCGAGCTGCATGCAGAAGATGCCCTGACGCACCTTCACAGCCATCAGGAAACCGGATTGATGTGGTCGTGGGAGCGAGACAAACGCGTGGCNCAATGGTGCGAAGCCAACGACGTCNCGTGGAACGAACACCCCTCCAACGGTGTGGTTCGTGGGCTTGTGGACCGGGACCGATGGAACGGCTTGCGCAATCGCAGAATGACNGCGACGTGCTTNGCAGCACCGGAATCGGTNGAACCACACCCTCGCTTCGTTTCTATAGATGAGACAACGGAGGTTGTTCCNGATTATCGAGAACTCGTTCAGACGCCGCTCGAAGCGGGCGAACGAGCGGCCCANGGTTGGCTGGATTCCTTCGTTGAAGGGCGATGGGTTGACTACCTCGCAACCATCTCNAATCCTGCGACCTCACCCGAGGCTTCGTCGCGCCTTTCGGCCTACATCGCCAGCGGTGTTCTCAGCGTGCGGCAGGTCAAGCAACGNTTGCTCAAGGCGATGCATGAGGCGCACGGGCAATCCTCCGTGAACATNGCNGACTTTCGCAAAAACATCAGTGCGTTCACCTCACGGGTNTCNTGGAGATGCCACTTTGTCCAGCGTTTGGAAATGGAGACCACGATGAACGTCCAATCCATCAATCCCGAGCTCGATGAAGCCCTGGGGCGNNCAGACGCCGAAGAACGCTTCCGTGCGTGGGCAGAAGGAACGACAGGGTGGCCGTTCTTCGACGCCTGCATGCGATCGCTCAAGGCCACNGGGTGGATCAACTTCCGCATGCGAGCCATGATGCAGTCGGTCGCAGCCTACACGCTCTGGCTGCCTTGGCAGCGAACGGGCAACCACCTCGCCCNGTTGTTCATCGACTACGAGCCCGGCATTCACTGGTCNCAAATCCACATGCAGTCNGGCGTCACCGGCATCAACNCCGTTCGTGCGTATTCCATNCTCAAGCAGTCCCTCGACCACGACGAGNCNGGNGACTTCATCCGNAAATGGGTNCCAGAACTCTCCATGGTGCCNACGCCTNACATCCACGAACCNTGGACCATGAGTGAATCCATGCAAGAGACCACGGGAACCGTCATCGGCGTCCACTACCCCCGTCCCATTGTGGATGAAAACGAGGCACGCTCGTTGGGCATTAAATCNGCGTACGCTGCACGAAAGCACGAGNANGTCAAAGCCCGTTCAGCGCAGGTTTACGCCCGACACGGAAGTCGAAAACAGCGACGTCAGCGCCGACCGTCTCGGGCGCCTCGCACCAGCAAACCGGANCCCGACCCCCAAACGAGTTTGCTCGATTTTCAGGCTGTTCCCGCCGGCCCTCTCAACGACAAAGGCGGGCTCAAAGGTTGAAAGAGGGCGGTGAAGCGGCATGGGCATGGAACGAATGATCGTCGGCGGCGGATGCTTCTGGTGCGTTGAAGGCGCCTACAAACAAATTCACGGCGTCGAGTCNGCGCTTCCCGCATACGCAGGAGGTCACGACCCGCACCCTACCTACCAAGCGGTNTGCAGCGGAACCACCGGACACGCTGAGGTGGTGGAAATCCAGTTTGACCCGTCGGTGGTGTCGTTCGAGACCTTGCTCGAGGTGTTTTTCACGGTTCACGACCCCACCCAACTCAACCGACAGGGCAACGACATCGGAACGCAATACCGCTCGTGCATCATGCCGCTCTCCGACCGGCAGCGCGCTCTGTCCGAAGCCACGATCGCCGACATGGGTGAAGTCTACGACGACCCCATCGTCACCACCATCGAAGANCCCNTCAACTTCCTCATCGCTGAAAAAAAGCATCACGACTACTACGCACGCAACCCCTACCAGGGCTACTGCATGGCGGTTGTCGGGCCGAAAATCGCAAAGGTCCGAGCCAAGCACGCCCACCTCTACCGCTGAACAATCGCTTTCCCGGTCAGCACCGTTCAGGCGGTCCAGAGAATGCATGGGTGATGTTCAAGAGTCGCCGTTTGCGACGCTGAATCATGGTGAACAGCATCCCCAAGCCACCCACCCCCGTCAACGAACCCGTGCTGGGCTACTTGCCCGGCAGCAAAGAACGGGCTGAACTGGAAANCGAACTGAAACGACAATCCTCGGAAGTCCTCGAAATTCCCTGCATCATCAACGGTGAGGAGGTGTTCACCGGCGATGTTGTTGAACAGGTGATGCCGCACAACCACGGGCACGTGATTGCACGGGTTCACATGGCGNGCGAGAAGGAAGTGAACGCAGCCATCGACGCCGCCATGGGCGCNCACGCCATGTGGTCAACCATGCCNTGGCAGGCTCGAGCCGCCATCTTTCTCAAGGCCAGCGAGATGCTCAGAGGACCACGTCGAGCAGAAATCAACGCCTCAACGATGCTCAATCAATCCAAAACCTGTCATCAAGCAGAAATNGATTCGGCCTGCGAACTGATCGACTTTTGGCGATTCAATTCCGACTACGCNCGCCAGATCTACGAAGACCTTCAACCTCCAATCTCGCCTTCTTCGATGTGGAATTCAAGCGAGGTNCGNCCGCTCGAAGGCTTCGTGTTTTCCGTCACGCCGTTCAACTTCTCNAGCATCGCCGCCAACCTACCGTCCTGCGCCGCCATCATGGGCAACGTTGGCGTTTGGAAGCCGTCCCGAAATTCCTACGTCTCAAACTACCGTCTGATGCGTCTCATGATGGATGCTGGCTTGCCTGCCGGCGTGATTAANTTCGTTCCGGGAAGNGCCGCNGTTGTCGGAGATGTTTGCTTGGCGCACCGCGAGTTAGCAGGTATTCACTTCACNGGNTCCACNCGCGTTTTCCGTCAGATGTGGCGAGACGTCGCCAACAACCTCGAGAACCTCAAATCCTACCCGAGGATCGTCGGTGAAACCGGCGGGAAGGACTTCATCGTNGCNCACCCCGATTGCGACCGACGCGCCCTGCTCGTGGCCATGCTGCGCGGCGGGTTCGAGTTCCAAGGNCAAAAGTGCAGCGCTGCGAGTCGCGTGTACGTCCCNCAGTCGGTCTGGGACGCCATCAAGGACGATTACGTGGCTGAGGTCAACAAAATCACGGTCGGCGACGTTTCGGATTTCACCAACTTCCTCGGTGCCGTGATCGACAAGCGAGCCTTCGACAGCATCACGGGGTACATTGACCGAGCCGCTGCCAATCCGGACTGCGACATCATCACCGGAGGCACCTACGACGACAGCAAGGGCTACTTCATTCAACCAACGACCATCGTGTGCANCGACCCTCGCAGCGAAACGATGGCAGAGGAAATTTTCGGCCCNGTTTTGTCGGTCCACGTGTACGCCGACGAGGACTTTGAGGCCACGCTCGAGCTGTGCGACACGACGTCGGAATACGCACTGACGGGTTCCATCTTTGCCACCGACCGACGCCACATCGAGACGGCCGTTGCCGCTCTTCGCTACAGTGCTGGAAACTTCTACATCAACGACAAACCAACGGGCGCTGTCGTCGGTCAGCAGCCCTTTGGTGGCGCTCGTGGAAGCGGCACGAACGACAAGGCCGGCAGTCCGTTGAATTTGCTTCGGTGGGTCAGCCCACGATCCATCAAGGAGACGTTCGACCCGCCTCACGACTGGACCTACGGCTTCCTTCAGTGAATCAAGCCGAGTCGTTGTTCGACGCCTGGGCTTTTCGCTCCATGCGAGCTTTGTGCGCTCGTTCCGCTTGCGGAATGATGTATCGGGAGGGATATCGGGCGGAGACGAGTCCGATGAGGTACCACCCAATCGACAGCAGCGGTGTGGCCACCATGAAGGTCAAACCTGCAGCCATAACGAGGACGCCTTCGGTGGCCTGCCACGACCANACGGCGCACAGGCCGGTGCAGATCGGAAGGAACCAACGAGCGGCATAACTCGGCGTGGACATGCCCTTGTGGTCTTTGCGGGGTGCNAACGCGGCGGCGACCCATGACATGGTNNGCAAATCAATTGGTGTGTTTATCAACGGGCGTTTTTTTCTTCAAACCGTTGATGAAGGAGAACANACCAGCNCCCACTACCTGCAATGATGAAGGCCTCTGCCGAATGCTGTATTTCAGTGACGATTGATGGGCGAACTGAGCGGGTACCCCGGTGATTCAATGCAGCCGATGCCACCGTCCCAAGCGCTGCACCAGGTCCCGTTGACGCCGGTGCCCGACCGGCTGACCGTCTGGCGTGCTTCCACGCCCTGGCAGACCGTTCGATCGATGTTGGGGTTGGTCGTCGTGTGTTTCTTCATCGCACAAATCGCCGTTCTCATCGTCGCTGGCTACGTCGACGGCGACATGAACGGCACGATCGGTCCGTTCGATCCGATGATCACCTTTGCCGGAGGGTTTTGCCTCTCGCCGTTCCTGCTCCTGTTCTTTTACCTGCGTCGGCCCAAATTAACGCACACCGTGCAGGCCTANCCGACGGNGGGAGGTGCGCANCTTCANGCCCTCTCGGGNGGGATGGTGGTCAAATCGCCTCAGCCCACCGCCGTCCAGCACCATCTCTTTCGTTCGACCGCCCCCTTGGAAATGCCNAGGCCGCTTCATCTCTGGGTGCTTTTTGTGCTGGGCGTGGGGGTTTCAACCGTGTGTCTGCTTCCACTGACCGTTTTCGGAGCCAACGGTTGGACGGTCCTCCTCGCTGTCCTCGTGGTGCTCCCTGCATGGNTGATTGGATTTGCAACGCCGGTGTTTGGCTGGTGGTCCATCACCTCTCGCCATTTCGGCATTCACATTTCGCGGCGAGATGCGGAATGGATGCTGGCNGCAGGCATGCTGTCCACCGTTCCAGCGATCGTCATCAATTCGTTGATTTCCCCCATTCTCGTGTCGTTCGCAGGATTGGACGCNACCGCCACAGGCACCCTNGGAGAAGGGTTGATTCTCTTCGCCTCAGCNCCCATCGGAGAGGAGATTTGCAAGGCGTTGGCCGTGTTGGCCCTGAGTCATCTCATCGTATCGCCTCGACACGGGTTTTACGTNGGGTCAACGGTGGGGCTTGGTTTTGCCCTGCTNGAGAACGCACAGTACATCTTCATGGCGCTGCTGGGGGATTACAGCAGCATTGCGTATTTCTTTACCTCCACGCTTCGAGGACTGAGTTCAATCCCCGGCCACGCCATGTGGACGGGGTTGAGCGGGTACGCCATCGGTTGCTGGCTGGCCAGAGGCAACCGAGTTCCAACGCTTTCGGGAACCGCCTACNTGTCCGAGGACGCCAACGCAACGTGGGTGCTTTACGACAAACAGGGCAACCTCCTCCCCGATTCGTCACGAAGCACCGGGCCGTCTCCGCAGATGACACGCCTGCTCGGTCGTCATCGCCACCACGCNTGGCCGATGCCCATCACCCCNGCCNCAGGGCTNTTCNTCGCCATCGCAGGCCACGCTCTGTGGAACGGATCGTCCTGGGGCGTGAGCCTCCTCTTGAGCGAGAGCGATTCGGTCNTGGCGCTGTTGCTCCAANTGGCGTGGTTGATGCTGATGGTGNTGGTCCTCTGGCTGTGCATTCTGCGATGGCTCCCCACCATCGTGCTGAACCCGCAAGACTGAACGGGTGCGGGGATTTTCAGGTGCGGTGTTCAAAAACCAACCCANAGTGGGTAAAGGTGGACGATTCGCTTCTTCCGCACCCGGTGGTTGACCATGGACATCTTCTCCAGCGGCCCAAACACGGGAAATTTACTGGTCACCGTCGGACTGGTCGCCGTTCTTTTGGTGCTGTCCTCCCGGGCGAAAATGCTTGACAAAACCGGTGCCAACACCGCTGCCGTGCTGGGTCTCGTCGTCGGCGGACTCGGGCACTGGACGTGGTTGCTGATTTTGCTGGGTTTTCTGCTCAGTTCTCACAAAGCCACNAAGTGGCGGTTCGACGAAAAGAAGGCCTTGGGGTTGAGTGAATCCAGCGACGGNCACCGAGGCTGGACCAACGTCGTTGCCAACGGAGCCATACCCGGTCTCATTTGTGTGTACGCCTACCTTTCCNACGATTGGAACACCGTCGTGTGGCTGTTCGGTGCTGCCGTCGCCGTGGCCGCGTCCGACACCTTCGCCAGCGAAATCGGGTGCTTGGATTCGAGGGTGCGCATGATCACGACGTTCAAGCCGTGCGAGCAGGGAGAAAACGGCGGTTTCTCGCCCAACGGACAGTTGGCCGCCGCCGCAGGTTCGACCGTTGTGGCGATGCTCACGCTCGTTGCATGGTGGAGCACCAGCTCGGACACGACGGCGTTCAACGGCGCTCAGCTTTTCGCCGTTCTATCGCTCATCGGGTGGCTCGGCTGTCAAATCGACAGCTACCTCGGTGCACTGCTCGAAAATCGAGGCTACATGAGCAAAGGCGCCGTCAACGCTTCCGCCATCACCGGCGGTGTCCTCTTGATGGGTGCGTACCTCAACAGCCTGTGAGACCGCACGAGGGCACTGGCTTCTTGAACCGAAACGGTCTGGTCAAACCATGGGGCGTCAAGCATGGGCCATCGGGACCCTGATCTTGTTGCTTTGTGTGGGCGCCTCCGGCATGGTGTCAGCCAACACCGACTCCACCTACGAACCCGGTTTTATCGAGTGGGAAATCAACCCGCTCGAGCGGTTGTTTGTCGAGGGCAGTGATGTCGAAGAGGCCGTGCTCCAGCGAGGGCAAACCGACTCCGCCGTGGGTGGATTCACGGTGGGTCTGACCAATGGACCCGTACCCGTCTTCACGCTCCAAAGCCCCCCGGTGGAACAACCCGTGGAAGCCCAGGTGTTCATGAGCGTGTATTTCTCAGCCATCATTGAAGGCGGCGGTGGTCCTCAATCATGCACTCGGCAGACCTGGACNGATTCGAGCACCACGCTCATCTACAGCGTGAGCGACGGCACCGGGGAAATCTATTCCACGGAGGTCACTCAAACCNTGGACACCTCCGCAGAAGGCGACGCCATGAACTTCTCAGGCGAGGTGCAAAACGCGACCCTTACCCTGGACGTCGGTCAATCCATCACGCTCACCGTGTCCGTCGAACACCGATGCATCGGCACACAGGCCAGGGTCCAGTGGGGTGGCTTCGAACAGAACAGCGGTGGCATCGTCATCGAAGGCGTGCTCTACGAGCCAAAGGCCGACATCACCGTGGACGCTGCCCGTCTCGCCCACGTTGAACTCGAACATCGNCTCCCGTGGGGCCTTGAAGACCTGAGGGATGAAAAATGGGAGATTTGGGGACCGCTCCTCCCCACCGACAAATCCGTTCGCGACGGCGAATACNTGGTNGAGACCAGTGCGGGGCGNATTCGAATGACGCGAGACATGGGCGGNAACAACACCGTCTACACGTGGTCGGGCGCCGAACCNCTCCCCGTCGGCGAATTGAACCTCCAATTTTGCCTGCGCACCGTTGCAGGNGACCTCAACAGCGAATGCCACGCCGAAGGCATCCTGCGGTTCGAGGTAACGGGCGGCGACGACGGCTTTGCGAGCGCTGGGCTGTGGCTGACCATCACGACGCTTCTGGCGCTCGTAGGTTTCGTGGTCAACGCCTTCCGGACGGGTCTGATGCTACCCGTGCCCATCCTCGGTGCGTTGGCGGTGTTGGCTTTGCTGACGCTTCCCACCGTGTTCGATCAGCCCAATCTGGGCGCGGATGCTGTGATTCTCGACAACACAAAAATTCTGGACGCAGACCTNGCCAGCCCCGACGGAGAAACGCTCTCNGTGAGTGAGTTGCTCAACGGACACGAAGCCCTNCTCATCGGTCTTGTGTTGCCGGGCTCCGAACAAATCCTGACCCAGTCCAACGAATTCAACCGNTCCATCGACCAGTTGGGCGACCGCGTGAACGTGGTTCACATCATCACCGGTGAAGACGCACGCATGACGGACGTCACGTCCTTGTCCGCCGCCACCAANGCAACGTGGAACGTCTACCTTGACGAAAANGGCGTNTTTGCCAAGAGTCTGCCAACCGGCGCATCCGACGCCGTCGTGGTGGTTGACCCGGGCATGCACGTCGCCTTCTCNCAGACCTCCTCCGCCGCGATGCTCGACATCGTCGAAGCGGTGGACGACATCAAGACCGGGGGNCCGAATTCCTTCGCTTCCTACTTNGGCCTCCTTCTCGGGCCCGGGCTGTTCCTGCTCCTGTTGGCGCTTCCTCGCAACGAGTGGACGGCGCCCGAAGAGCCGTTGCCCCCCGGATTGCTGTGGGCTTCCATCGCCGTCGCCGGCGGTGCAGGTGTGCTTTTGGTGAACCTCCCCGCTTTGTTGNTGACCGTTCTACCGGTGGGCATGAGCGTNCGATTCCTGCTTGACATCGCCATGATGGTTTGGATGCTCGAGATGTGCTTCGTCACNGCNCGCCGAGGTGCTCCGTACGAAGCGGATGTGCTGGGTCGNCTTCTCCACCGAAGCTTCCCCAAAGCGTTCCGGGACTGGCGAGAAACCGTGGACATGGACAGGGACGTGCTGCTCGGTATCTGGATGGGGTGGTTTGGGTGGTTGGCGTTCCCTCACCTGTTCCCGCAAGCCGTGGGCTCGTCCGTTCTTGCGGGGGGCAGCGGCATCGCCATGGCGGCGGCCTACCTCCTCTTCTTCACCCTCAGCGGAGGGTTCGTGGTGCTCCTGCTTCGCATTGTCTCTTCGTGGGGCGGACCGTTTTCACGGCTCTTTGGAAAGTTTGGAGGCGACGTCTTCGCTCAGTTCGTCGGTTGGATCTTGACGCCAATGGCGCTGTGGATGGCGGTCAACGCCACCATCAACGTCCTCGACCTCGGCGTTGTTTGACGGCGACCGTTATGTGGGTTGACCGAAACGGTCACCGGCATGAANGTCCCAACGCCTCATTGGAGCCAGACGAGTTCCAGACTGATGAACGCCTGCCCGCGGGCGTGGGCGCTTTCCTACGCAAGGAGGGCCCCCCACCGNTCTGCGCGGTCCTCTCGGACCGACCATCCCCCACGGACCTACGACGAAATTCTCGTGCGAACAATGCGTGAGGCATGGTTGCAACGGGTGNACGACCAATACTTCGGAAAGGTTTGGTCCGACGCCTACGCCCGTCGCACGGTTGAGCAAAAGGTGGACAGTGCGCTGGANGATTCTCAGTTGAAGGTGCTGGAATTCCATCAATTGCAGGGTGTNNACCGCAGTCTGAAGCAACTCAAGGCGCTGGAGGACANCGTAGCNCTGCGACCACTTTTTCTCGGCCGGCCGCNCCGCTGGGCGTATTTNGACCGTCGTACACCCNCCGATGTTGACGGTGTTGACGTCTACGCCGCACCGGATGTTGCCGTCTTTCATCAACACCGNTGGACCCTTGTCCGGCTCCAGTTTCGGGCGCCAAAGCACTCCTCCGTAGGGCAGCAGTTGGANCATCTTCTCATGGTTCATTGGGCGCTGNAACAGCCCGGNTTTCCCGACGACCCTCGCCTCTTCAGGGTCAAGGTGGTTCGTTGGACGGGCCGAAACTGGTGCGAACACAACGTGCAGATCNCCGATGCNTCGTTGAAGCAAGCCGTGAATTTGGTGATGCACGATGTCCAAGAAATGAGGTGGCTCGAACGATGGGCCAACGCCGACCCGTCCCTCGGAACACTGCCGCTGGCGGTCCACCACCGACANTGTCGACACTGCCTCCACCGNGCGNNCTGCCCCGCCGATACGGGGTTGGCTCAAGCCAAGCGGAAGCAGGAACATGCAGCGATGAATGGGCATCAAAGCGATGCGACCAAATCGGCCAGAACNGCGTGAACGTCGTTGGCTTTGGTGACGCCGCTGGCCAGCAAAACGCCCTCAGCACCCAACTCNAGNGCCTTGGCCACGTCCCGGCCGTTCTTCACCCCCGCCCCGCAGAGGACGCGAACCTTGGGGTTCACGGCTTTGACGGCGGCGACGGTGTCGCTGACGATGGCCGGNTCGGCNGTGGTCACGGAGATGTCGCCCCCGATCAGCTCTGGAGGNTCCACCGCAATGTAGGTCGGGTTGAGGGCGGCGAGCGCNTTGGCTTCCTCGACGTCTGCGGCGCACGCGCAAACGGGAAAACCATCCGGGAGCATCTCGAGCANGGAACGCACGTGNTCCAGCTCAACCTTGTGCTCGGCGTGATTGATGATGGAGCCCTTGGCGCCACGGTGGAGCGCCGTTTGCGGTTCCAACCATCCGGTGAATCCGCCCAGTCCAACCGGGTCGAGGTGCTGCGACCAGACCTCCACGTTGGTGGCTTGCCCGGCAAGGGTGGCCAAGTCGAAGGCGGAGGCAACGGCGACNAAGGTGNCGGGGCCGTTGGCGTGCGCTTCCATNGCAGCCAGCAGCGATTCCGCTGATTCGCCCGAGGCGGAGGCGTAGGTTTTGAAATTGACAACGATCATGGGTTGGTCCATGAACGATGCACGCCGCCTCTACCATTTAGCAGATTTCATGCCGTCGGGAGGCGACGACTCGTTTCATTCGGAAGGGGGCCACGACCCGCCTCGNTGCTGCGTTCCGTCCGGGACACGGGCGGAATGATCGACCACCACGCCATCGAGATCGCATCCATCCCCGACGACGGCGTTTTGACCGATGAGGCAAGAGGCGATGTTGCACGATTGACCGATGCTCGCTCCCTTCAGGAGCGTTGACATCGATACCACGGAGGGACCAACGATGCATCCGCTGGCCACCATGCTGTGCGCAAGACGTGCGTCGGAGGCGACCGAAGCCTGGCTGGNCTCGTCTGCAAACCACGACGGGGGCTGACCGTGGAGGAAACCAGAATCGTAGCGTCCGTGTTGAATTGAGGCCTGAACGGCCATGCTCCACGCCTCGGGTGTGCCAGCGTCGATGAAATAACCGTCAAAGGGAACCCCGCTCAACAAGCCGTCCGCAGCCAGATTGGGAAACACGTCGCGCTCCAGCGAATGCCGACCNTCAGGCATCCAATCGAAAACATCGTCCTTGAAGATGTACGAGCCGGCGTTGATGAGATTGGAGAACACTTCCTCGGGTCGAGGTTTTTCCTTGAAGCGGGTGATGCGGTGATCGTCATCAAGACCGACGATGCCGAATCGGGTGGGGTCCTCAACCTCCCAAAGTCCAAGCGTGCCAACGGAACCTTGTGNGCGATGCACCTNGAGCAGGGATGTTGCGTCGAGCGAGGATACGATGTCGCCGTTGAAGCATGCGAAGGTCCCGCTGACGACGTCCCTGCAGTTCCCCAACGCCCCACCGGTGCCCAGGGGTTCGTCCTCCGGAACGATGCGAACNTCAAACGGNGCGTCGACGGTGTCAAAATACGCTTTGATCTGGTCGACCTTGTAGCCTCCGGCAACCACGACCTCGTCCACGGCATCAACGGGAAGGCAACTCACGACGTGTTCCAGAAGCGTCCGATCGAGCACGGGAAGAAGCGGTTTTGGGACGGTGGAAGTCCACGGTCGAAGGCGTGAACCCACGCCACCTGCCAGCACGACCACCTGCATGGTTCTGCCCTCCCGTGCCTATGTTAAGAAGACCACCCCTGAGCGCTTGAGCCACGCACTCCAAAGTATTGAAAGACGGTCTTCCAGTCCAACCGTTTGGGAAGCATCATGAACATTCACGAGTACCAAGGAAAAGCACTTCTGAAACATCACGGTGTACCGGTTCTTGAGGGCGTTCACTGCACCACGGTCGACCAAGCCTTGGCAGCCTACGACCAACTCGGCTCCAAGGTCGTCGCCGTCAAATCCCAAATCCACGCAGGTGGTCGTGGAAAAGGCAACCTGTACGCCCCTGATTCGGGGGACCTCGTCATGGAGGGTGGCGTCAAAATTGCGTTCTCAAAAGACGACGTGAAGACCTACGCCACCAACATCCTCGGAAACGTTCTTGTCACCATTCAAACGGGCGACAAGGGGAAACTCGTTCGCAACCTCTACGTCGAATCAGGCTGCGACATTGCTCACGAATACTACCTTGCCATTCTGGTTGACCGGGAGAACAAGTCGGTCCTCATCATGGCCTCCACGGAGGGAGGCATGGACATCGAGCACGTGGCGGAAACGACCCCGGAAAAGATTCACAAAATCTCGGTGGACCCGAACACCGGCCTNCTCGGCTACCAAAAGCGGGACCTTGGTCTCGCGCTCGGCTTGACCGGAGCCGCCCACAAAGCCTTCTCCAAGGCCCTGACCTCGATGTACGGCATGTTTGTNTCAAGCGATTGTGCGATGCTCGANATCAACCCGCTCGTCCGAACCGCCGACGACGACATCGTGGCGCTCGACGCCAAGGTCTCGTTCGACGAGAACGCTGAATTCCGACACAAGGATTGGGACGANTTGCGCGACTTGTCCGANGAGGAAGAAGTGGANATACGAGCCAAGGAGACCGGCCTCTCCTACGTGAAACTCGACGGCAACATCGGCTGTTTGGTCAACGGTGCNGGGCTTGCCATGGCNACCATGGACGTCATCAAACTGTACGGCGGTGAGCCGGCCAACTTCCTCGACGTGGGCGGNGGTGCCAACGAGGAGCAGGTCAAGACCGCCTTTTCCATCATTCTCGAAGACCCCAACGTCAAGGGGATTCTGGTCAACATTTTCGGTGGCATCATGCGCTGCGACATCATCGCCCGAGGCGTGATTGCTGCCACGGAAGCCCTCTCGCTGGACGTGCCGCTCGTCGTTCGNCTCGCCGGGACCAACGTGGACCAGGGCAAAGCCATCCTCGCAGCATCAACCCTCAACATTCACCCTGCCGACGACCTTGCCGAGGGAGCGCAGAAAATTGTGGAACTCATCGGAGGTGAACANTGATGGCGATTTGGATCGAAGAAGACGCAAAACTCCTCGTGCAGGGAATCACGGGCAAGCAAGGCATGTTCCACGCCGACAAAATGGTCGAATACGGCACCAACATCGTCGGNGGATGCACACCGGGCAAAGGCGGTCAGACCGTTGAACTGCAGNACAAGACCTTCCCCGTGTGGAACTCCATGTTCGAGGCCNTCGAAGCCACCGACGCCGACGCCACCGTCATTTANGTCCCGCCACCGTTTGCTGCNGAAGCCATCATGGAAGCGGCCGACGCATTTGACANCATCAAAGGCGAGGGCGTGGTGGTGTGCATCACCGAAGGCATCCCAACGCTCGACATGGTCAAGGCNGTNGCCTTCGTGGAAAACCGCCCGGGTGTCCGACTCATTGGTCCAAACTGCCCGGGCATCATCACACCCGGCGCAAACGGCGGAGCAAAAATCGGCATCATGCCCGGACACATCCACGCCAAGGGGCGAATTGGCATTGTNTCAAAATCCGGCACCCTCACGTACGAAGCCGTNGCGCAAACCATGAGCATTGGCGAAGGTCAGTCGACCTGCGTCGGCATCGGTGGCGACCCGGTCAACGGCACCGGGTTCATCGANTGTCTGGCGGCGTTTGAGGCCGACCCGCAGACCAAAGCCATCATGATGATCGGTGAAATCGGCGGCAACGCCGAGCAAGAAGCCGCTGCGTGGGCTGCTGAAAACGTCACCAAGCCNATNGTCGGCTTCGTNGCNGGNGCNACNGCACCNCCCGGCAAGCGCATGGGTCACGCCGGCGCCATCATNTCCGGNGGCAAAGGAACGGCTGANGAGAAGTTTGCNGCCTTNGAGGCNGCNGGCATNGCNTGNGCGAAGGACCCGTCCGAACTCGGNGCGGTGCTGCTNGAATCNTTGAAAGCCGCTGGTCTGCGATGAGGGGACTTCATGTCGCTTGACGACCAAGCGCTCAAGGACCACTACCGAGNNCACNCCNTTGANCTNTCATGGTTGAACAAANCCAGCCAGCACGTGTTTCGATGGCGAACCAACGACAANCGCTGGCTTACAGCTCGGCGACGCNTTCGCGACCACGCTTCGTTCCTGAAGGCGATCGGGATGAGTGCACCACGCGACGTCTATGTCTCAACGGCCTCCTGGCTCAACCCGATTGACCTCCCCCGCCTGAGGGACAATCCCGNACATTANCCTGTTCTTTTGGACCATTTCGTGGTCTTTGATATCGACGTAGCTCCCTTTTCTATAGAGAATTTGACGAAGGCCCAATCCATCGCTTGCGAATTGATGAGATGGCTTGAAGTGCACGAA
>NZMN01000036.1 GCA_002694525.1 Methanobacteriota archaeon
CCGGACGGTGGACCAGAGGGTGGGCCGCTCGGAGGACCGGACGGTGGACCAGAGGGTGGGCCGCTCGGAGGAGCCGAGGGCGGAGACGGTGGGGGCGTCGGAGGGACCGGTGGTGGCGTTGGATTCGTTTCGGGTTCGGATTCAACCGATGGTGCAGGCGTGCTGACGGGTGTCAAAGGTGCGAGAAGCGGGTCGGCGACCGGGGGTTCGGACGCTGGCTCGGGTGTGGACGGCGGCGAAAGCGGGGTGAGCGGGGCCGGGTCGGACGTGCTCGTAGCCCATGGCGGTGTGCGCGGACCGTCGTCGTCCTCGACCTCGCCGGGCGTCATCATTGTTCCACCGCCCTCGATGTTTTCACCGACGTAGGACGTCATGACCACCGTGGATGCATCGATGATGCCCCGCTCTTCCGTGTTTCCGAAATCGGTAAGGTGGTTGTCGAAGGCGCCGCTGAACAAACTGGACCCTATGGCGTTGCCGAGGACGCGCCCTTTTTCAGCCTGAAATTCAAAATCAGCATCGTAGGGGCCGAGGTTCATCGACTGTCCTCCGCCGTTGAATTCAAACGACCACGTGCCGGATTGGATGCGGGCTTCGAACTTGAACTGCCGCGTTAAACCGGGGCCGATTGAACTGATGCCCTCCGTGGCTTCGAAACGATTGCCCTTGGAATCAACCAGCGCAGCGGCAAGACCTCCGACGGGGATGGAGGATTCGTTCACCACGTCCACGACGACTTGGATCACGTCCTCGTCATCGTCGTCGATCTCCATGACCACCGAGGTCAGGTGAGCGTTGAGGGAGCCGGCACGGGCGCTGTGGTCATCGGTCATGCAGGCTCACCTGTTTGGACTGAGGAGTGGCTCTACTTCAATGGCTTGCTCCAGCGAATTGGCATCAACGCAGTCGGAGACGCGTTTCGGAGGGTAACGACCAATCGACGGCCGCAACCGTGTGGTGCTTACGGTCCACGGCGGTTCGATATTCGGCGTCGGTCGAGCCGGCGCTGAAGGTGTCTCGCAGACCGAACCAAAGAGGTCCAAGGACGGGAATAAGATACACCATTTTGGCCACGGCGCGAGGGCCCCAGTGGTGATGCTCAAGCATCGTACCGTTGTCGTGGACGATGGCGATGCGAAACCCTCGTTGTGCAAGCGAGCGACCCATCGTTTGGCCGGTGTACTTGAAGTACAGGTAAAGAGCGGAAATGAAAACGAACCAGTTGATGAAAAATTCCGCCGTGTATCGACCTCCTGCGGTGATGAGTTCGAAATTGTACAACCCCATCATCAGCCTCCCACCCGTAAAGAAACCGAGCACGATGCTGATGAGCATGACGTCGAGCATGAAGGCGAGCACGCGCTTCCAGGACGGAGCGATGAGCATGCCCTCGGGGGCAGAACCGATGATGTTCTGAGCCAGCGTTCCGCCCTTGACGATGGTCACAGGGTCTTCGGCCATGGTTCCCGGCACGACTTCTCCTTTGTCAAATGGCGCGTTGACACCATCACGAACTGTGGGTCACGTGCCACGCAAACAACTGGTGCTCGTCCACCCAATCAAGGTAGGATTTCCAATTTCCATCGTGGCGCAGCGTGGTGGGGTGCCCGAGCAAAACAAGACCTCGTCGTGCGCGGGTGATGGCCACGTTCAGTCGACGATGGTCGGCGAGAAAACCCACCTCTCCTCGCTCGTTTGCACGAACCGTGGAAAACACGATGACCTCTTTTTCTCGCCCCTGATAGCCGTCNACGCTCTTGATCTCCAGACCAGCGTAGGGCTGGCCAGCCTCACGNCCACCCGCCGATTCAAACAGCCGGACCAACTCTCGAACCTGACCGTTGTAAGGGGAAATAACGCCAATGTCCTCCGGTTGAAGGTCGCCCGGTGTCAGCAAATCGTTGACCACGCTCAGCACCTTGGCCGCTTCGTCTCGATTGTACCGGCTCTTCCCTTCCTCGTCGCTTTCTTCAACGCCCTCAACGGGAACAAAGGCCATCGGGCGGTCCCAATCGGGCCANAGGAATCCGGCCGGAGAGGGNCGCTGGTCGGCGGTGCACCCGTCCTCGAGACGATTTTCGTAGAACCGTGCGCTCGGAAACTCCCGGAGGATTGGGTGCATTCGGTACTGGGTCGTGAGCATGTTGGACTCGAGCCCGCAGGCGATGAGTCGGTCAAACAGGGACCGGTTGAGACCGCCGCGCTCGGCTTGCCGACTCAGGACCGTGGGCGGTAGTTGCTGATGGTCGCCCACCAAGATGAGTTGACGGCACCCCTTGACGATGGGCACCAGAGCGCTGGGCTCGGTGGCCTGGGTTGCTTCGTCCATGAGCACGATGGGGAATTTACGGGACTCCAGAAGACGATGACCGCAGCCGATGGTGGTGGCACAAATGACCTCGGCTTCGTCGAGAACNCTGGCCGTCATGACGTCTTCCATTCTTCGAATTTCTTTGTGGTTGATGTTGATGTCTCGGTGCATCAGTCCCTTTTCCTTCCCTCGAAGAGAAGGGAGAGCCTTCCGCAATTCCCGCTGTTCGTCCCGAAGAAACGCCAATTCNTCCTGCATCGGNTGGTTNTCCAAGACCGCATCAAGCGTTGCCGAGCGGAGTTGTTCTCGAACCTTGACGGGGCGCCCGATGCGCAANGCCTTCACGCCCAACGCAAGCAGGCCTTCGAGCAGGTTGTCGACGGCGACGTTCGATTCCGCCGTNGCCAACAGCGGCCCGCTTCCTTCCTGTGCAAATCGNTGCAACAGGTGNGTCGCCGTGGTGGTTTTTCCCGTNCCGGGTGGACCTTGAATCAACGTCAGACGACGCGACATGGCGGATGAAATGGCTTCCTGTTGCGAAGCGTTGAGATGGCCGGGNGAAGGGTCAGGNCCNCGTCGTTNACGCNNACCGCGAATGTCNGGCGANAGTTCCGCGCTCTGATTCATGTCCAAGACGTTCCCCAGGAGNAGTTCTCTGAGCACGGTGCCACCGTCCCCTTCGGTGGAATGAAACGCGATCAGCGCCTCGTGCATGCGGTCGTGTGCGACGCGGTTGGCACCTCGGTCCANCCGCCATCCACCCTTGCGAACGTCCCTCGGCCGTTCGCTGACCACAACGCGCAAACGCGTGGGCCCGCGGTCCAAGACCACGCCCTCAACCACCTTTTCGCCCCAAGGCCGAGATCGGGACACNAGGACGATGTCTCCGTGGGAAAACCGGTGCTCGGGAAGCCGCCCCCCGTCCTGTGCTTCAAACACAACGATGTCATCACCAAAGAANCGCCCTTGAATGCGNGCTTTGAGGTCAAACAGCGAGACGCCAGCCATCACAAGCCGCTGCTTTGACCAGGTCTTCCAGCGCTCCTCGACGAGTTGCGTCTCGTCGTCAAGCTCCTGCTTGATGAGTTCGGTCATCGTTGCGAAGTGATCCTGGCTGCGACGCCAACGGTCGGGAGCGGGCTCTCCTTTCGGACGNGGTGGTTCGGGTTCGCTGGCGCTGTTCATGCGCTTAACCGAACCTTTTCTCGCCATGTTGGAACCACCGCCCGGCCCTTCATCATCGTATGTATGAAGATTGAAGCGTTTGGCGAGCGACAAACCCTCAGTCTTAAACCGAGAATGCACCGCCCACGACTGGGTGGCTTGATGTTTGGTCGCAAGAAAAAGGACCACGCCGTCGCAGGCGTTNCGTGTCCTTATTGCGGCCACCTCAATCCCGAAGGTGCCGAAAATTGCGAGCAGTGCTACTACGCTCTCAACAAATCTGCGCGAGACCAACCGATGGCCGAGCCGACCACCACAAACGACGACATCATGCGTCTTCTTTTGGGCGACAACGAGGAAGAAGAAGACCCTGGGCCGGTGGTTGAAGCCGTGCTCTCCCTCGACGAGGTCACGGTGGAGGTCGATCAGTACGCACTCTCCGAGCCCAGTCACGACGAGGAGGGGGAACCGGTTCCAGAATCGTTTGATTTCATCGCCGGTCAGGGCCCAACGTTGAGTTCCACGGTTGCGTCGAAAGAACCCGATGAGGTCGAATTGACGGCCGACGATGCGCCCAAAAAATACGTTGAATTTGACCTCGGGAAGGTTGACCCACTCAAGGAAGTGGCGGACCCCGTTCACACCGGCCGAGGTGGACTCTATTCACCCACCGTCAGCGCACCCAACGACGACGATTTGCTCGGCGAAGTTGGCCCTGCCGCCAACGCCCTGCCGGATTTGCCCGACCTTCCCGGCGAAGAACCCNCCCACACCGCTTCACTGGCCCAAGTCGCAGCCACCNAGACGCCGGACCTACCGGACCTNCCGGACGTGGGGNTCGGACCGATTCCCGACAAGCCGCCCGCTGCACAACCTGTTGCCGTGCCCGAAACAACCCCTGAACTGCCCGACCTCGATGCATCGNACCACCCTGTGGAAACCGGTCAGGCGGTGGAGACCAGCACGAGCAGCCCCGACCCACAGACCNAACCTCGAATCTGGCCGTGGCCCGAGGGTGAACCGTGGCCACCCACTCGGGTTTACCAAGAGGTTGTTTCTGCGATGGACCACATCAAAAACGGTCGCATGGAAGACGCTGCGAACACGTTGGATGCGCTCGGTCCGCATCTCGAAAACCACCTCGACATGCTCCTTCACGTTTCGGTGTTGATGCAACATTTGGGCCGACACGAGCACATGAAATGGACGTTGGACATGGCGGCCTACGTGCATCCGCACGACCCACACGTTCAACAAGCACGAGCCCAACTTTTGGCATGAGGTGAACACCATGGTCCAGACGCCTGAACTTCGGGTCAACGAGCATGTGGTCTTGCAGCCGGCAACAAACGGCGTTCTCGTGGCGATGTTCGATGCCTATCAGGAGGACCCTGAAGCCGCTCAATCAGCCCTGCCGTGGTTGAATCCCGACGACGATGTTCGGAGGCAACTTCGCGACATGCTGTACGACATCGAAGCGCAGAACGGAAGCGACCAACTTCACTTCTGGTCCATTCACCGGACCGACACCATGGAGTTTGTTGGGCTGGTCGGGTTGGGCGACGAACTGCAATCCCTCCACGCTGACTTCAACCTCGGGTATTGGGTGCGACGCGCTCATCGTCGAAAGAACATGGCTTCTGCATGCGTCGACACCATCTTTGNCTGGTTGACCAATCGAGAATCGTCCACCACCGTTGAAATTGCCGTCCATCCTCACAACGAGGCAGGTCTGGCCACCGCCGACGCCATTTGCGCCCGTTGGGGCGGTGAGCGACTCCCCGAGTTCATCGGCATTGAGTTCAACGAACGAACCGTGCCGCATCATCTGCATTTGGTTGACCTTGGGCCGGAGGCCTGACATGCCAACGTGGATGACGGTCGATGCGGACGACCTGAGGCATCTGCCCCAGCACCAAGGCCACCCCACACGCAGCACGGTTCCGTTCAAAGGAAGGTCCGACCAACCCTCCGAGGCGTTNCGCTCGGGATGGGAAGGATTTGTTCGTTGGATGGGCAGCCACGATGGAGCCGTCACGCTCTTTGTCATCAGCGACGCCCTCGAGGAGCACGCATTCTGCGAGATGCTGACCGAAGCATTGAACGCCTTTCCGGACCGATTGACCGTGGGGTGCCACGGCCACACGCACCGGTCGTGGTCGGCATGGGACGCAGACCCTGATGGNTTTCAAAACATGCTGGAAACCTCAACCNAACTTCTTCGCCGTGTTGCTGGAGCGGCGTTTCGGCCGTACTTCCGGGCACCCAACGGCTACGTTGCGCCGTGGATGGCGCCCGTGTTGGTGCAGCAAGGGTTTCGCGTTGACTCCTCAATCAACCCCTCGTGGTTGGTGAAATCCAAGGCGGGTGGAGCCCGATGGTCGGACGTGAGNCNCGCCATGGCGGAGGCGGGGCTGATCGAACGCCACTGGTTGACTCGGCTGACGCTGCCCGTGAACGGCCCGGCACTGTTCCGGTTTCCGCTCTCGCTCGTCGCTCGGCGTGCGTGGAAGAAAACGCCACCGCTCCTCCGAGCAGCCCACCTCAACTCGGTGGAGGACCCCCAATCGTCGATCACCACCGTCTACTGTCACGTGTTGGATTTTGCACGAAACAACGGAACATGGGTGCCGCCGTTGCCGAGGCATAGAGCCAAGTAAAACGGTCGTGTAGGCAACNCATGACCGTCATCAACCTGAACGANAAATTCAGCCTNTTTTCCGACCACTGGTCACCCAAGGTCATCGCTGAAATGAACGATTACCANTTCAAACTTGTCAAGCTTGAAGGTGAATTTGTGTGGCACGACCACGGGCACACCGACGAGGTGTTCATCGTCATCGAGGGGAGCATGAACATCGAGTTTGAAGATCGCACCATCACGCTCAACGCCGGAGAAATGCACGTTGTCCCCAAAGGAACGCGACACAAGCCCTACGCCGAGGCCGAATGCAAGGTGATGATTGTGGAGCCTCGAGGCGTGGTCAACACGGGGGAAGCGGGCAGTGCNTTGACCGCTGAAAACGATCAGTGGATTTGACGTCCATCAACGACGCCCGACGATGGCCTTGTACACTTCACCGCTCGGCCGCAGCGTTCGTTCCTGACTTTCAAAATCAACCCGGTGAAGACCGAAGCGCATTGAATAGCCCTCNGCCCACTCAAAATTGTCCATCAGCGACCAGTGGTGNTAGGAGCGAACGTCGTGTCCGTCCTTGACNGCGTTGGACAACACCCACAGATGCCGGCGGAGGTGTTCGGTTCGCAGGGTGTCCTCAGCGTCGGCCACGCCGTTTTCCGTGATTTCAATCGGTACGTTCAACGGAGCGAGGAACTCGATGGCTCGACGAAGGCCTTCGGCGTACATGGGGTAGCCGAATTCGGTCGCNACNTCCTGACGCCGCTTGGGGAACTTCATTTTGAGAAGCGACACGGAAGCCGGGCCCACCAGCACGTGCGTGTAGTAGTTTAAACCCACAAAATCCAGCGTGCCTTTGGCCTCCGGGATGTCCTTGAAGAACATCCNGCCGTTCTGCATGCCGCTTCGCCAGGCGCCGTTCCAAAACCACTCCATGAGGCGTGCAAGCGGCCAGTCGATGGGACTCCAGCGGTTCTTGGGATCAAACAACGTCACGTTCTTTGCAACGCCGATCTGAACCTCCGGGTTCAACGTCTTCAGACGACGGTAGACCTTTGCGTGTGCTCGCAAGAGGTTGCGCATCACNCGNAGCGTCATCGGAACGGAACGCCGTCCGGGAGGAAACATNCCCAAGGTGTAGCCCATGGTCGAAAACACGGTCGGCTCGTTGATGGTCACCCACACGGACACGCGGTCGGACAGAACCTCAAACACCCGCTCGCAAAACGAGACGAACGCNGGAAGATTTGCTTCGTCGGCAAAGCCTCCTTTGGCTTCCCACCAGTCCGGATGTGAAAAGTGGTGAAGGGTGACCACCGGCCGGATGCCCCTGGCGAGCAGGTCGTCCACCATGGCGGANTAGACGTCCATGGCCTCGTGGTTCCATGCGTTCTCTTTCGGTTCCAAACGACTCCAGGCCACGGAAAAACGGTAGGAGTCGAGTCCAAGATCGCTGAGCAACTGGAAATCNTCCTTCCAGCGGCGCCAGTGGTCGCACGCCTCCCCGCTGGGCTCGAGGCCCNTCGCCGCTTCGTGGACCGTCCAGTTGTTGACGAGGTTTCCCTCAACCTGATGCGCCGCCGTGGCCGTGCCCCACCTGAAGTCTTCGGGGAAGGACACGTCGTCGAGGTTCACGACGCTCCAGTCCTCGTGAGGTTCCGGGTATCGACGTCGGCGGTAGGTGATGAGCGTGATCTTGAAGATCACGAAAAGCCCGAAGGCAACGACGAACAGACGCACCCACATGCATNGTTAAACCCGGCCGCTCGCCTTTGTAGTTCGGTATTCAACCACAGNAATNGTTTGAATTTCGGCAAAACCGCCGGTTGCCGCCGGGATTTTTTTTATGTACCAGACGTTCTTGACTTGCGGCAATGTCAATCAAGAAAGCAGCCGTTCTCCTCTCGCTGGTCCTTTTTTCAGGACCTCTCGCAGGGTGTCTTGAAGGCCAAGAAGCACCGATCACGTACGGTTCAAGCGCCCAGTGCTCCGTCTCNTGGCACGTTGCGTTCTTTGATTTGTCCGCCGACACGTTTTCGGAATGGGGAGGTGAAGTGACCTTCTACGCATCCGACGGCTCAACGGACACCATTCGTGAGTTCTCCGCCGAGAAACAATTTGTCTTGCTCGATCCCACGTTGAACTGGTCCATGGAGTACACGTTCTTTGAGGAGGATGTCGGATTCATGAACGGCGAAACGATGTACGGCGGGGACAATGAATACGGTGACACGGGAAGAATTGACATCGCCTTGATGGTTCAGACCGTCGACTTTGGAGGCNCCGATGAATACAACGAGGGCGAGGGTGTGACGTATTCTCACTGCGCCCCGGACGACTATCACGTGGAATTCTTTGACCGAAGTGCGTTTGATTTCTGCTGCTGGGACGGTGAAGTTGAATTCATCTCCGAGACGGGAGGTCAGTCAACGCTCGACGGCTTCTCNAGCGCCGCAAAGTTCGTCGTTCTCGAGGAAGGTCACGTGTGGACCATGCACTANGCGTTTTACGAATCCGACATCGGNTTCATCGTGGATGGAAAGGAGTACGGTGGAAACAACGAGAACGGCGACTCGGGCAGCATCACCATCGATCTCACCTGANGCTGGCTGTTCACGNCGTTGATTGAANCAACGGTGTCCTTCTCGCTNCGCTCGCCAGCGCAGTGAGGTCGCCTCAAAGCTCGTTTCAAAGAGAGGCGATGTCGGGNCGGTCGGTCGACACCGCGAAGTTCTTCTCCGCCTTGGCGTAGACCTTCCCGTCGAGTTCGCCCTCACGCACGAGCGAGGACANNGCGGCCAGCGCAATGGCGGCNCCGTCGATCTCAAAGAAACGGCGGAGCGCTTCGCGGGTGTCGGACCGGCCAAAGCCGTCGGTGCCCAAGACGGTGTANGGNCCGCTGACCCACTGACGAATCATGTCCGGAACGGCCGCCATGTTGTCGGAGACGGCGACGGTCGGGAGCGGTTCAGCCAGCAGCGTCTCCACGTAGGGCTTCTGAAGGTCGTCGGTGGGGTGGAGCCGGTTGTGCCGGTCGCACGCCAGGCCTTCACGACGGAGTTCGCCGTAGGAGGTGGCGGAGTAAATTTCGCATCGCACGCCGTANGTCTCCANCTTCTCCACGGCGTCGAGCACCTGCACCATCACGGGCCCAGAACCGATGAGGCGAACAAGCGGCCCGTCACCCTTCGGTGCGCCACGNAGCAGGTACATGCCCTTGATGATGCCCTCGTCAACCCCTTTTGGCTTGGGCGGCATGGGGTAGTTTTCGTTGTAGATGGCGATGTAGTGGAGCACGTCCTGATTGTCAACGTACATTTCCTCAATGCCGTGTCGGACGATGGTGGCCAGTTCGTAGGCGAACGCAGGGTCCCACGCACGCACCGCTGGGTTGGTGTGCGCCATGAGAAGCGAGTGCCCGTCTTGATGCTGCAACCCCTCACCGTTGAGCGTTGTCCGACCTGAAGTGGCGCCCATCAAGAAACCACGAGCTCGCTGGTCGGCGGCGGACCAAATCAGGTCCGCAACGCGCTGGAAACCGAACATGGAATAGAACGTGTAGAACGGAACGGTGGGGTAGAGGTGAGTGGCGTAGGACGTGGCTGAAGCGATGAAGGTGGAGGNGGCGCCGGCTTCGTTGATGCCCTCTTCAAACAGCTGCCCCTTTTCAGATTCCTTGTACTTCATCAGAACGTTGTGGTCCACGGGCTTGTACAGTTGTCCCTCGGGATGGTAGATGCCGAATTCAGCAAACAGCGGATCCATGCCGAAGGTTCTCGCTTCGTCGGGAATGATGGGGACGACGCGCTGGCCGAAGGTCTTGTCCTTCATCAACGAACGNAGCACCCGAACAAACGCCATGGTGGTGGAAACTTCCATGTTCCCTTTGGTTCCGGCGTCAAATTCGGCGTAGGTCTCGGCGACGGGAAGCTCGATCGACTCGGTGGGCACCACGCGTTTCGGCATTGGGCCNCCCATGGCCGCACGACGCTGNGAGGCGTAAGCCACCAGTTCAGGAACGTCTTCAGGCATCACGTAGGGGTAGGACTCAAGGTCCTTGTCGGTGAAGGAAAGACCGAGGTCGGTGCGCATGAACTGCATCGTGTCCATGTCGGCTTTTTTCTTCTGGTGGGTGGTGTTGCGTCCGGCAAACGAAGGTCCGAGGCCGTAGCCTTTGATGGTTCGAATGAGAACGACGGTCGGCTCACCTTTGTGCGCCGTGGCCTGGGCGTAAGCGGCGTGGAGTTTGGTAAAGTCGTGGCCACCGACGTCGGCGCAAAGGGCTTCGAGATCGTCGTCGGACAGATGAGCAACGAGCGCCGAAAGTCCGTCCGTGTTGAACAGTTCTTTGCGAATGGTTGCGCCGTCNGAGGTCATGATGCGTTGCTCGTCGCCGTCCACCAACCCGTTGAGACGGGCAGCGAGGAGGCCTTGCGTGTCCCGTGCGAACAGGTCGTCCCANGAACTGCCCCAGAGCACCTTGATGACGTTCCACCCCGCACCTCGGAAGCGGCCTTCGAGCTCCTGAACGATTTTTGAATTGCCACGAACCGGTCCGTCGAGGCGTTGAAGGTTGCANTTCATGGTCATCACGATGTTGTCCAAGCCCTCGCGTCCGGCGAGTGAAAGTTGGGAGAGGGATTCCGGCTCGTCGGATTCGCCATCACCCATCGTGTACCAGACCCGGGATGCGTGGGTGCTGGCCAGCCCTCGGTCCTCGAGGTACCGATTGAAGCGAGCTTGATGGATGGCCGTCATGGCGCCAAGGCCCATGCTNACGGTGGGGAATTCCCAAAACTCCGGCATCANCCGAGGATGCGGGTAGCTGGACAGACCCTGTCCCCCNACTTCCTGTCGGAAGTTCTCGACCTGTTCGTGCGTCAGTCGCCCCTCAAGCCAAGCTCGGGCGTAGATGCCGGGCGATGCGTGNCCCTGCCAGTAGAGNTGGTCTCCGGACGAGCCGTCGTCCTTNCCTCGGAAGAAGTGATTGAAGCCGATCTCCCAGGCATGAGAAACCGAAGCGTAGGTTGAGATGTGCCCGCCGATGCCGTCAAAGTACTTGTTCGCNCGAGTGACCATCATCATGGCGTTCCATCGAACGATGCCGTGAAGACGCTCTTCGAGATCAAGGTCGCCCGGATAGGTGCCCTGNTCGTCGGGGTGAATCGTGTTCAGGTAGGGGGTTTCCACCACTTCAATGTCCACGCCNGCATCCTTTGCGGCNTCAACCGTGGCGTGCAACAGGCGACGNGCTTCGCTCTCGCCCCACTGTTCGGCNACGGCNCGGATGGAATCACGCCATTCCTGTGTGGTGACGGGGTCGGGGTCGGGTTGTGTGGACCGCCGAGCAAACCCCATGGTGTCTCCCCTGTGGTGAGGGGTCTGTGGTGAGGGTTTTCAATCCCTCGCCAGCGAGGCGTCGGATTCGCCGCCCAACGGTGCAGGCATTGNGGGAAAAAACAGCGAGCGGCGGCCCGGATGTTCATCGATTCGGTAGGCAAGCCATAAGAACCGACTTTCCGGACCGAGGGGTATGTCCGTCGAGGCTATGGTACAGAAGATGATTGATGATTTGACCGCCGCCCTTGTCGATGCTGCAAAGCACGACAAAGGCAACAACGCAGCTGGCACCCGCGTGCGAAAGGCCATGCAAGCAGCCAAGGCTGCTGCCCAGGACGTTCGCAAGCAAGTCCAGGCTGACAAGAGCGCTTGAGTCCNCACNCCAAGCACGTCGACCTCGTCCAGCCGGACGCATAGGTTGAATTGACGNCCCACNAAGGCCGTGCCATGCAACCGCTGTCCGGCGTTCGCGTGCTCGATCTTTCCCGAATTCTCGCAGGCCCACACGCTGCTCAAACGCTGAGCGATTTGGGTGCCGAAGTGCTCAAACTCGAAGCGCCCTGGGGCGACGACACGCGTTCGTGGGGGCCGCCGTTTCAGGTCGGCTTTGACGGTGAAGAGGTCGCCGCTTACTTTCTGTCGTGCAACCGCGGCAAGCGCATNGAGACGGTCAACATCAAGCAGGAGCAGGAGCGGATTCAGGCCCTCGTGGCCGACGCTGACATCGTCGTTGAGAACTTCAAACCCGGGACCTTTGACGCCATCGTCGGCGAGGTGCCCGAGCGCGTCATCGTTTGCAGCATCTCGGGCTACGGACAGAACGGGCCCCGACGGGACGAGGTCGCGTTCGACTTGACCATGCAGGCCCGCAGCGGCATCATGTCCATCACCGGCGACGCCGACGGTGGTCCGGCCAAGGTCGGCGTGGCGTGGATCGACGTCATGACCGGAATGAACGCCGTGTCCTCCATTTTAGCAGCGCTCTACCACCGGGAAAAGACCGGCAAGGGCGCTCGCATCGACGTCTCGCTGTGGGACACGGCGCTGGCCTCGCTCGTGAATCAGGGGCACAACGCCCTCACGGGCATCACGCCCGGCCGCATGGGCAGCGCTCATCCGAACCTCGTGCCGTACAAGGCCTTCGAGGCCAGCGACGGATGGTTCGCCATCGGTGTGGGCACCGAGAATCAATGGCACAAGCTTGTCGACGCACTGGAGTTGGACGTGCCCGAGCGCTGGAAGGACAACAGCGCCCGCATCGAGGAACGGTCATCGGTGGAAGCGACCGTTCAAGCGGCCGTTTCAAAGGTGGACCGGGCCACCCTCGAGGGGTTGCTTGGGGGCATTCCGTGCGCACCGGTCAACACCGTGAACGAAGCGCTGTACGACGTCCAAACCGAGGCACGCGGCGGGCTTGTTGAGCACAAAGGCGTGATGACGCTGGCGAGTCCGCTGCGCTTTTTTCACCCGTCAAACGAGAACAAGGAGGTCTGACCGCCTTCCCGAAGGTAGCCGCCTTCCTTCAGTTTCTCGAAGGCCTGGTCCATGCGACGCTGGCTGAACTGGCGCTCCTTCTGAAGGAATTGAATCAGCCCCTTGCGGTCAACTTGCCCCTGCTTGAGGTCGGCTTCGTCGACTTCAACGGCGGGATGGTTCAGGAAAATTTCACGGATTTCCGACAGTTGCTCCGGCACCTCACGTTCCTTGGCCTCGCAGACCGCTTCAAGCGTGCCGTGTTTCTTGATGAGTTTGAGCCCGGTCTTGGGCCCGATGCCCTTGATGCCCGGGTGGTAGTCGGTGCCGATCATGATGGCCAAGTCCACGAGTTGCTCACGACTCAGGTCGTTGCTGGCGAGCATTTCGCCGAGGTCGATGGACTGAGCGTGAACAACCCGCCCGTAGCGTTTGGCGCCGTCGTCCATCAGGTTGCGAACGAGCACGGGTGAGCCGTAGAGCAAGGCGTCCCAGTCCTGGGTGGCCACCACGTCAAGTTGGCCCTTTGCAGCCATCACGGCGGCTTGGGCTTCGCCTTCGGCTGCCGCCGTCACCCACGGGACGCCCATGAGGTCGAGCAGTTGTTGGGTCTCTTTCACCATCTGCGGCGAATAGTGCATGATACGGGCCGCCATTTTCTGGGCCAGCGCAAAATCTCCTGCGGCGAGCGCCTCTTTGTGGACCGCTTCGGCTTCGAGACGACGGGCCCGGCGAGCGGCCATTTCGTCGGCCTTGAGTTCGGGCGATGTACCGTCGAAGACGTAAACAGGTTTGATGCCCATCGCCAGCAACGTGGCCGTGCGGTGAAGGAAGCCCATGAGGTGGGACACCGGGTTGCCGTTGGCGTCGCGCAGCGGCATGCCGTCGCCCTGGGGCGAACGATCGCGCATCGTGGTGAGGAACTGAAAGGCGGTGAGAAAGGCGTCGATGCCCACGCGCTTGCCGGCCAACTCTTTGAGGCTGGTTTGCTGTGCTGGAGCGATGTCCTTCAGGTTGCAGCCCATGAATCCATCAACAGGTCACCGTATGTAGGCGTTCGCCTGCGATTCCATCAAGAAGGCTGAGCCACAGGGCAGCCCATGGGCGACATGCTGGCGTGCCTGCGCGGGTGGCACCCCGGGCTTGCACGCGCAGAGCTTCAGGCGCTTCTGCCCGAGGCAACGCTTGCAGCCGACACCTCCCCTCGCTGGTGTCGAGTCCGAGGCTCAACGGCTGCACAACGCCGTGAGGCCTTGGAGTTGGCCAGTGGGCTGCAGTGCTTTTTGCTCAACGGCGTGGTTCAATCCACCGAGGCCGCTGACGAGGTGACCTGGTTGGCGACCATGAGGAGGTACCTCGACGAGCACCCCGTCCAAGGCAGCGTTGCCGTGCGAGGATGGAGGCAGGGCGGGAAGCTCTCCGGTTGGAGCGTGAGCAACCTTTCGGGCCAACTCGGGGGACTGCTGCACGACATGGGTTGTTCGATTGATCTGTCCGAACCGGACCACGTTCTGGCCCTCATCGCCGACGGCCCCACCGCNTCGCTGGCNTGCGGTTGGATGGAAGGCGACGGGCAGGCATCCTTCTCAAACGGCGAGCGCCGGGCAGCCGAACGNCCGTTTTTCAAACCCGTCAGCCTTGACCCCATGCTGGCTCGTTTGGCGGTGAACCTTGCCACAGGACCGCTCGACAACGGCCCNGTTGTGGACCCGATGACGGGAACGGGNGGGTTTCTCATCGAAGCCTCCCTCAGTGGACGCCGCGCAGTTGGCATTGATGTTCACTCTGAAATGGTTGAAGGCGCAAAAGCCAACCTCGCTTGGGCGCACGGNGGGGAAGCGCCCGGTCACGCTCAAGTCCTTCGCGGCGACGCCACGCGCCTGGGCGATGTGCTGCCTTCCACCTGGCTCGGACGTGTCGGTGGCTTTGTGCTCGACCCTCCGTACGGCCGCAACTCTCACGGCAGCGTTGACAGCGATGCGTTGTTGGAATCCTGCCTCAAAAGCGCACGAAAAACGGCGCACGACGAAGCTGGATTTGTTCTGGTGTTGCCGATTCATCCGCTCGAAGAAACGACCACGGAGCCCGTCGAGCTCGGTCATCCGTTCAACCTTCTGAACGGAACGTGGTCGGATGTTCACGCCCTCATCGAGCGCTGCGGCTGGACCGTCAAATCGGCGCACGTCGAACGGGTGCACCGAAGCCTCAGTCGCTTGATCCTTCACGCACGATGCGCTCCTCAAGATTAAGCAACACGGTCTCCATGCCCTCCGGAGGCGGACCAAACTGACTGCGATGCGGGCAGCCTTCGTCACGAACAGCGGCGTCGGCTGTGTCCAGAACGTAGGGGTAGGTTTGGCACCCTTTTGGACGAATCTCGTACACGGAGCACATGCCTTCGGCGTTCACGTCGGCGGAATCCGTGAGCAAAAACACGCAGGCTTTCGTATCGGCGTTGTTCAGAAGCGTGAGGATGCCGTCGTTGAGAACGGAAAAATCGTCCTGCTTCATCCCGGTCCGTCGAGCCAAACGGGATGCTTCGGCCTTGGTGATGGGCATCGTGGTCTCCCGGCAACAGGCTGAACACCCCATCGGAATGCACGGGAGGGAGCGCGCCATGGGCAGCCCAATGCACCCGCCTTCTTCAAGAAGGGGTGTCGTCTCGGGGGGTTTACGGGCGATTAGGGTAGTCTGGATATCCTTCCGGCCTTCGGAGCCGGAGACGGGGGTTCGAATCCTCCATCGCCCGCCACCCTTGCGTTGTGGTACAAGGGCGCAGACGCGAACCCTCGTGGATTCATCGAACAAACCGTATCCAAAACAAGGGGTCCCACGGACATCCCGGGCGGCGTTTATTATCGCCCGAGGCACACTACAACATGAGACCACCATGAGAGGAAAAGGTTCCCAAAAACAAGCCCGCTTGGAGCGGCTGAAGAACGAGATCGTCGACTACCTCGCCACGTCGCCAGGTGCGTCCGCTGCCGACATCGTCGCCTTTCTGTCACACGAACGAAAGATGCGAAACCACGGCTTGACCACTCGGAAAGTGGGTCTGTTCATCCCTCGATACCTGTCGGAGCTGATCAACTTCCGGCTCGACGCTTCAACCGGGAAGCGAATTTACCACCTCGCGTCCTGAGCCATCATCACATTCATGCCCCAGAGCCGTTTCGACGGTTCATGGACTGGGGCGACCTCGCCGACGCTGCGGTGCTTTTCCCCTCCTTCTCGGGGGAGGAGGACGGGTTCCTTCCTGCTCTTCCGATGGGCGAACCCGTTTGGAGCCTGCTCGATCCCAGCAACCCGTTGGGACTGAAAACTCAAATGGCGGCGCTGGAGGGTGAGATCGGCGTTGAAAACCCCGGCTTCTTCACTCGGGGCGACGGCATCATCGTTCACGAATCGGCGACCGTTGAGGCCGGAGCGTACCTAATCGGGCCGTGCTACATCGGGCCTCGAGCAGTCGTCCGCAGCGGAGCTTACGTTCGAGAGCATTCATGGATTTGCGCCGACGCCGTGGTGGGTCATGCCACCGAAATCAAGCATTCCGTCCTCCTCCCGGGCGCAAAAGCGCCGCACTTCAACTACGTGGGCGATTCAGTCCTCGGAAGCGGGGTCAACCTCGGGGCCGGGACCAAACTCAGCAACCTTCGCAACGACGGCGGAGAAGTTCATCTTCGACACGCTGGAAACCGAATTCCGAGCGGCCTGCGAAAATTCGGTGCCGTGCTCGGCGAGGGAACGGCCACGGGTTGCAACAGCGTCACCAACCCTGGCGTCGTTCTGGGTTGCAACAGCGTCGTCTGGCCCAACGTGACCGTCACCGGTGTTCACGGACCAAACAGCGAGCACCGATGAGGGATTGGCGTGGAAGACTCGTTTTTCGGCACCGACGGCATCCGTGGTTTGACGTCGATTGAGGCCGTGAGTGAAGCCGATGCCGTTGCCGCTTTGGACGGCGAACGCACCCTCACGCCTGCGTTCATGCGCCTGGTGGGTGAAGCGCTCTCGTACACGCAGCCCGCACTTCCCGGAGAAGGCAGCGTGGTCGTGGTGGGATGGGACCGACGACCGCACAACGCATCGCTCGTGGCGGCGCTGACGCTCGGTTTGCGACTCACCGGCAGCACCGTGGTTCACATCGGAGCGTGCGCCACCCCCACTCTTCACCACGCCGTGCTTGCCTTTGGTGCTCGCCAGGGGTGCATGATCACTGCAAGCCACAACCCCGTTTCGGATTCCGGCATCAAAATCTTCGACGCCCACGGGTACAAATCCAGTCGTTCCTACGAAGAGGAGGTCAGTCGGACCGTCCGCCAACTGGCAGAGGAAGACCGAGACGTCGACGCAGTGGATCGCGAACGTCTGTCCCTGCCGGACGACCTTCGTGCAGGCTGGGGGCTGATGGCCCACGCGAAATGGATGAAGAAGCGTTGGAAGGCGTTTGAAACGCTCTTCGGGCCTTGGAGCGGTCAGGGTCCAGAAGGACGTTGTGCGCCGACCCTGCTCATTGACGGTGCCAACGGCTTCGCAACCGAATGGTTGGCGGGCTTTCTCTCGGAGCAGGGCGTTGCTTGCGCTGAGGTGGGTTCGGCGACCGGCGTGTTGAACGATGCGTGCGGGGCAGGGGATTTCTCGCCCACACAGACGTGGACGTTTGACGAGGCAAAAGCATCGCCCCACGCGCTGATCCGCCGGCTCGAGCGAGCCGAGCCGGGCCAACTGGTGGGAGCTGCACTCGACGGCGACGGTGACCGCTGCTTGTTGATTCAAGCCACCGAACGTGGGTTCGCCGTTGTGGACGGCGACGCCATCGCAGCGTTGATGCTGAGTGCAAGTCCTCAACGTCCGTGGTCGTTTGCAGCAAGCATCGAATCCGACATCGGGTTGTTCGGCCACGCTTGCTCGGTTAACCCCGATACGTCGTGCGTCGAGACGGCCGTGGGCGACCGATGGCTCGCCTACGCTCTCCGACCCGTTGAAGGCGAGGGCATCCAAAGCGACGGTATGCCGCTGATGTGCGGCATCGAGGATTCCGGCCACGTGGTCCTTCCAGCCCCGCACCCCCTCCACGACGGCGTGTGGAGTTTGGTCGGCGACGGCGCTGCGACCCTCTGTGCGGCGCTGTTGGCCGCCGGCAATGAAAAGGATGAGCCCTTTCCCCGCGGCTGGAAACAACGCGTTTCCGTCAAGGACAGTCGTCGCGAACGGTGGAGTGACGGAACCGCACTCTTCACCAGCACCGAGGAGACCATCATGCACGCCATGGAGCGCATGGGGTTCAA
>NZMN01000037.1 GCA_002694525.1 Methanobacteriota archaeon
TGCATGAGGTGTTGGAAACCGTCTGTCGATTGGTCGCCCCCGTTTCTCCGTTCATGGTGGACCGAATCCACCGCAACCTCACCGGTGAATCCGTCCACATCGCCGATTGGCCTATGGGTGTTCCCGGGACCTTGGAAGGAGCCACCGCCGATGCCTGGGACGACGACGCTGCCAGGGCAACCGCACGCTTACCGCCTCAGGACACCAAGCTCGAGCAAACCATGGCCCTCGTTCGGGAACTCGCCGAGGCCGGCCGGCGCATTCGCATCGACGGCGGTCGCCGGCAGCGGTTACCGTGTGCTCAGGGTTGGATCGTTGCAGGGCCCGATCTAAGCGCCTTCCACGACCTTTTGGCCGAGGAATTGAACGTCGAGGCCATCCGAGTTGAGACGGACTTGGACCGGTTCCAACGCATCGAACTTGCCCCGAACTTCCGGGCGCTTGCACCCAAGGCACGAGCGGAGGTCAACAACGTCGCCAACGCCATCCGAAACGCCGAGGATCCCGAGGCTTTGCTCGCCTCGATCAACGACGGTGGAGCGGACGTGCTGGGCGTTCTGGTGGAACCCTCTGACGTCGAGGTGAAACGAGTTGAGCGTGAAGGTTTTGCCGCACAAACGGTGAACAGCGAAAGCGAGAGCGACACCGTTCAGGTGAGTCTCGTTCTGGACATGAACGACACGCCCGCTCTGTTGTCCAAAGGCATGGCTCGCGACATCGTTCGACGTGTTCAAGCCAAGCGAAAGGCGCTGGACTTGGACATTGAAGCCACCGTTGACCTCGAACTCTGGCTCTCCAACGCTCCACCCATGAACGCCGATGATGTTCAGTGGGTTGCGACGGAGACACGGGCCGCAGCGTGCGTGGTCCACGACACCGAGGAGGCACCTGCCCATGCCGAACACTTCGAGGTCGATGGCGCATCGGTTCACTTCATCGTTTCCTGAGGCGTTGCGGTGCGAATCGTCTCGTTGGTTCCAAGTTTGACCCTGACGCTCTTTGACCTCGGTCTTGACGCCACCAGCATCGTTGGCCGAACCCCTTGGTGCATTCACCCGGCCGAACAGGTGAGCGACGTACCGGTGGTTGGAGGGACAAAAACGCCCACCCTCTCAAAAATCAAGGGGGCTCAACCCGACCTTGTGGTCATGGACCGGGATGAAAACCCCAAGTCGGTGCACGATTGGTGCGTGGCCAACGGGCTGCCCACCTTCGTCTGCGATGTACGCCACCCGCGCGACGTCCCCCTGATGCTGCGGGAGCTCGGGCAGGCCGTCAACCGATCCGAGGCTGCCGAGGTGCATGCACGTGCGATTGAAGCGATGCTTCGTCGGGCACCGGACACCAACGGACGCACGGCCCTTCCGCTGATTTGGCATCGTCCCTTGATGGCCGCCAACGGAACGACGTATGCGGGAAACATGCTCGCCTGTCTTGGTTTCAACGTCCCCAACATCGAGCCGGACGGAACCGGCTACCCTGAGGTGAGCCCCGAAATCATCCTGCAGCACGGCGTCACCGATGTCTTTCTCTCGAGCGAACCCCACGAGTTTACGGACGAAGAGAGTCGGTCGCTTTCGGAAGCGTTTGGAAACCTCACCGCCACACCGCCAAGAATTCATTTCATCGACGGAGAGGATTTGACCTGGATGGGCTCGAGAACCGCCGAAGCGTTGCAACGACTCGGCGACCGCCTCAACCGTGTCCACCTCGAGTGACCAAAGCAGCGAAGCGACGCCTTCAAATCACGCCCAAGCGAGGGGCAGGCATGCGCAGAACACCCGTGGTGCTGGCCATGGTCGCGTCCATGCTTTTGGCCGGGTGTTTTGGCGATGGAAGCGGTGCGGTCACCACGGAAGAGGTCGAACCCTTGTTCGACACCTACGTCCGAATCGACGCCCAACCACACGAAGTGGAGCGCATGTTCTCCACCGTCGACCTGCGCACCAACGCCACCACCAACACCACATGGGCGGTGTTTGACGCCTCCTACGGTGGCAATTGCTGCGAGCACTACCTGGCCACCGACATCGACGGACAAATCCTCAACATCGGTGGCGAATACCCCGTCTTCTCGACCGACCGAGGCCACATGTGGGACACCTACGTTCCGCCTGCACTGCCCGACGACCAGTGCCGAACCTTCATTCCGACCAACCCCGGACAGGAAGGTCTGGGGGAGGGCAGCATCGTTCAAGCCACCAACGGGGACATCATTTCCATGTCGTGGTTCCCGTACGTCGGAGGCGACTTGAAGCTGGACAAGTTCTACGCCATCCTCTACGACGAATCCGAGGGCGAGTGGAAGTGGTGCTACAATCGACTCACGGAACCGTTCTACGACCGCTCGTGGCAAGTCGAAGTGATCGGTCCGATCAGCTCCTCGATCGGCGACGGTGAGTGGGCCAGCATCGTCGTGTCCAATTTTTGGCACCAGACCCAAAACGCAGGCGGCCAAATCAGCGTTGACGGTCTCAACTACTACCCCTTCCAGTTCCCCGGAAGGGACGGAGGCGACCCACCCATCGAGTTGGATTTGGACTTCACGCAAGCCGACCTTCCGGCGTACTGGGACGTCAACAAGCCCCACAAGGAAATGCGGGCGTTCCCTCTGCCCAGCGGAGGCATCATCTTCCCGTCCTACTACAACAACGGCAACGCAGCCTACATGGACACCACGCTTTCATGGAACGAACTGGCGGTGCAGTTCCCCTCTGAGTACTGTCAAATCGACCGCACCGGAACGCTGCACTGCGTGTCCAACAGCGGCACGACCTTCACCCACTACATGTCGATCGACGGTGCCTTGACGTGGTCCAACCACACCTACTCACTTGACGCCACCGCCTCACAAATTGAGGAGTGGGAATTCCAAGCCAACGGCGAATTGGACTTGTTCGTGCTCAACGTGCGCTACCAGTCGACCAACGGCCCCGACGTGGACACCGTGTACCACGTCCGTGGCTACTCCGAGGACATGACGCCCGACACGCTCACGTACATCGGACAGGGCGATCTCGACTCGACTTCCGGCGCCGGCAACGACATTCGGTTCGACTTCGCCTCGCTGGCCTTGCTCAACGACGGAGGCGTTGTTGTGGCCTACCACGATTCGACCGACCCGGACCCGCTCTTTGCCGTTGAACTGGAAATGCCGGTTTGATCATTCGGCATCGGCAAACATGTCGAGGATGTCCCCAAACAGCGCCTTTGCGTTGCCCGTGCTCTTCTCGACCAGGCGCTTGACGATGAGCTCAGGCGTTGACCTTGCGAGGTGATTGCGCTTGGGCGTGCGGTCCACGAGCAACTCGAGGTCGGGACCCAACCCACTGGCTTCGATGCCGTCCACTCGCAGGTCGTCCCGACCGGTTGATGCGAGAATGGCAGGGGCGAGGTGGGTTACGAGGAGCATGGTGGTGTCGGGTTGAGCCTCAGCAGCCAGAAGCATGCCAGCGATGATTCTCGCACCGGCGCCGGGCTCCGTGATGGCCTCGAGTTCGTCGGCCAGAATCAGCTTCGGTGTCGGATCGCTGACCACGGTGGCCAACTCAACCAGCGTCTGCTCCAGCGCACCGGCGCTCTGCGTCCCGCCGGCTTTGGCCAAAATGTGGAGCGCATCCACCTTTCCAATTCGAGCGCTGTCGGCCGGCACAGGCAAACCCATGTGGCCCAAGATGCATGCGAAAGCCATGCACTCGAGGAGCGTGGTCTTGCCACCGGAATTGGCACCGGTCAACAACGCCAAGGATTGCTGGTCGCCATCGACTGCGGCGTCACCAAGACCGTAGGTTACGGGATCGGGATCGAGACCGAGCAAGATGTGCCGCCCGTTGTCAAGCCATACGCCGTGGTCGACCAACTCGGGCATCACGCACCGGTCGTGCTTCGCCCAACGCGCAATCGACAACCACTGATCGGCTTCGATCATACGACGCACGGCTTGTTCACAGTGGGCCTTCAGCGGTCCGAGTTGACGAGCGAGGTTGACCAGGTGATCGGTTTTTTCCGCCTTGAGTTTGGATTCCAACGCCGCATCGATGCCGTCAATGGTTTGCCGGTCAATTTTCGCCGGCCATGCGTCCGTGAACACGTCGAACGGGCAACGCAGCGAAGCCGGTTCCAAAAACCCAGCCAGATGTTCCCTCGCTTGCTGCATCGCTTCCTGAATCACGTGACCCGTCGCATCGCGGAGTTTTCGCTGAAACGCCGTCCCGTCGGCCAACGCTTCGAGAAGTTCTGCGCCAGAGAGGGCCATTTTTGCGTCGTTCATGGCCGATTCAACCTGCTGATTTACGTCGTTCTCCAAACGCTTGACGGTGGTCCACAGTTCGTCCTTGATTCGAGCGACGTCCTCGATTTGGGAAGCGTCCCCAAGCATGCTCATGGTCTCGGGCAGGGTGTGCAGCGGCTGGAGGGCGGAGCGGAGTTCATCAAGCGCACCGTTGGTCGGAAATCGGTCCGAACGAATGGCTTCAACGACCTCGCACAGAACATCGAGGGTTTTCCTGTTGTGCGTGAACCAGTCGATGGTGCGTTCGGGCAAAACGAGCGCTTCGTCGGGTGCTGTTCCGAGAACCAACCAACCATCGGGCGCCTCCATGGGTGCTCCTGAACCAAGCCAAGACACGGTCTTGAACACCGTGTAGTCCTTCCACGATTCACTTTCCGTCGGCTTGAGCACACGGCAGTACCGCTTCAGATGCTCGAGCGGTTCGTGCGAGACGACCACGCGCTCGTACCGCTCTTGCTTCTCCTTCAAACGGCCAAGTTGGGACCACGCCTTGCGTTGCGTGTCCAGCCAATCCCCGTCAAGTTCCATGGCGGAAGCGATTCGTTGTCGCCGAGGACCGGGGTCGGAAACGGGCATCAGCAGACCCATGCGCTCTTTGGTTGCTGTGCATGCGGCGAACGATTGGATGTGGGACAGCAACTGTTGATGCAATTTTCGAGCCTCTTTGGTGGCCAGGAAAGCACCCTCGCCCCCGGCAAACGAGCGCGCCATCGAAAGGGCTCGCTTTACGGAGAGTCCGTCCACCTCCGCCAAACGGCCCACGTCGCCTGATGCGAGCGTGGAAACGACGGCTTCCTCTGAACCGAAGTGCTCTCGCATTTTGGCGGCCATTCGTTCGCTGACACCGGGAAGCGTGCTCAAAACCATGGGCCACATCGTTTGTCAAGGGCTTAAGAGGATGACGCTAGGGGGGGCGATGGAACGTTGATTGTAGCGGGCACCGCCGAATGATGAGCCGCTTCGAACGCTGTGTCAGCAGGTGCGCTGACCTTCACCGCCGTATTCCATCATCGGTGCTTGGAACAGGTCAGCGCACGTTCGGTTCACGAGCGGCAACGTCAGGGTTGATTCGGCCCAGTTGATGGTGTAGCCTCCGGATGCTGCAGGAGAGGGAACGTAATCGCGGCCGGTTTGGGACATCGTTATGACGATGGATTGACCCGCTTCCAGATGAATGTCCATGGCCATGAATTCCATTTTGCCCAAAACGGTTTGGAAACCGAGCAGGGCCTCCTGACCGTCTCGACCGCCCGCATGGAACCGGAAGTCCATGACGGCGTGGCCCAGTCGGAGGCCGTCGCCGTCGGTCATCTCAAGGTATCCGTGAGCGCCGTTGCTGGTGTGCGGGGTCACGGCGATGTGGAAGGTGGGCATACCGGCGATGAAAACGTCGTTTTCAAAGGGACCGTAGGTCATCGTGATGGTTTCGGTGGTCGTGATCATCGAGGCACCGGAAGGGTTGAGGTCAGCGGCGCTGATCTCTCGATACTCCGTGTCCGGGGCGGGGTAGGTCGTTTCAAACCTCCAGCCGCCTCGGTTGTCTTGCATCTCAACCCCCAGTGTGGGTGCCCGACCTTCGCCTTTGAGGTACCAGTCAAACCAGTACAGCATTTCATCGGCCCAGTCCCAACGAAGGGTGTAGGGGTAGGCTTCGGCACCCTCTCCGCTGGGAAGTGAACTGTGTCCCGATTTTCGGTCGGGATAGTCGTGGGCCCACTGGCCTGCGAGGGTCTTGATTTCAATGCCGGCATCCTCCACGATTTGGTGGGTTGGGAACGACATGTGCGGGTCGACGTTCCAGTCCTGCATGCCCTGGATGATGTAAACGGAGCCGTTGTAGTTCTGGACCACTCGGTCGAGGAACGAACGTTCGGTCCAGTAGTCGTTTCCTGCGTACGTGACCATCCCGCCGGTCATGTACGCTGCGGGTCCGTTGACGTAGCCCTCAAGGTAGCCCTCGCACAAGGTGTGGGCGTCTTCTGCTGTCNCCATCNATNCCNAANGAGCCGTANACNCCGTTGTGCATNANCNNNCCNCGNGCTTCCATGCTNCCGTTGCGCCACATCANNTCGTGNACGCCNATGAGNCCCGACATGGGCACGATGGTGGCGAGGTGNGGNTTNCCGAANGTNGCGGCCTGCCANGGGGTNGAGCCGTCGTANGANTTNCCGATCATCCCNACNTTNCCGTTNGACCANGNNTGNGTNCCCAGCCAGGTCACAGCAGCGTCGATGCCGCGTTGTTCATCCGTTCCCATCAGGTCCATGCAGTGGTTTGATTCGCCCGTGCCAAACACCGAAACCTGGGCAACACCAAAGCCGTGCGGCACGTAGTTTTCGATCAGCATTTTCCCCAGCCGGTCGGCGGGTGTNAGCGCGTCGACATCGCCGTCGTTGTAGTAGGGGCCAACCTCGGCGATGACGGGAACCTGACAGCTTTCGTCGACGGTTTCACTCTCCCAGTCGCAGCCCTCGATGACGGGAAGCCAGAGGCCCANGTGAACTTCTGCACTTCCCGTGAGGCCCGCACCACCGTCAGCAGCCGTGATGGTCGGGACGGGTACGTAGACCGAACGAACGACGTCGATGCCGTGGGAACCGTTGACGCTGACTCGAGCGTAAATGTCCAGGTCGTTGTATTCCAGGTCGGCNCGGGCCCANGGTTCGGGGTAGACNTCNTCACTNNCCTGAGGNGCGACCTCGGCGGCGTCCTCGCCAAAACAACCCGCGAGCATGCTGGTCGAAAAGAGCAGCACGACCAAAAGGGGTCTGAGGTCCATGGAAACACCGGAGGCGCAGGGTGTATTGAATCAATCGGCCCGTGAAGCCTNACGCTGAGGTGCCGTCGTCCGAGTCGTCGCCTTCTTGGGCGGCCATCTCGGCCCGGACCTCGTCCATGTTGAGGTCCTTGAGTTTCTCAACGAGGTCCCGTAGAGCGTCTTCAGGGAGAGCACCNGGCTGCATGAACACACCGATGCCTTCCTTGAACGCNATGGTGGTTGGTATGGAGCGGATACCAAACATGCCGGCGAGACCTTGTTGTTCTTCGGTGTTGATCTTTCCAAACACGACGTCCGGGAACGCTTCCGAGACACGCTCGTAGACGGGCCCGTATGCCTTGCACGGTCCGCACCACTCAGCCCAGAAGTCCAAGATGACCAGTTCGTTGTTTTCGATCGTCTCGGCGAAGTTGGGCTCGCTCATGTCCAATGTGGCCATGTTNTATCCTGCGCACTGGGGCCTTTTGAAGGCATGTGAAGCCCGTGGGGCAGAGGAACGGGCTTATCAGCCGTCAGAGGTTGCGTTGACCATGAGCCGCCGCTTGACCCTTGCCGTCCTCATCGTTGCTCTGTTCTTGGGACAGAGCNTGGGCACCGTTCTGCCCGAAGATTCGCATCCCTCAAACCACGTCAGCGCCCGAGACGGCGACGTGCGAATCTCCGAGATNTTGGTCTCTGCATCCTCGGCTGACTACAACGGAACCGATTGGAACAACGACGGTGACATCGGTTCGTCCTCCGACCAGTTCATTGAACTCTGGAACGCTGGACCTTTTCCAGTGGACGTTTCGGACTGGTTGCTTGACGACATCACGGACGGGGGTTCAGCACCCTGTCGATTGGCTTGGAACACCACGATCGAGCCCAACGACTACATCGTCATCTTCCGTGAGAGCTCCCGCATTGAACTCGATTATTGGGACGGCGACACCGCCACCATCTCCGACAGCATGGGCAACATCGTGGACACCCTTTCCTTCCCCGAGGAGGACTCCTGGTGGGACACATCCTACGTCAAAGCCAGCAACGGTACGATCTCAAAATCGTCGCCTCCCACACCGGGCTGGTACGGCTCTGCATCCTACCCCACGGCCCAAAACATGGTTCGCTGCTACGGTCTCAACGACAACGTCCACACGGGAGCCTACGTCCTCCAGGGTCGTGTCGTGCCCATGACGGGGGAGGCCGACGTCATCAACGANGGCCATGTTTTGGTCAAGGACGGAATGATCGAGGCCGTTTGGGGAAGCGAGGTCCCGTCGGATGTCCAACTGACCAACGTGCCCGTCCTCGAGACCAACGGCACCATCTATCCGGGNATGCTTGACCTGCACAACCACCTGCACTACAACCAGGCACCGCTGTGGGAAATGACCCCTCACCTTTCCGAAAACAATCGAAACCAGTGGGGAGGGTACAACAACCGGTACGANTGGAAAAACCACCCCGATTACAGCCCNCAGGTCACGAAACCAAAGATGCTGGTGCACTCAGGACCGTACTGGAACATGGAATCGGAGGCCATGAAGTACATCGAGATGAAGTCCCTCGTCGGCGGCGCCACCGCCGCCCAAGGAGGCCCNAGCAACCCGGATGACAGCTACGCTACCNTCCTCTCCAGAAACATCGAGGATTACAACTTCGGAAGAGACGAAATTCACACCAAGGTCACCGAATTGACGTCCGACTACGTGGGCAACCACATCAAGACTGGAAACGCCAGCGGCGAATTGGACGCGTGGTTCATTCACATCGCAGAGGGCGTGGATGAACGCAGCCGTGCAGAATTCGACATCCTCGTGCAAAACAACCTGCTTGTCGGCGAACTGGTGCTGATTCACGGTGTTGCGCTGGGTGAGTACGAGTTCCGCCAAATGGCNAACGTGGGCGCTACGCTCGTTTGGTCCCCGCTCTCCAACCTGCTCTTGTACGGTCAAACCGCNGACATCGCAGCCGCCAAAGCCGCCGGCGTTCACATCACACTGGCTCCNGACTGGGCGCCCTCTGGGTCCAAGTCACCGCTGCACGAACTGAAGGTGGCCGACCTGTGGGACGACGAGATGCTCGGCGACATCTTCACCGATTACGANATGGTGAAAATGGTGACCTCCGGAGCGGCNTCAGCGACCAATTGGGACAGAGAAGTCGGGACCATCGANGCAGGAAAAGTGGCCGACTTGGTGGTGGTGGACAACATCCACGCCAACCCCTACCGAAACCTCATCGAAGCGGTTGACCCGGATGTCCGGCTGACCGTCGTTGGTGGCTTGGCGGTNTACGGCGACCAGGACATCATGACGGGACTGAAGGGCACCGATACCGAGCCTGCCGGTAAGTTCGGGAAAGCCGTCGACGTCACCTTCCTCGCTGCACCTGACGGCGCACAAACCTGGTCCAGCATNGTGGAAAACCTCACGATGGCCATGCGATTTGACACCGAAGAAATGACCGCCGCCTTCGGCGACGCCAACGACTTTGACAGCGTCACCCGCAACATGGTCAACGTTGGGCTGGACCCNTGGTACACCTACGGCGATGAACGTTATTTCAGGGTCATCAACGGGTCAGGTTCCGCCAACGCACAAATCGACATGTCGCTTCTGTACGACCGCTACTACGATCGAGCCGAATCGCTGCCGGAAATCACGAACTTTGAGGTGGTTGAAGCACCGGAACCCGAACCGTGTGACGACGGAAGTCAACCCCCTTGTGCGGTCGCTGACAACACGAACACNGGGAACGATGGAACAGNAGACGCANCAAGCNGCGATGCCAACACGACCGCCNCCGACACCAACAGCGACGTGNGNATNGACGAGACCGGTGTGGCTCCCATCGACGTCTCACAATCCGAAGAGGACGACGTNGCGGACGGGGCCCTGCTTTTGTTCTTCGGCATCATTGCGGTTCTTCTTGGNGCTCTCTANCTCGTCTCCAGGGGTGGAGAAGATGCGCTNGCTGCAGAGGTTCAAATCGAAAAGATGTGGGACGAGCAGGAAGCCGCAGCAGNTTCGTCAGAGGGCGCGTTCGTACCGTCGCTGCCACCGCTTGAGCCGCCCAAGAACAAAACGGAATGATCAGGCCAAGTCCCATTCCGGACCGGTCGCAGTGTCGGTAACGACCACNCCAAGCTCGGTGAGCTGGTNGCGAATGCTGTCAGCGAGGGGCCAATCCTTGTTGAGACGAGCGTCGGCGCGTTGAACCAGGAGCGCTTCNACCTGATCGGCGATTTCCACCTTGCGAGGGTCTTCTTCAGGTTCAGCAAGCGCCAGGTCCTGAGGTGGAAGCACGCCCAAAACGCGACCCGCGGTTTCCTCGAGCAAATCGACGGCGTAGTGNGCGAANGCGTTGCTGTCGGCAGCATCGAGATCCGTGCTCAAACCTTTCCCGATTTCCCGAACCATGCCCAGGACCTTGGCAACGGCTTCCCTTGAGTTGAAATCGTCGTCCATCGCCTGAGCGAACCCCTCACCCATCTTCTCGAGAAGNCCGAGNGTCCGTGCGAGGGGATGCGATGAGGTGAGATCGGGTTGTGGAAGACCGACCGGGGAATCGTCTGTACGGGCCTTAAGNGCCTTGACGTAGCATTCCAACAGTCGGTTGTAGTTCCGCTCGGCGTCGTTCAGCAACGTTTCGTTCATGTCGATGGGTGAGCGGTAGTGAGCGTTGATGAGCGCAAAGCGGAGCACCATGGCGTCAACTTTGGTCAAGATGTCCCGGATGGTCCAAAAGTTCCCCAGGGATTTGCTCATCTTTTCACCGTCGATGTTCACGAAGCCGTTGTGCATCCAGTGGTGGACCACGGGAGAGTGTCCGGTGTGACATTCACCCTGGCAAATTTCCGCCTCGTGGTGNGGGAAGCGAAGGTCGTGTCCTCCGCCATGGATGTCAAACTCCTTCCCGAAGTGGTCCANCGACATCGCTGTGCATTCGATGTGCCAGCCCGGNCGNCCCGGTCCCCAAGGGGAATCCCACGTTGGCTCGTCGGGTTTGGCCGCCTTCCACAGNGCGAAGTCCTTGTGGTCCCGTTTACCTGAACCCGTGGCCTCAACCCGTCCACCAGCCCCCGACCGGACGGCATCGATGGATTGTCCCGTCAGTTGACCGTATTTCTCNGGTGCGGATTCCACATCAAAATACACCCCGTCGTCGGCGACGTAGGCNTGNCCTTTGTCGATCAGNTCTTGCGTGATGCGAACCATGTCCTCAACGTATTCCGTACAGCGAGGATAGTCGTCGGCACGGAGGATGTTCAGGGCGTCCATGTCCTCGTAGTANGTTTGGATGTTCTGCTCCACGAGGGCCTTCCANTCGCCGTCAAGTTCGTTCGCCCGCTGGATGATCTTATCGTCGATGTCCGTGAAATTCTGAACGTAGTGCACGTCGTAGCCGCTGGACTCAAGCCACCGGTGAATGAGGTCAAACGCCAGGTAGCAGCGTGCATGACCNAGATGGCAGCGGTCGTAGACGGTCACACCGCACACGTACATCGAGACTTTTCCGGGCTCGAGCGTGGTGAAGTCCACCTTTTCTCGACGTCGGGTGTCGTGCAGGCGAATCGGCATGTGGCTCAGTCCGGGCTGTGGCGGGTTGCACTTGAAGGTTCATACGAGACCGTACCTTGAGCGGCGGTATGGGCAATCTCACACCCCGACGAATTTTCGTCACGGGGGTGAACGGGCACATCGGGAACCACATCGTTCGAGACCTGCTCGAGCACGGGTACGCCGTTNGCGGGTCGGTACGCGATCTCAACGACCCTTCCAAAACCGACCACGTGCAGGCCCATGCTGCCGACTTGGGTGCTGAAGACCGCCTCGAACTGGTTGAGGGCGACGTTCTGGAAGCGGACGGATGGACCGAGAGGTTGGAAGGGTGCGACGGTCTGTTTCACACCGCCACCATCTACTCGACTCGGGGTCCGGCCAGNGAGATCATTGACACGGCAACCNTGGGCACCGCTCACCTCCTGAAAGCCGCTGCCAGCGTCGGAATCAAGCGCGTNGTCTACACCTCGAGCACGGCCGCAATCGGAAACAAGCCCAAGGGGGTTGTCAAAGACGAAGCGGTGTGGAACGAGGACGCATCGCTTCCGTACACCACGGCGAAAACCCGGTCGGAGCGCCTGGCGTGGGAACTGGCGGAAGAGCACGATCTTGACCTTCGGGTCATCAACCCGACGGCGGTGCTCGGCGGCGGCTTTGTTCGACCCACGCCCAGCGTCGATTTCTTCGGCGATGCCATCGCAGGAAACTATCCCCTCGCACCAAAATTCCCGATGTCGGTCGTGCACGTTCGCGACGTTGCTCGGGCTCATCGTCGTGCGTTTGAGGTGGATGAAGCCAGCGGCCGTTTCATCTTNGCCCCGCACGCCAACATCACGTTGGCCACCATTTGCAGACGAATACGAACACTGAACCCGACCACAAAATCNCCGAAATACAGCCTTCCCAACGTTCTCCTGTCCGTCGCCGTTCTGCAGGATTGGCTGGGCGGAAAGTTTGGCCGCCAGCGCTACCTTACTCGAGCCGTNGCNAGAAACCTGATGAGCGGCGACACGAACTACTCAAGTGCCAAAGCGGAGAAGGTGCTCGGCATGGANTGGGAGGACTTTGACACATGCATCCAAGATACGGTCGACGCCTTCCTTTGACCGACGCTCAGGGGCGCNTNGTGTGCCTTTTGGCGTGGTCCGTCCCATCCGCNTCGATTCTGATCGCCACGGTGTTGAACCTGTTTGACGAACCCCGAGCAATCCCCTTCTTTGTGTCCGAAGTGGATGAAAAAGGGCTGCAAGACGTTGTGTTCACGGCAGGCCTCAGTGCTGCAGGACTCGTGCAGCTGGTTTACGCNTGGCACCTCTACCACACGCTTGATGCTCAACGGCCCCACCTCTGGTTTGCAGCCACGCTGGTGGGTTTGGTCGCCGCAGTTAACTGCGTANTGGTCAGCCANTACGACATGTTCGATTACATCGACGAACACATCATCACGGCCATGCTTGCGTTCGGCGGAGGTGTGGTGTGGGCCGTGTTAAGCGTCCCTGCNTTGGGTCGACACGGCACCNTAGCGGGACAGCGAATGCGGAAAATCGGGGGTGCGATGGCCGCCATCGGTTTCGTTGTCATGCTNGCGGCGTTCAACCCCGTAGCGAGTCAAATCGACGCTTCGGGCATGACCACCAAGGAGTTTCTGAACGAAGTGCAGGATGCGGTCGTCGTCGCAGCCCCAGCAGAGTACGTGCTCGTCGCCGGCCTCATGATCTGCATCGCATCCTACATGCACGAATTGAAGTGATCGCATCACCGAGACCGGAGATCGAACAACTCACCGGGCACGCGATAGGTGTAGGAGCCGTGCAGGCCGATCAGATGGAGTGCGGTGAGATCGTCCTCAAACACCACCTCCGTAAACACGGTCTCGATCGAGTGCAGAGGCATGTTGGCGGCCATGGTGCCCGACNTCATCAGAACGATGCCCGTGGCAACGCTTGGTGCGACCGANGAAAATTCNACNGACGCANCGTNGGCGTTNACAACGCCCAGACCNTCAAACATGCGTCTGAACGCATCNACGATGGACGACCAGTCACCTTCCAGTTCAAACCTCACGTTTGCTGGGGGACCCGCCGAGGTTTAGCCCTTTGGTCCGTTCTTCAACCGTCGGTATCGAAGGGCACCTTTGCGAGTTCGAGCACCCTGCTGTCCATCGTCGACAACGCCACGCTCTCCACGGGCGTCCCTTCCGATGAAACAGCGCTTGTGCGGCGATGGACATGGACGGTGAAGCTTCGGTGGCTCAATTCGTGCCGAAGCGTGCCGCAGAACACCGACTCTGAGGCTGAGGCGACGGGCCCTTCCGTGTATTCCGGACCCCACAACCCTGCAAACATGCCTGACATGGGGCGCTGCCTGAGAACGGGGTGCCCGTCGGACGCAAACTCCACCACGACCGAGAGTTCCACAACGGATTTTTTCTGCTTTTTTGGAGACGGATAACGCTCGGGGCTCGAGGTTCCCTCGCACGACGACGCCAAAGGACACGCCGTGCAACCAACCTTTCGAGGGGTGCAAAGCGTTGCCCCAAGTTCCATGACCGCTTGATTCCAATCCCCCGGCCGGTCGCTGTGGAGCGCTGCGTCGGCCCAGGCCTGGACGACCCCGGCGGCGGGATCGGTNTGCGCCGTGTGTCGAGCCATGACCCGGCGAACGTTGCCGTCCACGCAAGCCACGGGTTGTTGGAATGCNATGCTGGCGACCGCAGCCGCNGTGTANGGTCCAANCCCCGGNAGGGAAAGAAGNTCGTCGTAGGAACCCGGCAGTTCTCCGTTGAACCCTCCCTNTGCTTCGGGNAGCATCACCCGTTGACTCAGGGCGTGCAAACGACGGGCTCGACTGTAGTAGCCGGCCCCTTCCCAGGCTTTCAANACNGCATCAACGCCAACCCGNGCCATGGCTTCGACGGTGGGAAACGCATCCACCATCCGCTGCCAATACACCAGACCGCGACTCACCTGCGTTTGCTGAAGCAGAATCTCGGACAGGAGGATGTGCCAAGGGTCGTCGGTGCGTCGCCACGGCAGGTCTCGTCGATGGCGGTCGTACCACGCAAGCAAGGCCTGTTGGTCGTGGCTTGTCAGCACGCCGCACCCTCAGGCTTCTGCGGTTTCCGGGGACGGTTCGGCCGCTGCTTTCTTGGCTTCGATTTTGGCNTCGTTCGCCTTGATTTGCTCCCAAACGAGTTCGGCGACGTCCTTCACTTCCATCTCGGCACCGATGGCGCTCAACCCGTCCGTGACCATCGTTGAGCAGAACGGACAACCGACGGCGACGGTNTCGGCGCCCGTGGCGGCGAGTTCCTTGGACCGAATCACGTTGACNCGGTCGTAGCCCTCGTCGACGTGCTCCTCCATCCACATCTGAGCACCCCCTGCACCGCAGCAGAAGGAGTCGCGTCCGTGGCGTTCAGCCTCCACGTCCACGCCTCCGATGATGTCTCGGGGTGCGTCCAGCTCGCCCCCGATTCGACCNAGGTAGCAGGGNTCGTGGAACGTTACCGAACCGTCGTGCTTGGGCTGGGGAAGTTTGCCCTCGGACTGNAGGTGATTGATGAGTTGGGAGTGGTGCATGACTTCGATGTCCTCGCCGCCGTAGTCCTTGTACTCCTTCCCCAGCGTGTGGAAGCAGTGCGGACAGGANGCGACGATCTTTTTCACGCCGATTTCTTCGAACGTGGAGAGGTTCGTCTCCGCCANCATCTGGAAGAGGTACTCGTTTCCAGCGCGCCGTGCNGCGTCGCCGGTGCAGCCTTCNTGCATGCCCAAAATGCCNACGTCCAAACCGGCTTCTTTCATGATGCTGATGGTGTCGCGAGCGACCTTCTTGTTTCGCTCGTCNAAGGAAGCGGCGCAGCCTGCGAAGTANATGTATTCGGCCGGTTCGGCCACCTTGACGTCAAGCCCTTCNGCCCAGTCGCCTCGCTCGTGCGCAGGNAGGCCGTACGGGTTNGAATCGGATTCGAGGTTTTCAATGGTCGCCATCAGGGGCATGACGGTGTCCTCGACGCTCTCGTCNAACTCCATTCGCTCCATCATCAAATGTCGNCGGGCGTCGGTCAACTTGGGAACGTGGTCGATGTAGATCGGGCAGGCTTCAACGCATGCATGGCAGGTTGTGCANGCCCAGATTGAGCCTTCACCGAAGCGAGCGATGATGTCTTCCTCGGGCGATTCTCCAGCGAAGAGGGTGCTGGCGTGNTCGTTGGCGTAGTTTCGCACGTCGTGAATGATTTGCATCGGATTNAGNTCTTTGCCGCTTGCGTANGCCGGGCAAACATCCTGGCAGCGGGCACACGACGTGCACGCCCACCCGTCGATCAGGTCTCGCCAGGTGAAATCCGTGTAGTTGACCGCACCGAAGGATTCCAGGTCGAGTTCATCCAACAACACGGCCTTTCCGTTCTCCCCACGTGCCAGCGGTTCCATGGTTGCCATCGGCCGAAGGTCGTGAAAGAACACGTTNGGAAAAGCCATGACGAGGTGCATGTGCTTGGACAGCGGNATCAGGAAAAGAAACACGCAAATGGCCAGCATGTGCGCCCAATACGCTGCAACAACAACGCTGGTTGATGGGACGAGCGAGGCAGCCACCCAAGCACCGATGGGTTCCCAGGTGGAGGAAACCGTGGCCTCTCCGGCCTCGACGACAAACGACGTGGTGGTGATGGTCATGATGAGCANCAAAATCACGTTGCCCTCCAGTTGCGATTTCCCCTTGAGTTTCTCAGGCGTGAACACNACGCGACGCAGCAGCGCCAACACGCAACCGACGAAGGCGATGGTGTAGCCAACNTCGACCATGAGGTTCCAAGGTCCGCGTATGAACTCGGGCAGAACCTTNTGCGAGAACTGATTGCCGCTGGCGAGNTCNAACATGTCCGTTGAAAGCATGAGGAAGCCCCAAAACATCAGGACGTGAATGCCTCCTGCGATTCGGTCTTTGAGGACTTTTTTCTGCCCCAACCANCCGCTGAGCACCTCNGAAACACGGGCGCCCCAGTTGTCGAAACGATTCTCNGGTTTACCGANGAGGACCAACTTTGAGGCCTTCCAAACTTGGTAGCCGAAGAACCCCCCGGAGACGCCGAACAACNCGAGGAGAATGGCCCAACCGGGAACGGGCCCGTAGTCCAAAAACAGGGGGTGTTCCATGGTNNTCACCGGGTCGGCGCGNTGGCGCTCAACCTCTCCACGCACAGGCGCACTTTGAATCCACCGTCAAAACAACGACCAAAGGTTTCGGTGTGCAAGAAGGAATATGAAGGCCTGCCTCGTGAAGACATCATGGGTGAGAATCCGGTTCTGGTCGCCGCCAGCGCCCCCGGCAAGTGCATTCTCTTCGGAGAGCANGCCGTGGTTTACGGACANCCTGCCGTTGCGGTGGCCATCGAACAGCGGTTGACCGTGTCGATGTCAAGCGCGCTCACATGGAGCGTTGACGGCAGCGCACTGGACGAACAAAAACACCCTCACATCACCCTGTTGCGAGACACCTGGCTGAAGCACGGTCAACCGATGGCNNTCCACGTTTCGGGCGACATCCCGAGCGCATCGGGCTTGGGCTCGAGCGCTGCACTGAGCGCTGCCGTGGGCGCTGCGATGCATCATCTCGCTCACCCCGAGAAAGGCATTGATCGCGACGGATTGAGCGCCTTCGCCCACCGCGCGGAAGCGCATGCTCAACAAGGACGAGCTTCGCCNATGGACGCCAGCACCAGCGTGGAAGGAGGGGTCGTCGTTCTNTCCGACCGACGTGAAGCGCACGGGCGATGGCTCTACACGCGTCGNCTGAGCACTCCGGAGGGGGAGCGAAGATGGGAGGTGCACGGCATCGCACCGCCCGAGGACGACGTCTACCTCGTGCTGGGAAACACCGGCGTTCACGCACCCACCGCTCGTCAAGTTGCGATGGTGGCTGAAGCCCTGAAGTCCAAGCCNTCTCGGATGCAGGAAATCCAAGCCATCGGGACCNTCGCACGTCGGGGACTGGCCGCCTTGGTCGACGGNGATTACGAGGCTGTNGGCCACGCCATGAGCGAGAACCAGATTTTGCTGCGAAACCTTGGTGTTTCATCGCCGGAACTGGAATCCCTNATCCGAGCCGCTGCTCCNACAGCGCTGGGCGCAAAGCTCACCGGGGCCGGCGGTGGCGGGTGCATGGTGGCGTTGACTCGGCATCCAAAACAAACCAGTGANGCCATCGAACTGGCCGGCGGTCGAACCCTCGTTTCAAAGATCGGGAACACGGGTGTTCGCTTGGACAAGCGGNCGGATTCGANTCCTTGATGCCGAAATCTCCTTTATATACTAAATGCGGTTCGGCCTTTATATGACCACCGATGAAGAACGCCTCACCGTCGTGAACGTTGTTGCCAGCACCCGCGTTGCCGAAGAACTTGACCTTCCGGACATNGCCATCCAACTCAACTGCGAGTACGAGCCCGAACAGTTCCCCGGTGTGGTCTACCGAGTCACCGAGCCAAAATTGGCGATTCTNATGTTCCGCTCCGGCCGTGCCGTGTGCACCGGTGGAAAGGACGAGGACAACATCCACACCGGCATCGACCGCATGATCAAGGACCTNCGCGCNGCTGGCATCGAGACCTGGGACCTCAAGGACGTCACCATCGAAGTTCAGAACATGGTGGCCACCTACGCACTCCACTACCCCGAGGACTACGACGGCGTCGACAAGTTCACNGGCGAGCCTCAAGCAGGTGTNCCGCGCAAACTCAACCTGAACCACCTCACCTTCCACCTGCCGTTTGACAAAGTGGAATACGAGCCCGAGCAATTCCCCGGTCTCATCTACCGCCTTGACGACCCGAAGGTTGTCTGTCTCATCTTCGGCTCCGGAAAAATGGTCATCACCGGTGCACGACACAAGGACGAAATCCTCGAAGCCGTTGAAATCATCAAGGACGAACTTGCCGACCTTCTCTGAGGCCGGACAGCCCGTAGGGCTGGAAGAGAAGGCTTGATGGCCTCCTTCGCCCGTCCCCGCNCCATGGGAGAGGGGACCTTGCGCCGCACCCTCCCNGTGGGCCTGGTGCTTTTGCTCCTCACCGGTCTGATTCCCGTCGAACACCACGAAATNCTNACCGANACGCCCGTGCACCCAACCATCGCCGGCGACCCGGGCGTCTCCGACGTTCCCACNTGGCGCATCGGCGACCGATGGATTTACTCTGGAACGTTTGACCCCAGCATTTTGGTCACCGACACCGGTGTGGACGCTACCGTTGGCGAAATTCAAGGCGACACCACCGCCGAGGTCACCGGCATNACGACGCAAAACGTGGACAACATGTCCGTCTTGGCCTACACGCTTCGCACCTCTGCGAACTTTGACAAGTCCGGTGTTTCGCTGGAAGGGTTCACCGGCAACGTCTACATTCANTTCACTCAAACCGAATACCTCAGGGTGAGCGACCTCGCTCCAATTCGAAGCGAGTTGGACATGTACATCCGATTCGTTCCCAGCGGCATTTCGTTCCTTGAGCAAATCCTCGGCGACATCACCATCACGACGACCTATTCTCCCGTCAACGAAAATTACGATTTCCCGNTTCGAATGGACGAGCGCTGGACCACCACCACCACTTCGTACTCGCAGTGGTCCGGTCAAAGCGACTACATCACCCCCTTCCCACCGCCCGAGACCGACACCAACAGCACCACTTGGGTGGTGACCGACGTTGGAAAGCCCCGCAACATGATCGGGCAAAGCATCGATTACGGAGGTTGCAACGAATCCTACGAGATGACCTCCTTCAACAGCGACGGAATCTCAGAGGGCTTTCGCTGGTACTGTCCCGAGGTTCGAAACTACGCNTGGCTCAACACCAACGATGACATCGGATTGACCATCGATTTCAAACTCAAGCGCTACGATCCCGTCGGCGCCAGCGGCGTGGAACCCTACACCAACCCCGGCACTCGAGCGGACTGCTTGTCCGTGTCGCCCGAACGAAGCATCACGGCNCTCAACGCACCCGTGCAGGTGTGGGTGAACGCATCNTCGTCCTGCTTCTCCAACGTGGCCGGTCTTCAGCTCGANCTTCACCACGANACGGAAGGGTTCTCCACCTCACTGACCACGGCAGCCAACGGCAGCGCGTGGACCGTTGTTGACATCGGGGANGCGGTCGATTCTTCGGCCACGCTGCTCGATTATGCGAGCCACGGATTGGTGGCCAAAGCCGGCAACCGAGTGGGGGCCGCAACGGTCACGCTCGACGAATTCCTCGTGGGCCTTGACGTGTTTGCGGACGAAGGGGCCGTGGTGATGTATCGCGAACGATGCATCGGCAACGTCTGCACGACCACGCAGCTCAACGCGATCTCGGGCTTCAACGTCCTGCCCGGCGACTATCTGGACATTGAAGTCGCCATCAAAAATCGAGGCATCACCACCTCCGTAGCCAGCGACGCACGGNTGACGCTTCCCGACGGGACCGTTTCCACCGACCAACTCCCCGCCCTCGCCACCTACCAGACCCACAAGATGTTCGCNCTCTGGGAGGTNCCCGAAAACACNTCCATCGGTTCGGTTGAACTCCTGTGGGAAGCCGATGTCAGTCGCCTCAACGGCGCTGATGCCGACCTTCAAAACAACCTCGGACGCATNGAATTGTTCGTCGGTCGCCTCCCAACGCCGGTCGCAACCGAACCGACGGGCATGACCCAAGATACGATCTTCATCAACGCCAGCGGAAGTTTCGACGAGGACGGCGGTGACGTCTCCTGTGAGTTCTGGGTGCCGTTCGACGACGGAACGCGTACGTGGGACTACGAGCGCATCGTCGCCCCCTCGTGCACGCTTAATTACACCTGGATTGACGACGGTGTTTACCCCGTTGAGATCACGGTGGAGGACGAGGAGCGGGATGAAAGCGTCATGATTCTCAACGTGACCGTTGAAAACCGTGCACCGAAAATTGAGGTCCGCAGTCAGCGCACTGAAGCCAAGGTGGAATACCCGATCACGCTCTACGCCTACGCCAACGATTCCGATTCGGAAAAGGTGTGGCCCGGCGTGGTCGACATCTACTGGCCCGGAGCCAACTGCGAAGAGGGCTACTACACTCGGGTGTGCACGACCACATCAAACGTTGAGGGCCTGAAGACCTTCACGGCGGTTGGCACCGACGACGACAGCGCCACCACGTCGGCGACGTTTGAAGTCAAGTTCACCAACATCCAACCCCACAGCATCAACATCCAGATGGTCGACGAGAACGGCCCCATTGCCATGGATGCGCAGGACACGTGGCACGTGACCGAAGATCAATCCGTGAGCGTCCGAGGTCAAGCGCANGACTCCGTGGACGACATCGAAGGGCTGACGCACACGTGGTGGCCCGACGANGCCCAACCTTCCCTGATCCGTGTGTTTGACGGACGAACCTCGGAGTACGACATGGTTTGGCTTGAATCCGGTCTCCACAAGATGCGGCTCGAAGTGACCGACTCAGAGGGCGCCTCGAGCGGTGTTGAGGAACGCTGGGTGAACGTGCAAAACCTTCCGCCGACCATNGAGCCCATCTCNCCCGTCCTTCCCGTCGCAGAGGGACAAACGGTCAGCGTGNCGGGTCGCTCGTCCGACACCCCATCCGACGTTTCGACGCTGATTCGCTGTTGGGACATCGACCCGAGCATGGATTCGGACGACATCGGCAGCGCAGACGATGACTGCGACGTCACGGGCGACAATTTGACGGTGGCGTGGAATCGCAGCGGCACCCACAAACTCGTGTATCACGTGACGGACGACGACGGGGCGACGACCAGCGAGGTCCTCGAAGTGCTCGTGCTCAACACGCCCCCAATCGTCCGAACCACCGCCTTCTCGTGCACGGCCTACACCGCTTGCCTGCTGGATGCCAGCAGCACGCTGGACGCGGAAAACGACATNCAAGACCTCACCGTGGCGTGGGACATTGACGTCTCGGTGGACAGCAACGAGGACGGNATTCCGGACAACGATGCGGACCTCATCGGCAAAGCCGTGACGCACGTGTTCACACAAGACGGGCTTCAAAGCGTGAAGGTGATGGCGTGGGATGAAGATCCCGAGCGCCCGGGTGTGAAGGTGATCACGTTTGCCGTCTTGCCCGCCGACCGGACGCCGCTGGAGCGCATTGGCGCCGCNTTGGTCGGCGAAGAGGCNAGCGCCGTCGCCCAGCTGAGCCTGCTGGGAGCGATGCTNCTGTTGGTCCTCCTGTTNTCGAGGCGGCGACGTAAANCTGAGCCAACCGACGCTTGGGACGAGGTTTCCGAGACGTTGACCGTCGGCTTGTTCACCGATCGAGAAGAGCAGATCCGACAAAAACGGCCCGAGGGGCCACCCCCCGAATACCTGTTTCAGGCTTCTCTGCAAACGGCACCCGCTGCCGCAAGACCGGAGTCCAGCGGACCGCCTTTACCACCAACGGGCCTCCCGGAAGGGTGGTCGATGGAGCAGTGGGAGCACTACGGCCAGCAGTATCTGGATTCGCAATCCTGAGCGACAACATCGAGGACATTCTCTTTTGTATCAGGACTGCGACCAGAGTTTATGTTCGGCCGAGCCTTACAAGCCGTCTTCCTCATCGCCCTTTTCACGACCTCGTTGGGATTGGGCATGGTTGAATCCAGCGTCGGTTTTGACGAACCCGACCCCGTCCTTCGCACCGGGGTTGGGACGGGAACCGTTGACGTTCCCACCCATCGAATCGGCGATGAATGGGTGTACGAGACGAAATTTGACGTCTCGCAGCTTCTGGCCCAAGCCAACGTCTCTGCCTCCATCAGCGCCCTCACGGGCGACACAACCAACGAAGTGGTCGATATCTTCTACGCCACCGACAACAACGGCGACACGGTGTTGGCTTACGAAATTGAAATCAGCGGTGTCTTTACCTCCGGCAACAACAACGCAAACCTCGAAGGTGTCACCGGCCGCTTGGACATCAGGTACGACGGCGTGGACATCATCCGTGCGAGGGATTTGGCAACCATCACCAGCGATTTTACGTTGGACGTTCGCTTCCGACCCTTCAGCATCGGGTTCTTGGAACAAACCCTGGGCGTTGTCAACTTTGACAACACCTACACCCCAGCAAAGGAGCGCTACGACTTCCCCATCCGGAAGGGTGACAGTTGGTGGATGGAGTTTGAAGCCACAACCGAGGTGAGTGGGACCTCCGACTATTTTGATCCAACCGAGTTTGATTCCGAAGAGGACGAGAACAATTCCTGGCAGATCATCAAAAACGAGCCCCCCGTTGAAGACGGTGCCTCACCGCAGTACACCGGATGCGACGATTCGTACAAAATCGCCGAGTCCAATGCGACGGGCGTCAACCTCGGATTCAACTGGTATTGTCCAGCCGTGCGAGGCAGCGTCTGGAACCGCATCGTCAACCCCGCCGGGTTCACCATCGATTGGATATTGAAAACCTACGACCCCGTTGATTCAAACAGCGTTTCCTCATCGTCCTCTCCCGGCGGTCGCAACAACCAGATATCGGTCAGCACCGCCACCACCGCAACGCTGCCAAACGCCATGGAACAAGTCTCCATCGAATACAGCGTAGCAGGTTCACCGAGCATCCCCATCAAAAACACCAACCTGCAACTCCGCTACGAGATAGCGGGCACGATTGCCAACCCCACCACCGACAACAACGGCCAAGCACAGGTGTCGCTGAACGTATCTGATGAAGTCGACGACACACCAGCGAGCGACGATTACACGAGTAACGGTCTCCTGGTGTACGACCCGGTTGCAAAAGTCATCGGGGCAACCACCGTTGTTCAGGATTTGAGCGTGGTTGGTGTTGACCTTGTGGCTCAAGCCAACTCGGTGATCGTTGAGCGCACTCGAGGTGGCGAAACAACAACGCTCAGTGCATCCATCGGATTTAACGCCCTTCCGGGCGACGTTCTGAGTTTCTCCCTCCCTGCACAAAACCGAGGTGTGCTCACCGCTCCGTCAACGTTCATGGAGATCGAAACACCCGATGGCGTCGTCGTTCGAGATGCACTACCGTCCATTGCACCCTACACCGAGGAGCGCATTGAGGTGGCATGGTCCGTTCCGACCGATCTGGCGATTGGCTTCGCTTCGATGACCTTCACCGTTGACCCCGACGAAAACGTCACCGCTGATGCCAACCGGAGCAACAACGTCGCATCCCTGTCCATTTTCATCGGACGCGCACCCACCGCCTCCCTCACCGTTGACCAGAACAAGTACACCTTCGAGAACGTCACGCTCAACGCCACCGAGAGCTTCGACATCGACGGTGGCGATGTTGACTGCCGCTTTGAGATTGAATCACGGGCGGGGCTCATCGACGTGATTGAAGCTCCCGGTTGTTGGACTCAGTGGAACTGGTCCAACGGTGGAACGTGGTCGGTCAAGGTTCTGGTCATCGACGAAGAATTGGACACCGACGAAGTCGTGATTGACGTGGTCGTTCTCAACAGAGCGCCGACGTTCAACCTCAGTTATCCAGCCTCCGTACCCGTGGAGTCCCCGGTTACGATTCAGGTGTCCAACATGAGCGACATCGATTCGGTGTCAGCGCCGGGTCAAATCTTGAAGATCTACTGGCCGAGTTGGACGGGGTGCGACATCGTTGGGGACAGTCAGGGGAGCGAAAAAACCTGCACCTTCACCCCAACCGAAGAAGGTCTCCTGTCCGTCGTTGCCGAAGGACGAGACGACGATGGCGAAACAACCAACATCACGGCAGAGATCATGGTCCTCAACATCCCGCCCACCGTTTCGGCACCAACGCTGATGAAGGGCGGCGAGGAAGTTTTGCCCGACGAAAACGGGACGTGGCACCTGAACGAGGACGAGGTTGCGCTGCTCAAGGCAACCGCTACCGACTCTGCAAACGACGCAGGAACGATGCTCGTTGAGTGGCATCCCTCCCTTGCCGACGAAAACTGGACCGTCAGCACCGTTGGTGTGGCCTCGTCTCAACCAATGTCCTGGAACACATCGGGAATGCACATCGTTCAAGTCCGAGCGATTGACGGAGACGGCGCTTCATCGGAAGCAAAGCAAGGCACGCTGATGGTCCACAACGTTCCACCGACCGTGACCGGCCTGATTCCTTACGAAGCGGTCATCGAAGACAACCCGCTCGAACTGACCGTCGTCCCGGACGATACCCCCTCCGACATGGAGACCCTGGAGGTGTGCTGGGACTTGGATGCGAAGTTCGACGCCGACAACGACGGTGAAGCCGACAACGATTGCGAGAAAACCGGGGCTTCCATCGTCGCGTCTTGGCCCACCGAGTCCATTCGAATGGTGACCGTCACCGTCACGGACGACGACGGAGCCATCGCTCAACAGAGCATGAACGTCAGCGTCATCAACCGTGCACCGGTTGCGGTTTTGGAGACGATGGATGCGTTGGAGGACCTGACAGAGGGCGACAACCTGACCCTCACCGGATTCAACTCAAACGACACCGCAAACGACAATCTCACGCTGGTGTATCGCTGGGACGCATCGCACCTCGACACCGACCTTGACGGCGCAAAAACAGGCGATGTTGACCACACCGGCCAAACATGGACCATCGAAAACCTCCCGGCCGGAACCCTGACCTTTGTCCTGACCGTGATCGACGACGACGGGTTGTCCGACCAAAAGGAAATCACCGTTCTGGTCGCTGAAGCACCGCCCGATGGAATTTTTGAAACGATCAGCAGCGCCGTCGGAACAACGACTGCGCTCGTCATCGGTGTGCTCGGCATCACCATCCTCGGCCTCCTCAGCTTCTTGCTGTTCACCCGTCGAGGGAAGTCGGATGCGGAGGACTTTGGGATGTTTGAACAAAGCCAGTTTGCCTCAAACGAGAAAACCATGGCGGCCCTACCGGAAACGCAACCGCTTGCGCAACCGGCGCCCGCTGAAACAGTGGCGCCTCAACCTGAACCGATGGAAGCCTACGGGACGACCGTCGAGGCTGCAGCGCCCATCAGCAGCGGTCCACCACTTCCCGCAACCGGGCTTCCAGAAGGGTGGACAATGGAGCAGTGGAACTACTACGGCGAGCAGTGGCTCGCAACCAATCAGCCCGCACCTGCCCCCGTCCAACCCATAGTTTCACAAACTCCACCGACCACTGACGCTCCAGAGTTGCAATCGTTGCTCGACGATTTGGACTTCTGAGGGACGAACGTGGGAAGTTTGTGGCAGTTTTTCGGTTTGCCCGACCCTGAAGGCGGCACAGCACCGTCCCGTGCACCTGCTTCAGCGGCGAACACCTCCGACGAACCGGTTTCCTTGACGTCAGCAAGCGAAGCCAGTCCCGCACCAACGCCCGCAACGGTTGAACCCGGCGATGTAACACCGCAAATGCACAACATCAGCCAGTTGCGAACCCCCCCGCCCGGGTGGAACGGACCTCTTACCCCCGATGGAGAGGCTTTTCACGACCTCGGTGTCGTTGTTCAGCGCAATCAGCCGCATCCCAGCAAAGCCCTGCGGTACATCGCCCCCGACGTGATGAAGCGAATCCCCACGACGGCCATGTTGGAACGCGTCCTGCAGGGCGACACCGCCATCGTTGACCTGCGATCCCTGGTCCACATGGAGAGCCACCAGATGGCTTGCCGCCGAGAGATCAAGCACATGGCCGACGCCGCCCGAGTCAGCGTGTTCGCCCTGGATGCTGAAGACAAGCTGCTCATGATTCCTGGACAGAACGTGGTGGTGGACATGGAGCGGCATGAACTGGGCCTGACGCCGCTGCTGTGATCACACGGTGGACGCCAAAACCTCGAGAAATTCCATTGCTCCACCGGCGATGCCCAGTACGGTGGATTCGTCGCCCTCCACGAGCCGGGCGTGCTCACCCATTGGACCGGCGAGGTCGTATCCACCCGCTTTTCCAACCCATGAATTTGACGTGAGCAGCGCGTCCATCTGGTCGGCCGTCAATTCGGGAATGGAGACCACGGCGGATTCACACCAACGGTGCCACACCCCGTTCCATCGAACGGCGGTGGCCGACCAAACTTGGTGCAACCGACCGCTGAGTCGCAGGAGCATGGTTGCTGCGTGAGCGAGGTCGCGCGGTTTTCCCATGCTCAACGAATGCTCGTCGGGGTCGCTGAGCATGGTGTCGGCGACGATGACCAACGAATGCGTGCTGTCAGGAACAGCGTCGGCCTTCCGATGACAAATGGTCGAAACCTGTTCACCGACCGTTCCCGACGGTGGCGTCTCATCCACTCCGTCGAGGCCTGCGTGGTGGAGGTCGGGGAACAGGGGTTGAATCAGGGCGTACCGACGAGGTGAGTTTGAGGCCAGCCACGCATCCATGCGGTGATGAACGGCACCAAGGCCTTGGAGATTCCCATGGAATGCATGCGTGATATTGAAGAATCATTCGGACAACCGGGGAACGAGGCGCATGTCCGAGATTGAACGCATCCCAACCCACGTTGAAGGACTGGACGAAAAAATGCAGGGTGGCATTCCACAGGGACACATCAGCATCGTCGCCGGTGCGTCCGGTGCCATGAAATCAAGCCTGACCTTTTCCATGCTCTACAACGCCGTGCTCTACGGTGAGACCAGCGGTATTTACGTCACGCTTGAACAGGGCAAGGACTCGCTCCGCTCGCACATGGCCAACATGGGCATGAACGTCGACGACCCGAGGGTGCGAAACCGCATCGCGATCATCGACCTGGCCGACCTTCGTGTTCAACTTGACGAGCAGGGCATGAGCAACCGAGTGGACTGGATGGGCCAACTCATCAAGCAGTTGACGTCATACCGCCAGTCGATCGGCTTTGAGCTCCTCGTGTTCGACTCTCTGGGTGCCTTTTTCACGCTGACGAAGATGGAAAACCCTCGCGACGAAATCTTCCGACTGTTTGAGGCCGTCCGACGTCTTGAGTTGACGTCGTTTTTCATCTGCGAGATGACGGGCGAGGATCACAAGCAATTCGGAGAGTATGGGGTTGAAGATTACCTGTCGGACGGTGTCATGCACCTCGTGATGGAGCGAGACGGCGACGACGTCAAGCGGAAATTGGGCATTGTCAAGATGCGACACACCAACCATTTGCTGGGCTACAAGCCGTTCAACTGGAAGGAAGGCGAACAGCGGTTCACCATCATTTGAGTTCACTCTACGGTCACGGACTTGGCCAGATTTCGTGGACGATCAACGTCTCGACCGAGTCGCAGGGCCGTTTCGTAGGCCATCAGTTGAAGCGGCAACACCGTCAGAAGGGGCGTCAGCCACGGGTGAATCGAAGGGACTGCGATGGAGACGTCCCCCTCAGCAGCGATGCTGTCGCCCTTTTCATGAATCAAAATCACCTTTGCGCCACGCGCTTTCACCTCGTGCAGAGCCGACATGGTCTTCTCTTTGAGGTGATCGTTGGGGGCCACCACAACCACAGGGCTGCCCTCCTCGAGCAGGGCGATGGGACCGTGTTTCATCTCACCTGCAGGGTACGCTAAACAGGGAATGTAGGCCAGTTCCATGAGTTTGAGCGCACCTTCCTTCGCCACGGTGGCGGAGAGACCGCGCCCGAGGAAAAGAACCGACTGCGCATCGCACAACAGGTCCACGGCCTCGCCGATCGGCCCGGTGTCTTCAAAATAGGTCTCCATGAGATGCGGGGCCTGCTGCAGGTGGTGAATCAACTCCCGCCCGTCGTCTTTGGAAAGGTGCCGTGTTCGCCCGAGTTGGGTTGCAAAAATGGTCAGCGCCGCCACCATGTTGGTGAAGGCTTTGGTTGACGCCACCGATTGTTCTGGTCCAGAGTGGATGTAGACGCCCTGCCCGCAAAGTCGAGCGATGGTTGAGCCAACGACGTTGACCACGCCGAAGACCTGACCGCCCTTCAATTGGATTTCCTTGATGGCTGAGATGGTATCAGCCGTTTCGCCCGACTGTGAAACAGCGAGGTAGATCGCCTTCGGATTGATGACGGTGTCGTTGTTGCGGAATTCACTGGATATGTGGGCCACGGCGGGGATTCGACCCATCCTTTCGATGAGCGTCTGGCCGATCTCAGCTGCGTAGGCTGCTGTTCCACACCCCAGCAATCGAACGTGCGGGGCTTGAACAAGGGTTGCGTGGTCCAGACCCATCCCTCCCAGACGACCCGTGCCCATTTCGCGGTCCACGCGACCGGCGATGCACTGTCGCAGGGCGTCGGGTTGTTCGTAGATTTCCTTGTACATGTAGTGGGGTGCATCCCCCAATTCGGCTTCGCCCCACGCTTCTTCCAGTACCGTGATGCTGGGTTCCACAGCGTGACCTCGAATGGAGGTGATGCTGAAGGAATCGCGCTTGATGAGCGCAACGTCACCGTCCTCCAAGTAAACCACGCGTTGTGTGTGCGTCGTGAGCGGATGAGGGTCACTTGAAACGAAGGTCTCGCCCTCACCTTGTCCTATGATCAGCGGTGACCCGTTTCGGGCGCACACCAACAGGTCGTGTTCCTTGAACAAGATGCAGAGGCCCCAGGTGCCGCGTAGCCTTCGAAGCGTTTTTTGAACCGATTCCAAGGGCGTGGAACCGCTTTCGATCTCAAGGGCAATCATGTGAGCGAGAACCTCAGAGTCGGTTTCACTCACGCATTCAATGCCTCGCTTGAGGAGGCCTTTCCTGAGCTGTTGATAGTTTTCAATGATGCCGTTGTGCACAAGGTGTACGGTTCCCGCCTCGGACGCATGCGGGTGGGTGTTGACCTGCGTCACACCACCGTGGGTGGCCCAGCGTGTGTGCGCAATGCCAAGCGTACCCTGAACGCTTGGGGGCAGGATGGCCTTCAAATCGGCCACTTTGCCGACGGTTTTGTGCGTCTGGATGGATTGACCGTCGTCGACCGCCACACCGGTTGAGTCGTACCCTCGATACTCGAGACGGCGCAATCCCTCGACCAGAATGGGGAGGGCTTGTTGGTGTCCGATGTAGCCAAAGATGCCGCACACTGTGGACACCTCAGAGGTCAAAGGCCGCGCCGCAAACGGGGCATGTGGTTCGTTTGAGCATGAGGTCCTTCACGCTGAACTTCGCGTCACAAGAGGGGCACACGACGTCCCGCTTCAGGTCGGGCAGTGGCATGCCGGGAACGGGGAGGGGGAGAGCCCCGTCCAGAGGGGGCAACGCACCAGCGAGGGGCGGTTGTTCGTCCGGCATCGGCACGTTGGGCAGCGGAGGCAAACCTTGTTGAAGCACTTCAGCCATTTCACGCATTTGCTTCCGCTTTATCCGTCGCTCCAAGCGAGCGTTTCCTTCCCCTTCCTCCAGCTTTCGCTCGAGTTCTTCCGCGAGGGATTCTTCTTCCTCTTCATCGATGACAGCAACGGGAGCCTGAACGGTCAATTCTTCGTCGTCGTCCTCCACGCTGAGCAGGGGGCCTTCGTCTTCTTCGAGGGTGATCATAACCTCAACCGCTTCCGAGTCATCACCGGTTTCGCCCATCTCTTCGAGCAACTCCTCGACCTTGTTGCGAGAACGACGCACCACCACGGCGATGGACAGCAGGAACAGCCCGAGAAGGCCCACGCCAAAGCCGAGGATGCGGAGTTTGGTCTCCCTCGAGTCCCCCGGAAGGTAGTCCAGGAAGGTCTCAAGCAAGCCGGGCGCACCGACCTCGGTCGACGAGCCTGACAAAACCGCAAGGGTGGTCAAACTAAGGGAACCGGTGGGTGATACGGTGCAGAGGATGGTGTCGTCGTCCATGGAGCCAACGCCGAACAGGAAACCCTGGTCCAGCATGTTGGACATGCCCGACAACTCAGCCCCTTTGTCATCTGCTACAAGACCGAGACGATGAACGGGTCCGTTGAGGTTGATTTCATCGTGGAAAAGATAGACGCCCTCCTTTCGAAGGTCAAAGTGGATGCCCGTGGCTCCCGGAGCCAGCAAGCGTTGTGGTTCACTGCCTGACCAGAGAGCGTTGGTGTTGGCAACGACCACGTTCGAGGTTTTGCCTTGACCTTCAATCCACGACGAGATCAACCTGTCCTCACCGTCATCAACGAGGACTTCCATGACCGGGTGCGAGGCGTCGTCTCCAACGGAGTATTGGAAACTCCAGGACGAGGAGGTGTAGGATCCGTGGGTGTACATCAATCCGACGCGTTCCACACCCGTCACATCGTCTCGGTATTCCTGGTAGAGAAGGTGAAGGTACTCTTCACCGAGGCCGACCCCCAGCGGTTGGGCATCGGCCGGCCGTATGTCGATGTCGGAGAGCACGGTGACAGGGGTGGTCCAGGATGTTCCACGGTCGGGCGTTGGCGAAGAAATGACGAACAGCGAGGTGATGTCTTGCCACGAACCGCTGGTTGAGAGGTCCCGGTGATATCCTGCAAGCACCATCGTTCCGTCGTGTTGGTCGAAGGTAAATCCGTAGTAGGAGCCTTCGGAGAGTTTGAGTGCGGACATGTGGTAGTGCTTGGGAGTGGTCTTCCCGGCGGCCGAGATCGATGTCATTGCGATGTCGGTCAGAACATAACCCTCCAAACTCAGCGAGCGCCGCGTCCACGCCGCTTGGATCAGGCCGTCATCTCGCTGATAGACGGCCAGTTCGCCACCCCAATTTTCTTCCAAAACAACGCCTCCGACCAACGAACGTTGCGAGGTGATCGTACGAGCGTGAAGCTCGCCGTCAATGGTGGTGAACAAGAGCGCTCCGTCGTCCAAGCCAACAAAATCCACTGCGACTTCACCCGTTGCGAGGCTTATCCCGTTTTTGGACCCCTCTCGAAGGTCAGCGACCGTGACGTTGAACCGCAATTCGTTGTGCTCAATCTCAACGCCCGTGCCGGTCAGCACCGCCCGGTACTTCACCGCACCGGATTCATTCAACACGACGCCGCTGAACGAAGCATAGGAGAAACCAGAGGTGGTGGTTGAGCCCGGAACGAGCAGCCCCGACACGTTTGCCATTGGAATCCATCCGTAGATGCCCGTGGTTTCGTCCTCGACCCATCGAGCCAGTTGAATCATCAAGTTGCTTGCATCGGTCTGACCGAGGTTGTCGACCCGGATTTTAACGTCGTAAGGAACGCCCGGAGCAGGCACGTCAGGTGTTGTCCTCGAGGAGCCCGGTAGGAAGCGCAACATCGGCTCAACGGGTCGTTCATCGACGATGAAACTGAAGGTGTAGGTGTTGTCGGTTCGGTCGGGGTCCTCGTACTGCTCGTTGGGGTCAACGGAGAGGGTCACGTCGTGGGTGCCCGGTTCGGTGGCCCACCAGTACAAGGTGACCGACACGCTCTCACCCTGCTCGAGCTGGGTGACTTTGCCCTCCGACGGGTACGTTGTGGAATCGCTGCCCTCACCGTCGAGGGTCAGGTAGACTTCGTTGGCGTCCAAATCCCCGATGTTTCGAATTCCAAATCGAATCTCAAGGACGGTACCGGCGACAGCGTTGTTGACCGGCAGTCCTCCATCGTACACCCCGACGGAGCCCGTGAACGCAAAGTTGGGCGCAGCGGGCAGGTTGTCGACCTCGTAGGTGCGCTTCACGACGTCGCTTGCGACCCCGCTCGTGTTCACCATTCGGACGCTGATTCGGTGCGAGCCGTCGCTGACTTGGGTTGAATCCCACGAGAACGACCATGACTGCGTTCCCTCTTCTTGCTCTTGAAGGTCGTCGCCGAGTTGCCAATCGTCGCCGCCCACCTTGTACTCGATTCGGTCGTGATCGGTGCCCTCAACGGTCCCGGAAAAGTCCACCAAACCCACCAGAGCCGTGCCGAGGGAGGGTTCGGTGATGGAAACCGTCATCCGTGCAAAGCGGACCACTCGGACGTCGATGAAGGAGGCTTCACCGTCTTCGTTGAGGGCTCGAGCGTAGATGAGTGTGTAGTCTTCGTCTTCACGGACCCAATCGTCGTCCACCGTGATGTCAAAGTACCAGTCTTCGACGGTGCCGTCCGCTCCCAACCAGTTGGTGAGTTCGGTGCTGTCGCCGTCCTCGTCAAATTGCTCCAACTTGACCTGGACCTCAATGTAGTCCGTGTTGCTGGTGTCGGTCGTCCCTTCGACCGAAAGGGTGTTGCCTGCAAGATAGAGGGTTTGGTTCACTGGAGCCGACATGGAGACGTCGTACCCCAAGCCGTCGTCGTCGTCGGGTGGGGGTGCGATGATGACCCCGCCGCTGTCCTCCAGGGGTGTGCAGGCACGGTCGAGAACCGTGTCAAGAGCGCACGAGGCGTCCACGAGACCGAAGCCCCACTTGTCGTTCCAACGGTCTGAGACGCCCGGCTCGGTGGCCGTACCTTTGGCCTCCGATGAATTTCGCAGGATGTTCCGGATGTCTTCGGGGTCAAGGGTGTCGTCGGCCTGCAGCAACGTGGCGACGATGCCGGAGACCAGCGGTGTGGCCATGCTCGTGCCGTCCTTTGAATCGTAATCGTTGTCGGCGAGCGGACGGTCGGGCTGCCCCGGGAACGAAGGGCCCGTGGCGGCGGTGGCCGAAACGATGCCCGAGCCGTACGAGGTCAGGTCGGGTTTGAGTTCGTCCCACTCGTCGTCGTCCCCGTCGTCCAACCGCGGCCCCCAGTTGGAATAGGATGCCATGACGTCGTCCGTTCTGTTCACCGTGTTTCGGTCGTTCACCGCACCGATGGAAATGGCTCCGTCGGCGCTTGCGGGGGAGGGCACACGCTTCGTGCCGTCGTTGCCCATCGCCACGATGCAAACGATGCCTGCGTCTCGAGCGTCGTTCACGAGGCGCGCCTCGGCGCCCGATCCGTTGTCGCCCTCATCGCCGGGGTTCAACGGGCTGCTGAGCGAGCCGAAGGACATGGAGCCGATGTCAATGCCCCGGCTCGAATCGTTGTTGCCCCAATTCGTGTCTTTGTTGTTGATCATCCATTGGATGCCGTTGAGGGAGGCCTGGGAGTTTGTACCGCCCGAATCGGTCAGGACTTTGATGTCGACGAGGAACGCTCCCATGCCGCTGCCGGTGTGAACGCGGTCNGCTCCTCCGGTGCCCANGGCGGTTGCTGCNACGTGCGTTCCGTGNCCCTGCCCGTCGTCGGGGTCCACGGTTCCGTCGGGGTTGGAGGCGGACGAGGTGGCGTCAAACCCTGCGACCCATTTTTGATCGTTGTAGCTGCTGGGGTCGCTGTCGGGTTCGTCATCGACGTCGTCGAAGTCGTTGAGGGCACGGTGTTCGTTGTCGACGCCCGTGTCGAGCACGGCGATGACGANGCCTTCGCCGTTGTAACCTCGTTCGTACGTGCTGGCCGAATACACCTCTGATGGCATGGACCGAGAGGCCTCGGATGCTACACCGTTGAACGGAATCATCACGTTTTGCATCTCGACCACAACCACCCCCGGAAGCGAGTGTATGTCCATNAGCGCGCTCACGGGCACCTTGTCCACAACCACAGAATCNATCGATTCCATGACTTGNAACCAGGCGCCTTGTTCCGCACCCATCCAACCGTGCTCGCCGAGAACGGCTTCGAGCGTTGCAACCTCTTCCTCGTTGGGCGCCCAGGCGTAATCGACCACGATCGCCACCGTTTTACGCCCGTCAGGACCGATGACGGCCGTTGGCGAGATTGATTCTTGGCCTGCCATGACGCGTTGAAGNCGATCGTCCATGCCGTTCCAGTCNAGGTCAGGNCCGTATCCAAGCCACCAACGGTCGGGTTCAGCCGAAGCTCGGTCGCCCCGCTCCAGCATCCGCGTGGGGCGCTCGCAGAGTTCATCACCGCACATCAGCGGAGGGAGCCCCTCGACGAGGATGGGGGGTTCATGGTCCGATGCTGGGGCGGCCTGAACCGGGTGGGTCAGAAGACCTCCGCTGACATCGGCAAGCAACATCAGGAAGGCAAAGAGAACCGCACCGAATCGAATGGAANGCCGGGGTGCAGAACGCATGGCTTCGCCTCTCCGTGNTGAGGAAGGCTTCCCCACCTTTGATTCTATCCTCCCCTGTATCACGCCGTCCAGCGTTTAAACGCAGAATTCAGCGNGGCGGCCACTCGAGGTGCGACGGGTNGGAGGAACACTGGACGTGGGGTCCGCTGGACCGTTCAACCAAGCCGAGCGGCGCTTGGCACACAGGACACGACCCCGCATCGGCGAGGTGCTCCATCCATGCCGCTCGTGTCTCGGGCTCATCGCTGGCCTGNACNAGATTCTTCAGCGGTTCACGAAGCTGTTTTGGNACTTCCAAGCCCATGGCGGTCCACGGATCGTCCACCGTGCTCAAATCCACCATCGTCGCCTTCATTCGACGGCGTTGAGCTGCGTGAGCGGCGCCCTGTGTGGGTCCCCCGTCCACAACGCCCAGTTCCACCGGACCNCCTCGTGCGACCAGGGGCAGCAAAGCGTAGGCGGCGACGAAGCCCCCGATGTGNGCCATGTGTGCAATGCCGCTGGAAACACCCGATTCCATGGTTGCGAGAGCTCGTGCNAGTTCAAGCCCAAAGTACAGCAACGCAATGAACACCACCGGCCAGGGCCGTATCAGCAACAGCGGAAAGGGAATTTCGTCTTTCGGCCATCCCGCAAGGTAGGCACCCAGCAAGCCAAACGCCGCTCCGGAGGCGCCCAAAGCGGGCCTGTAGGAATCGGCGTTGAAGGCCACCCACCCCAAGGAACCNCCCAGGAGACCGATGGCGTAAACGACNGCGAATCGCTTGGAGCCGAGGCGTTGTTCAAGGGGNACNCCCACCAGAGCGAGNATGATGACGTTGCCCAAAACGTGCATCATGTCGCCCTGACTGTGAAGAAATCCAGCCGTTGCGAGGGTGTGGACGAACCCGGGTTCAAACGACCGAGCGGGGACCAACACNAAATCGGACCAGACCCAATGCTCCACGGCNCCCCANCCGTAAAGCATGGACCACAGCACCTGAACCACGGCACCCAGCAACACGCTGACGGTGATGCCCATGGCGATGGACGTGCGGGTGCGAGCCGCATACACGATCGGCGAGACGATGGCGAGTGACCACACCACCAGCACGCCCAACTCCAGCGGGGAGAAGACGGACACGGCGAAGGGCATGANCNTGCGTCTGCATCCTTCTCTTTTGAGTTGATGTCTCGGCGAGAGGAAACAGGAGGGTTCTTGCTTGAACGGGGTTTCGCCGCACCATGGCCACGACGCTCTTGCATCTCTCGGAGGTGCACGTCCGACGCGGCATGCAAACGGTGCTCANCGGTCAAGAACTGACCGTGAACGGCGGCGAAACCGTCGTCNTGTGGGGGTCGAACGGAGCAGGCAAATCGACCCTGCTTGAAACCGCTGCCGGTCTTCTTCCGCTGGAAAAAGGACACGTACAGCACGGCGATGTGAGCATCGTCGACGCACAGGGCCGACGACGCGCCTCCCCCCTTGCTCTGGGCGTCGTGCTTCAAAAAAACGGGATGCTGGGCAGCGAGCGGGTCACTGAACACTTGCACTGCGCGATGTCCACCAGCAAACAAAGCATCGACATCGAGCCCTTTCTCGAAGCGTTCGACCTCACGCACCGAGCCAACGACAGCATCGCCAACCTGTCCCAAGGCCAGGCCAGAAAGGTCGCCGTCCTCGCTGGGCTTCTGCCAGCCTTTGCCAGCCAAGCCCCCGGGCTGCTGTTGCTGGACGAACCGGGCGCCGGTCTGGACGAAGGCGCCGTCAAGGCGTTGAGCGGTTGGCTGGAGGAGTTGCGAGCACTGGGCCACGGTTTGCTCTTGGCAACGCACGACGAGCGTCTTCGCAACCACGCAACCCATCTGCTGGATCTCGCCAGTGGAAGCATCGAGGCCGTGGAGGTGGCCCCCGAGACCATCGCAGCTCGGCGTCCATCGTCCATGCCGGTTCGACGGGTGTCGCCTGCAGTCTACGGTGTTCGATTGCACCTCCGAACGCTGATGTGGCTCAACACCAACGCCATGGCGGCGTTGCTGACGTTGGGCGTGATGCTCGCCATGGGTGAATTCATGAGCGATCTGGACGCCATGCAACGGCTCGGCGTTGTGCTCTCACCCGCCCTGGCGGCAGGGTTGTGCGGTGAACCGCTGGTGGCCGCACTTCGAGAGGAGCGGGCCGGTGTTTGGTGGCGAGCGGTGGGTCGCGCCGAGCCGCACGCCGCCTGGCTGCCCCTTGTCATCGGAGCAGCCATCGGTTTTTTCTCGAGCACCGCCCTCGGGCAACCCTTGAACACGACCACGCTGGGGGTCTCGAGTGCCCTCTGTTTCACGGTGTGGCACGGTGTGGGATGGATGCAACGCTCCACCCAACGACTCGCACGCCCACAGGCCGTTTTTGTCGGATTGCTGACGCCCGTTCTGATTCTACCGTATTCGCTCCTCATCAGCCTTCTTGCCTGAGGGGAACATCAAGTTCAAGGGGGATTGAGCGACACCGGAGGTCATGAGGCTAAGCGAAACGCTGATCCTCCTCGGGTTCGGGGGCATCGGCACCACGCTGCTCCTTGCGCTGCTTTGGGCGCCGAGCGTATCCCTCGAAGCGTTTGAATCCCCTGCCGCCCAGCGCATCTTCTACTGGCACGTCCCCGCCGCGTGGGCGGCTTTCGTCGCCTTTGGAGCCCTTTTCGTTGGATCTGCGGGTTGGCTGTTCAAACGTTCAGAAACGATGTGGCAGCTGCACGTCGCCGGCTCGGAGGCCGGTCTCGCCTGCGGTTTGATGGCGGTTTGGTCGGGTTGTGTTTGGGGTGCCGCCGAGTGGGGGACACCGTGGGACTGGACCGACGTCCGACTGAACACGTTTGGTTTGCTCACGCTTTTGTCGATCTACGTCGTTCTCGGACGAGGAAGCCAACCCGACGGGGTGGAGACTCGAGACACCTTTGCCGCATTCGGCTTGTACGGTTTCGTTCTGGTTCCCGTGACCTACATCGCCACTCGAATCTGGACCATCCGACACCCCGGCCCCGTTGTCGGGACCGGCGGCGAGGGGTCGATCAACGGAGACATGGGGTTGGTTCTTCTTCTCGGGGCCATCTCCTTTACGGTGTTCATCTTCGGCCACATGATGGCCTCGATGGAACTCACCTCGCTCGAGCAGCGCCTTGAACGACTGCAGGACGCAATGGACGGGGGCGATTGAATGGAAGGCATGACGCATTTGGCCGTTGCCTACTTCGGCATGCTCCTCGCCATCGCTCTGTGGACGTGGACCGTGGTCCAACGAAACCGACGTATGGAAGCGCGCCTNGANGCGCTTGAGCGTGCCGGNCGTCTCGCNCNGAGNNAATCCGATGNGAAAACCGACGCTTNGAGCGATGAGAAGGCGTAGTCTTTCAAAGGCACCTCTGCGAGACACACTCGGCGAGGTGCATGGCAGCCGACCTTGGAGGCGAGTTTTGCTTGGTCTGCGGTGCCGAACCCCCGCTGTTCGGGGACCGCATGTGCGAGCCNTGCTTGCGCGCCCGGACCGTTCTNGCGAAGGTACCGGAAAACGTTCCGTGGGTGCGTTGCGCCCGGTGCGGCATCGTTGAGATCGACGGGAAGTGGGAAAACACAACCGAAGACGAGGTNTGGGATGAACTGCTTCATCGAAACCTCGTGGTTCACGAACGTGCGGAAGACATCCAGTTGGGCATGGAACCGGTCAAGGTCTCCGACCGGCACACCCTCCTTCACATCCAACTCGAAGGCGTGATTGACGACCTGCTGTTCCAAGAAGAACACACGATGAGGGCTCGGATGGCCAACGGTGTGTGCCTGACCTGCACGCGTCGGGCCGGGAANTACTTTGAAGCGACGGTTCAGTTGCGTTCCAGCGCCCGGCGCTTGAGCGAAGAAGAGTTCACCAAACTCCGCAAAACACTGGACGACGTGCTCGAGAAGCTCTCCGACGACCCGATGTTTTTCATCACCACCGAAGGNCCCGTAACGGGGGGCTACGATGTCGTCCTTGGAAGCAAGGGGCTTGCCCGAGCGTGGGGNCGACACCTCATCAACGAATACGGGGGCATGGTCGTCGAGACCAATTCGACGGTCGGCAGAAAAGACGGCGTGGANGTGACCCGATTGACCNTGCTGTATCGNAAACCTGGCTACGANATTGGGGACGTCGTCCAGTGGCGAAACCACGTTTGGCGTCCATCGGCCTGGACAAAGGACGGGGCCATCATGGAGCGCGTCGACCGACGCGAACGAACCGGCGCAACATGGCGTGATCTTGAGTCCGCCAAGGTGGTGGCTCAACGTCATGATTTGGTGGACGTTGAATTTGTGACCGAAGACGCATCGGTTGGTGAGTTTCTCGACCCGACGACATGGGCGATGGAATCCGTGCGGCTTCCGTACGAACANACGCCCGGACGCCGAGGCTTGCTCGTTCGACACAGCGACGAGTGGCTCAGCCTCCCGTTCATGGCCGTTGACGCACCCGAACCACNGGAGGANGAAAAAGCATGAACGAAGCGNAAAACGAGACGGAACCTACGCTGATCGACCTGGCCGAGCGTTTCGATTCCGAAGGGATGGTGGGGTTCACCCGGTCCTTTCACCGTGATTTGAGAGATGGATTTTCNTCGGTCAGCGTTGAACGCTACCCCTGGCTTGAGGACCTTCGAAAAGCACCCTGGAGCGGNGTGCTCTGTTTGGGCATGGGCGGAAGCGCTGCCGGAGGCGATTTTTTGGCGGCCCTCACCGCACAGAACGGAGGTTGTCCGGTGATGGTCCACCGAGATTATCGCCTTCCTGCCTGGTTTGACGCAACCTGGTTGGTCATGGCCACGAGCCACAGCGGGAACACCGAAGAAACCGTCCAGTCTGCTGAGGACGCGTTGAAACAAGGGGCAACCGTCATCGTCATCGCCACCGGAGGCGTGCTCGCAGGGCTCGCAGAACTCTCCCCGAACTGTCANCTGGTGCCCTCGGTGGGTGGACAACCGCCTCGAACGGCTTTTGGCCANCTGTTCAGTCGCCAAGTGGCCGTGATGGAGCANTTGGGTTTGATGACCCCTCAAGACGACGTCGCNCGGTCATCGATGTTGGAACGGTTGGCGGCCAACAACGAGCATTTCGACGTCCTGTCGCAACCGGAGGGTGATATCGCTCTGTTGGCCGCCGGTCTGATGAACCAGCCCCTTGCTGTGATCGGTCCGACCGAGCTGCAACCTGCGCTCAACCGATTCAAGAACCAGATGAACGAAAACGCAGCTCGTTTNGTTCGCGTCGGCACGNTGCCCGAAATGAACCACAACGAAAGCGTGGCCTGGGGTGGAGTCGGGCCCGATGCCGACCCAGCGGCTGCGAATCAAGCCGTGCTGCTCCTCACGTGGCCNGGCATGCACCCGAGGGTTCAGCAACGCCTCGACTGGATGGTTGCTCACGCCACGACCGAAACGGCATGGAACCTCGTGGGCGAAGGACAGTCCTTGCTGGAATGCTTGCTCTACCACTGCATGGTGATGGACTGGCTCTCGATCACGCTGGCGTTCCTTCACGGAAAAGACCCCGCTGCGATCGGACCCATCAATGCGCTGAAGAATCACCTCAACTCGGTTCAGTAGAGCGGACCGCAGATCAGCCTTGGATCGGGGTACTTCTCCAAGGCCTCCAGACGGTTTTCGGGCCGNACCACGCCAGGCAGGTCACCGTCGAGGGGTGCNTCCCACGACAGTTGGACGTGCACGTGAGGCGCCCATCCACCGTTTTCATCTTCGTTGCCCAGNGCCGCCANCACGGCGCCCCTGTCGAACGTGTCCCCCGGCTTCCANTGCGATATGCTCGCAAGGCTCAGGTGNCCGTACAGCACCCAGAAGGTGCGCTCGNCGGTGCNCAGNGGGCCACCAACGGATGTTGGNAGGCGAAGGGTGTGTTTCGTGATNAGGGTCGGTCCGTACGAGCCGTCCTCATCGTTGACCGCAATCATNGCNACCTCCCCCGCATCAAAGGCGTGGACGGGGGTGTGTACCGGGGCACCAAGGTCGAGGCCAACGTGGTGATTCCGCTCTCCCTCAAAAAGTTCGGTGGTGTACATCGCAGGCCGATGTTCGTCGTAGCGTCCGACCGAATACGGGTACGGAGCCGTCCACCCCTCGGGGCTCGGCCGGGTAAAATCGTGAACCCAGTACGGCCCGTCGAACACGACCGTNGGATGAAACGGAAACGCACCGCCCGAGTCCATGGGTCGGGGAAGCCTCGAATCTACTTGAGGTTTCGGAGAACCATCAAAGCGTGACTCGGGCGTGCCGCATCCATGCTCGGCAGTGCAGTGGTCGTNCTGGCTCCGAGCATGCTGCCGGGATGGGCCTTGGCATCGGTGCTGGACGGCAGCGGCGACCGGTTCAGGAAAGCCTTGCTCGCCCCGGCCTTGGGTCTGTTGTTGATGTACGGAGTTTCGGGNACGCTGGTCTTGTTGGACCTGTGGTCACCGATTCTTCTTGCGCTGTGCTTGGTCGCCTTGAACGGGTTTGCCTACCGCATGATCCATCAGCGACACGAAGTGCTGGCCAAGCGAACGCGATGGCAGATGTTGGAAGCGGCCATGCACGGAGAGCTCTCAGAGGAAGGCGACACCACCTCGCTGAGCGAAGAGGCCGAGATCCAACTTGGCTTTCAGCGCAATCGGTCNANCGTTCTGATGGCTCTCAGCGTGGCCATCGCAACCACCGCTGTCCTGCCAACCCTGNTGCAGCGACTGCCGTTTGGTGTTGATTGGATCGGGTTCGCAATGCTCACCCAACAACTCGTGTTGGAGGGTAATCTCGGTCTGCCGGGCACCAACGANGGCTTCTGGACCTACCCGCCGGCCTTTCCGTCAACCGCTGCTTGGGTGGCCGTTCTGACCGGCTTGGATGCCGGACANGCGGTGTTCCATCTCGGCCACTACACGCTGCTNGTCCTTCTNTTGGGCATGATGGGTGCNATGGACCGACACGGTGCAGGAGCCCACGCCATGTTCGCCATGGGCTTGGGCATCGGACTGTTCGCCAAAACCTTCGACTCTGGCTTTCCGAGCGTGGCGAGCCAACTCGGTTTGGTTGTGGGTGTTTTGGTGCTGTTCCGCCACGCGGACCAGCGTCAGCGACACCACACCCTCGGTTTGTGTTTGGCTCTGTATTCGGTTGCGCTGGTTCACCCCACGGGTGCCATCTACCTCGCCCTTCTGTTGTTGAGTCACGTGCTGCACGGTTTGTCCATCGACAACGAGGANCAGCGCGAGCGGTTNCGNAAACTTGCCTACGTTGCGTCCACCTTCATCACGATCGGCTTCGCCGTGGCCTTGCTGGTCATCGCACCTCGGCTTTTTGACGANGCCGTGTTCTCCGAATACGGCTGGCAGGGTGGTCGTCCNTTACTGGTGTACAACGGCCTGCTCCTGATGGTCGCCATCGCAGCAGCGTGGGCACTGCGAGCCACGTTGGAAGGGCGAATCGCCGTCACGTGGTTTGCGTTTTTGTGGTTGCTCAGTTTCGTGCATCTCGTCGAAGGATTGCGCAACGTCCCCGTCTTGTCCCTCCTGTCCTACACCCTGTACTCCATGGCCCTGCACGCCTTNCATCTCCCTCTGGCCGTCCTGGTTGGGCTGTGGTTGTCGCCGTACACGGCGCTCACCGGTCTCGACGATGAACCGAAGGNAACCTNTGCGCCGCCCAAGNCCGTTTCGGTTGGGCTGGTGGTCCTGGTCGTGATGGGCACGCTGTTCGCACAAACGGTGGCGTTTTCCCTCTCCCAACACGAGGAATTGTTGGCGGTTTCCCCGGGCGATCTGGCGCTTCGGGACGCNCTTGAGGACATCGANGGTGCGGTGTACACCGAGAACATGCATTGGGGCTACCTTTGGGATGCTCCTGCGAGCGTTCAAGCGACGTCCATCCCAACCCTCGGGCTGGTGCATTTGGACAGCAGCGAGCATTCGGCAGCCACGCAAGCGATGTTTTACGACAACACGTCGTACTTTCTTGAACGAAACATGCTCCACGCCTTGACCTCGCCGTTGGGCACCATGCAGTGGACCCTTGCGACTTCACCGTTCTGGGACGTGGAGGCGCAAAACGACGGCGCNGTGCTCTGGACCTTGCGTCCCAACGGCGANGGAGAGGTCGNTGTGCTGGACGGCATCGACGAGGACGATTGCCCTGCGTGCACGGCTCGGGTCGACCCTTGGCGAGCCCACAAGTTCCGGGACCCAATGAACCTCGGAGACGACCGCCCGTTCCTGCCCGAGGGAACCACGGGCACGGTGCGCCTCAGTCCTCCGGCCTCTGCCACAAAACTCTGCTTGACCTACGAAATCGTCGGCACNACGGATGCGTTGTACCTCCAAGCCCCGCAAGGGCTTGACCGTCCGTACCACGGTCTGCGNACCGATGCGGGTTATCACCAAGCTTGTTTTGGCGTGGACAACATCACGTCCCTCACCGAGGTTCGACTTGAATGGGACGCAGATGAACCCCAACGATGGCTCAACCCGCTCGGTCTGTCGGGCCGGGACACCGTCCTGCTCGATCGGACGGGTGTGAAACTCCAATGGTGGACGTGGTCAGCGCAGTNAAGGGAAACACCATGAGCAAGGAGGGTTAGGGGGCATCCATGCAGCACCTCGTGGTCATGCTCCCGGTGCTCAACGAAGCGCTCGGACTGGCATGGGTGCTTGAACGAATTCCCCTTGAGCGGTTGACGTCCATGGGCTACACGACCACGGTTTTGGTGATGGACGGACACAGCACGGATTCAACCGCTCAGGTCGCTTTGGACCACGGCGTGATGTTCGTGGAGCAGGACGAACACGGGAAAGGTGCTGCCATACGACACGGTTTTCGAGAAGCACATGCAATGAACGCCGACGCCGTGGTCATGCTGGACGCCGACGGGACGTACGCACCNGAGGAGATGACGCTGCTTCTCGAGCAACTTCAGAATCACGAGGTCGTCATCGGCGANCGACTCAACGGCGCCATGGCACCCAACGCCATGACGCGTCTGAACTTCATCGGCAACCATCTTCTGACCTGGTTGGCCACGGCACTGTTTGGGGCCACGACGTCCGACGTGTGTTCGGGTTACTGGGCCTTCAGTCGGCAGGCCATGGAAACCNTGCAACTCAACAGCCAATCCTTCGAAATCGAAGCCGAGATGTTCGCCAGCATGGTCCACCAGCGNGTGNCGTTTGGATTNGTGCCCATCGCTTACGGTCCTCGAATTGGGGANGCAAAACTGGGCTCAACCGCCGATGGGTGGCGAATTTTACGGAAATTGATCACCCGGCGAATCTTCCCCGAACCGCTGTTGTAGGTCTTGCCAAGCAATCAAAACCGTTGTGCACGTGGACCGGACATGCAACGCATCAAGGTCGCCGTTTTGGGGGCGGGCGGCCTCGTAGCCCAACGGCTGCAGCAACGTCTGATTCACCACCCTTGGTTTTCCCTGGTGGCGGTCGCTGGCTCACCTCGTTTCAAGGGCCACTCGCTCAGCAGCGTGCCCTGGGTGCTCACCGAGCAGCGACCCGATTTGCCCGACGTGGTCGTTGACGACGTTGCCGACGANGCAGCGATCAGACGACTCGTGAGCGAGGGGGTGTCCGTGGCCTTCTCATCGTTGCCCAGCACGGAAGCACAGCAACTGGAACCGCTGTGGGTCAACGCAGGCGTTGCGGTGTTTTCCAACGCAAGCGCTTACCGTGGAGCGGACGGCGTGCCACTCGTCATTCCCGAAATCAACCCGACAGCGTTGCGCACCTCNANGCCTCTGCGACACGCCTGTGCGACCAACTGCACGTTGATACCGCTCGTGCTCCCTCTTGCAGCCATCCACGAGGCGTTCGGCCTCAAGGGCTACACGATGCGAAGCGAACAAGGCCTGTCCGGTGGAGGTCACGCCTACATGGAACGAGCGATGAGCGAAGGGGCTGTGGACCCAACCATTCCCGGAGAGGCGGAAAAAACCGCATCGGAGNTTGAAACCGTCCTTGGTTGGGNNGGGNAGGCGGTCCTGAACTGCGGACGCGTCATGCGACCGGACGGGCANCACGTCTTCGTNGANGCNGACGTCGAGCGTCCGGTTGATGAAAANGCGGTGATGAACGCACTCGAACGGTGGTCAAACGAACACCGAACAACCCTNCCAAGCGCTCCCCACCAACCCCTGATGTTGACGCCAGCAATTGACGTCGANGCTCATCTTTTCGCCAACGGCCACGGCTATCCTGAACGTCCCGACCCCGCAACGGAACTGGACGCTGGCATGGCCGTTGNGGTGGGCAGCATCACCTGCCCCACCGACCGTTCAATCCGCTTTGAAGCCTTCAGCCACAACACGATACGAGGCGCCGCCGGGGGCGTGATTTACCTCGCCGAGTTGGCCCACGAGATGGAACTGCTGTCCTCCAGCCCCGCTCACCCGTAGGGTAAAAGGTCGGAACCACCTCCTCGGATTGGGTGCCGAGATGGGAATAACCGCCATGATTCCGGACATGACCATCGGTCAACTCATGAGCGAAGCCTCGTCCCGCTGGGGTGAGATTTGGGACCCACAATCCACCCGCATGACGTTGCTTCTTCTGTGCCCTCGNAAGGAACGGAAAATGATGGAGNTGCACGGCGACATGGTCGAGCACGGCCAACCCGTNGTGTCCATCTTTCACCGACCGCGTGCCGAGGCGCACCTGCTCAACGAGCAAGGATTTGACCCACGGGCTGCCTCGTTCATGTTCGTCAACATCGCCACGGCCGACATGGGACCNTGGATGCAACANCTCGTGAACAACGAAGGATGGTTGAGGAGTTCAATCGAANTGGCATCGACGCCCTTCTCCGTCGGTTTGCCTTCCCAGCGGCCCTTTGAGGCCCTTCAGACGCTGTGCTTCCGACACCCCTCCCTGCCCGCACTGGAGCGNTACTTCCTCCCGTTCCCCGCCGAATCGCTACCGGGCAAATGCTTCGTCAGCCTTCCCCGGCGAGCCGCCGCTGAAATGGCTCGACAGCAAGCGGAAGTGCTCGGTGTTGGACGTTTGGAAAAACCGGCACCGCCTGAACCTGAACCACCCGCACCGCCCNANGCCACAGCACCACCCCAACCTGNGGANGTGGCCGATGAGACCAGCGAGAACGNGCCGGCTGANGACACGCCCCNGGNACCGGCGGACGTCCCGCTGCCGCCCAGTCCNCAACCGGCGTCCGAGCCNAGCGTTCCNCTCCCACCAAAGCCAACCACCGAGGAGCCCGAATCGACCNTCATGGACGACGANGGGCCCACCACGCAGTCCGAATCCCCGACCTCCGTTGATCTCCCCGAGGNNGAAGAGGCGANGGATGAAACCTCTGAAATGGAGGTTGAACTTCGAGCCTTCTTCCAAGAGCTCATCGACGCAGGCGTTGAACCTGCTGCGTTCATGGACGACCCGCGCTGGGAAGACATCAGCGAGCGAGCCATNGCNGAGGGGTTGGAAACATGGCCCATCCTCTTGCAGATGACGGCAATGGAGTGAGAAGGTCTAAATCAAACGGAAACGANCATCGTCCGAGGGAGCATCATGGGATTCTGCATCAATTGCGGGCAACAGCATCCCGACGGNACNCGATTCTGCAGGTTCTGCGGCAACCAGCAGCCCGGTGAACAACTGCTCCAACGGCTGAGGGTCGAAGCCCAACAAATCCACAACATGCGGGTGCAGATGCAATCCCAACCGCAGCAAGGCAATCCCTACCAACAACGTCGCTGGTGAGGCGAATGCGCCCGAAGCACCTGGCGATGAACCTCTCGAAACTGCAACCGCATCCATGCACCGACGTNACGCTTGANCAGTATGCGACCGAAGGTGATTTGGCCGCTTATTGGTTGTTGGCCGTCGAGGAATTGGACGGCTTTGAAGGAAAAACCGTCCTCGATTTGGGAGCNGGTAACGGTGTTTTGGGACTNGGCGCTTTGATGTTGGGCGCTGCANAGGTCGTTTTGGTGGAAACCGACGCCGACGCCCTGGANGTTTTGCGGCAAAACGTCAACGGGTTGGGGCCCGCACTGGCCCAGCGAGCGGTCGTCAAACAAGCCACGCTGGGCATCGACGAAGTCGCGACCGAGGGCGTTGACNTCGTGATGATGAACCCTCCGTGGGGGGTTCAGAAAGCAAAGGCGGATCGTCCGTTTTTGGAAACAGCCTTTTCCAGCGAAGCNTCGGCGATTCACCTNCTNCACAGCGATCGAGCAGCTCATGTCGTGGCGATGGCCAGCGACCACGGATGGCATGCAGAGGCGGTCTTGCGAACCGAATTCAGGCTCCCTGCCACCTATGCACACCATGCACAACGCAGGGGGTCGACCGACGTCATGTGTTGGCGTTTTCATCGACCCGGCGATGCCANGCTTCCCACCGANGAGGACCTCTGAGGCATAAGGGGGGTTCAAAAGGAGGGAACCCTCGCCTCAAATCAGCGAACGGCGTGCGACCCACCTCGGGCCATGCTTGCGAAAGGAATGAGAATCATGACGGCGAGCCTCGTCACCCCAGGAAGCATCATCGCCCAAGAGGGCGAACACGAACAAGGCGAGGGAACCGCTCTGGCCAACGGAAACATCGTTTCCACGGTCGTTGGATACGTCAGCGTGGAAAACGGCGCCATCAGCGTCTCCGCCTCGAAATCCATCGTTGAGCCTGCGATCGGCGACACCGTCCTGTGCGANGTGGTCAAACTCAACGAAAAGAACGGTGAAGCGATGATTCTGTGCGTGGAAGGTAAACCCGGTTCGCTGCAACCCCAGCACCTCTACGGACANTTCTTCGTCACCGGGCTGGTTGACCGATTCATGCACCAAACATCGGACGCCATGCGCCGACGGGANGTTTGCCGTGCCGTCATCAAAGAGGTCGAACCCGTTGTCCGCCTCGACTTTCGAGAACGGGACGACTGCGGCGTGCTGCACGCCATNTGCCCGCCGTGCGGAAGCGACCTTCATGCTGAACTTGACGGCGATTGGAACGTGAAGTGCAGCAACTGCGGCTACCAGTCCTACCGAGCCCTCGCCGACAACTTTGGCGCTGGCTGGGCTGAACTCGACCAGGGAGCCAGCGCCCTCAACAATTCGGGCAAGCGCTGGGGCGCCGCGGCCGAAGCCATGTTTGCCAAGGGGCCCGCCGGTCGTGCCACGTTCATTGCAGCCGACGTCCGTGAAGACGGTCGAGAGCGCACCTACTTCCGCTTNGAAGGTCAAGGCGGCGGTCGCGGCGGCGGTGGCCGTCAGCGAGCGGCGCCCGGCACCCGCCTCTTCGTGGGCGGCCTCCCACGCGAAATCGGCACCGAGGAACTCCGCGACCTGTTCAAGGCCCACGGCGACATGACCGACTGCGTTGTGCTCACCGACGACGCTGGCGTGAACCGAGGATTCGGTTTCGTGACCTACGCCGAGAAGAGCATGGCCGACGCAGCCATCAANGCCCTCGACGGGCACCGCATCAACGGCCGACGCATCGGTGTCCGAGACGCCGACGACGACAANAAAAAGGGTCGAAAGGAACGCAAAGAGCCGGAAGGCCTCAAACTCTACGTCGGCAACCTGCCCTTCTCTGCNACNCAAGACCACCTCAAGGAACTCGTGGCNGCGCACGCCACNGTNAACGAAGTNATCCTCGCNACCGGCCCCGGNGGNAANGCNAAGGGCTTCGGNTTCGTNTTCATNGCCGAGAAGGACAAGGGCGAGGCCGTTGTCGCTGCCATCAACAACACCGAACTCGAAGGTCGCAAGATCAAGGTCGACATCGCCAAGGCCAAAGGCGGCAAGGGCGGCGGTCGCGGTGGAAACCGAGGCGGTGGCCGCGACGGTGATGGTGGTGGAAAATCCGCCCGAGAACTCCAAGCCCTTCGCGAAGAGGGGGAAGGCGGCAAGAAGCGCAAGCGACGCCCCCGCCCGAAGAAGGATTGAAGGCGGCACCCCTGCCCCTTGAACCATGGTTGAATCGTCCGAGCCACGCTGGTTGGTGCTGGACGGATACGAGGATGAACCGGCCGCCTTCGGCGTCCCACCCTACGTCGGCTTTCACGTCCGCTACGTCTGCGGGGTGATGGAATCCGCCGGTCTGAACTACGAGTACATGACCGTCGACCGCTACCGTCAGGCCCTCAAAACCGAACCAGAATCCATCGCACATCGCCTGAACACATGCATCGGTGTGGTGTGCATTGCGGGAGCGGTTGTGCCGGGAAAATACCTGCGCGGGACGCCCATTTCGCTCAAGGAAACACAAGCACTCATCCGAAGTCTACCGCAAGGTACGCCAGCGTTGCTCGGCGGCTGGGCCATCCGAGGCTGGAAACAGCAAGGTTGGACCCCGCTGCGACCGAACCTGTTTCTTGCACTCCAGGACACGGACGCTACGCTTCACCATTTCCTTGAGCGAGGCGAATGGAAGCACCAGCGCAGGACCCCCGAACAGTGGACGAAATGGGCCCAAGCCGGTGCAGCGAGCAAGGCCGTGACCGACCACCCCGACCTTGGGACAGAGCACCGGGCCGGACCGCTGACCTACGAAGTCGAGGTGTATCAGGGGTGCGTCCGGTACAAGCGCGGGTGCAAGTTTTGCATTGAGCCGAAAAAAGGCGTACCGATTTGGCGGACACCCGAGGACATCATCAACGAGGTTCGAATCGCTCACGACGCCGGCGTGCATCACGTCCGATTGGGCGGGATGACCGACACCTACACGTACATGGCCGAAGGCGTTCGGGAACTGGAGTATCCGGTGCCCAACCCCGAGCCGATAGCGACGTTGCTTCACGGCCTCCGCGAGGACGACCGGCTCGGCATCCTTCACACCGACAACGGCAATCCGTCCATCATTGCCGAGAACCTGGAACCCTCCGAGGAGATCACCAAGACGCTCGTGGAAACGCTCTCCGATGGTGCCGTGCTCTCCTTCGGTTTGGAATCGGCCGACCCGAGCGTCCACGAAGCCAACTGGTTGAACTGCGACCCGGCCCAGTTGAAAACAGCCATTCGACTCGTCAACAAACACGGCAGCGTGCGAGGAGAACGTGGCCTGCCCAAACTCCTGCCCGGACTGAACTTCATCGCTGGCCTGAACGGTGAAAGCGAGGCCACCTACGGGATGAACATGGACTTGCTGCGAGGCATACGAAGCGAGGGTTTGCTGCTCCGCCGCATCAACATCCGGCAGGTGGAGGGCGAAGGTTTCCAAGAGGTTCCCTCCGAAGCCTTCGCTCGCTTCAAGAAGGATTGCAGGGACCAAATCGACAAGCCGCTCTTGGAGGAATTGTTCCCGCTGGGGCAGGTGATTCACGACGTCCACTGGGAATCCCACGACGGTCGAACACGCCTACCGGTTCACGAAACCGAACTCCATCGCGCCTCGGAGGTTCACGGCAAAGCCGGCATCACCTTTGGACGGCAAATCGGCGCCTACCCGATTCTTGTTGGCGTGGAGTACAAAATTCCGCTCGAGACCCAGTCCAGCGTGATGATCACCGGCCACGGAGCTCGCTCCATCACCGGCGTGGAGGTCGGGCTCGACCCGATGAACGTTTCAGAAAAACAACTTGAATCCATTCCGGGCATCGGGAAGAAATCAGCGTGGTCCCTGGTCTCCGCACGGGCCAAATTACGTTCGAAGGGCAAAGCCGTGGAACTTGAACCGTGGTTGGACCAGGCTGGAATTCCACTGACGGAGACCGTACGGAACGTCTTGGGGTGAGAAGCACTATCAGGCCCCTTGCCAACGAAGGTGCGTGAACACGGTGGACCAACTCAAGCAGGCGGCACGCCGCTTGTCGGCAGCGTGCGACGAAGCCATCGCCGGCCTCGAAGCCTCGGGAGCGGTCGCCCACGCCACCAACCCGCTGGACTACGCCTGGGCGCACCACGAACAATTCCTCGACCTGTGGGGCGGACTGGGCGCCACCACCTTGCTGCTGGGCATGAACCCCGGGCCGTGGGGCATGGCGCAGACGGGCGTGCCCTTTGGGGCGACACAGGTGGCGAGAGATTTCCTGCGCATCGAAGGGCGGCCACTCAGCACGCCGGCGAACGCCCATCCCAAGCGACCCATCGTTGGAATGGACCTCGAGCGACAGGAAGTCTCAGGCACGCGGTTGTGGAACCTCATGGAAGAAATGTACGGCTCGCCCGAGGCGGCCTTTGCGGACCTGTTCGTCGTGAACCACTGCCCCCTCCTGCTCTTGGGCGACGAAGCCGAGCTCGAAAAACGCTCCGGGGCCGACGCCCCGCGCCCCCACGTCGGGTTCCTCCGACACCCCATCTCCACCGGGGGGCATGAAGTGGAGGCGTCGCATCCTCGCCTTCCGCGCGGTTCTCCTGCTCATCCTCCTTCTCG
>NZMN01000038.1 GCA_002694525.1 Methanobacteriota archaeon
CGGATGTCTCAGACACCACAAGGGGCTTTGCACGTCATACGATCGCCTTGAAGGCTGCCCTATGAGTCCGACGCGCTACCAACTACGCCACCCCGGCCTAACCGCTGGGTGAGCCACGCCCTCTTTGAAGAAATCGGCGGGTGACGCTTGACAAAGTGGCCTTCCAGGAGACCGAAACGACCGATGTGTTCTAACACCTGTTCGGCGCCCGACGGGCCATGGTGGACCTCAAAACGGCCATGGCGGCGGCGCAAGCCGAGCGCATGAAGCGTGATGGGGCGAAGAACGCTGAGAAAAAGAAACGAAGGTCAGGTGCAGACCTCGGAATCGAACCCTTTGACCCCGTCAAGTACCAGGGCAAGGAGCGGGCCGACACCGCATCCATGTGGTTGGTGATCGTTTACGCGGTGTTGGTAACCGCCATGATGCGGTACATCCTCATGCCCTCAACAACCCTTGACAAAACCGATGTTTTGTACATCCTTCCGTTGAGCATGCTCATTCTGATTCCACAGCTCCACCGCCTCGTCATGCCTGAGCGTTTCAAGGAACACTACACCAAAGGCACGTGGTTTCGTGCGATTTTCCTCTACATCTTCACGTTCCTCTCCCTTTCCTTCTTGGTGGTGAACCCTCCGTTCGGAGACATCGTCGCTCCTCAGCTGGCCGACGAGTGGGCCGTGGTCGTCGAGCACGACGGAAATTACACGTTTGCAGACAAAGTCAGCGGCGTGGAAAACGAATGGAACCTTGACACCGGCGAACGCATCGCGGGCGGTGCGTGGGTTCTCTTCGGTCTGGCAGACAACGTTGACCACACGGGGGCAAACGTAACCATCCAGCACAGCTTTCAAAACACCGATACCGTCATTGACTCCGACGCATCGTTTTGGGATGAACACGGCACCGACGTTGGCACCTGGCGAACAGCCAGCAACGAGTCTGCACCGGTTCTTCTTCCACATGCTGATTTGGACCAGCCCTTTGCCGTGTTCCTCGGCGAGGGTCTGGCGGCAGGTGAACACACCATCGTCGTGGAGATCGTTGAACAGGGCGACCCTTGGGAAAACACCCGCACCTACACGTGGACCTTCTCGGTCAATCCTCCAGCGTCGTCAGCAGAGTAGGTCGGCGTGGTGTTCCACGATTTCATTGAGGACCCGGTCAATCCGCTGGCGGTCGTACACNTCCTGNGATATGCGGCGCTCAAGTCGNCGACGNCGAGCGCGCACCACGGGNGCCAAAATNGTCCAGCACAACGCGTCNTCAACGTGAACGAGCATGGGGTTCATGCCTGCCCGTTGAGTCGTACCTACTGGTTCATGTCGGAGGCCCCTTGGCTTGAACTGAAAGTGAATCAAGTCCGCAGGTGCTGAACGATTTGAGCCGTCAAGGCGTCGAGTTGAATTTGCTCTCCGCCGCCNTCAACCAAGCGGTAATCGATTTCAGCCATCCATTCGGTGAGGGCCAGTTTGGAACGTTCGTCGAGAAAGTCAGCGCTGTAGAGTTCACGATGGAGCTGATTGACAAAATCCGTGCCTGCAAGTCCGAACTGGTCGAGCAGTTCACGCAGACGTCGCCGTGCGACGTGAAAGCCGTCGTCCCTGCACGCCATGAGGTATTGGTGCAGGGCTTCGGGCGGTGCAGTGGCCGAGGTCTCGTAGACGAGTTCCCGACTGACCGTCGTGTTCAAAGCAGCAGCAACCTGCAACGCCGTGAGCGCTTTTCGGAGGTCGCCCTGCGAGATTCGTGTCAGCGCTTCGACCGCACCGTCACCCAGGTTCAGCCCCTCCAACTCGCTCACGTGCGAGATCTGGGACGCCACGTCGGCGTCCGANAGCGGACGGAAACGAAACACGGCGCATCGAGATTGGATGGGTTCGATGATTTTGGACGAGTAGTTGCAGGACAGGATGAAACGACACGTTTCGGCGTACTGTTCCATGATTCGACGCAGGGCGCCCTGAGCGTCGTTGGTCAACGCATCNGCCTCGTCNAGAAAGATGATTTTGAACGCTGCGCCGCCGTACGGCTGCGTTCGCGCAAANTGCTTCACTTTGGTTCGGATGCTCTCCANTTTCCGCTCGTCCGATGCGTTCATCTCGAGAAGATTTTGACGAAAATCAGCACCGAAAATGTCCTTCGTTAGCGCCATCGCTGCCGTTGTTTTTCCAGTGCCCGGTGGGCCGGCAAACAACAGGTGTGGGAAATTCTTGTTCCCCGCATAGGTTCCAAGGCGCTGGACAACCGCCGCTTGACCCTTGATTTGAGCGACCGACTGGGGTCGATGTTTCTCCACCCAGAGTTCGCTCATGCTTTCCCTNCTCATTGACGAGCCTCCTTCAACATTGGCACGCGAGTAACATGATTTTTCCAACCGTTGGACGGTGTCGCAACGAGGTCCCTCAGCGCCAATAAGGGAAAAGTCCCTATATCGGGGAGTGGTGTAAGGGATGAGTCCCATGCGTAGCGTACGATTTCTTCGTCCCCAAGCCACGGCGATTTTGCTTGCTTTGATGTTCATCTTTGCGGATNTATCCTTGCCGCAAACGNTGGATGGGTGGTCGGAACTGGACGATGAAAACCCGGTGCATCGAGCCGTTTCCTCTCATTCNGTTGACGCCGACACCTACCTGTCGGAGGCGGCACCTTCCTCCACCTACAACTCATCGGACTCGGGCACGCTCTCGGACGGAATCGGGCAGCAATCGCGGCTTTTGTTGCGGTTCCCGATGAATTTCACGCAGAGCGACACCGTTCACGAAGCCAACATCGAGCTTGAATGCACCACCGAAATCCTCGGCTCCCCTGAATTGAAAGTCTACGTNGCGGANATGGAGGAGTTTTGGAACNGCTCGTTNGCATCGTGGAACGTTTACGAAAACAACCAACTCTGGGACCTTGCCGGGGCCGACGGAGAGACGGACCGAGGGGCATGGGAACCCTCGGTATCGCTGATTGGAAACGGCACCTTGACGCTGAACGTCACCTCGCTCGCCCANCACGCNGCTCGCTCAAACGCACCTTACCTGTCCGTNATCCTGGCGTCCTACGGCGCAGAGTACGCCTGCGCCATGTCCGAGTCAATCGTCGCCGCCGATCGACCCACGCTGAACATCGACGCAACCACCGGTACGGCGGCTTCAGCCGGTGCGACCGTCTCCACCGATTTGCCCGTCCCNGACGGGGCGCCGTGGATGGAGGCCGACTTCTTGCTCAAGCCGGTCACCACACCTGNCCTCTCGTACGCCATGAACAACGGAACCGACGTTGAAATTCAACTGAGCAACAGCGCAGAGTGGCGTTCGTCCTCGGACCTTGCATGGCATTTCTCCACGTTGTGGTCGTCCTTTTCCTCCACCGGTACCGCAGGAANTTATGTTCTTCCCTCGACCTTGGCCATGGAGAACGGCACCACCATGCACATGCGCGTTCGCTCGGTCGACGCCAACGACCAGTGGGGTCCNTGGGCATCGACGAGCTTCCTCCTCCCCAACCTTGACGTGGTGGACAACGGCGACGGCACCGCCACCCTCACGATGGGNCCGACNGACACCGGTTTGGAACTTGATTTCCTTCAGGACACGTTCGTAAATGAAACNCGAAAAACNTTCAACTACGGCGAGGATCCTGTNCTGGAGTCAAGCATGACCTCCAACAAAGAGCGGTTGATTCACTTCCGAACATCGCTCAATCAGCTTGGCTTGCACGACAACGTGACGGTCGTGAACGCTGAGNTGAAGCTCACACGATCGTCCTACTCAGGCACCCCCGTCGTATCGGTTCACGGGATGGACGACTCGGGTTTGTGGTCTGAAAACGAAATNACGTGGAACCGCATGTCGCTCGACGGCGTTCAGTGGTACGACGGAGGCCGCTCCAACGGAACCGCAACGGTCGCCCTTGCCAACGGCGACCAAACGAGCGACAGNTTCACNTTTGATTTGGACCACGCCGTCCAGAATTACGTGGACAACGGCGANGAAGCACCGCTCGACCTGATGATGGCCGTGCGCGGCAAGTTCGAATCCTTCACCAACAACGAGGGAATTTTCTTTCACTCCTCTGAAGCGAGCAACCCGAGCGACGCTCCGTCGTTTTCGATCACGTACGAGTGGGGCACNGGAATGGCACCCAACGCCGTGAGTCTCACCGCACCAGCCGACGGTCTTGCCGTGTGGAACAAGTCAGGAGACAATCTTTCGGGGAACACCCANCCNTCCCTCAACTGGACTCAGCCGTCCTCGGGCGACGACATCGTGTTTGAACTCGCCACGGACGAAGANTTCAGGCTGCGAGAGATGCGGGTTGATACCCGGGTCGACAGCGACTTCAGCCCTTCCGACGGGACGTTGGCCATGACCGGAAGCAACACCTTGGAGGTTGGAAACATGTACTTCTGGCGCATGGCAACCGTCAACAGCGACGGGCACTACGGCTCGTGGGTGTCGTCGAGTTTCCTCGTCTCNCAACTCGAGAGCACCTTCCTGGGCGACAACCGCTACGAATTCCGCCTCAAGCACGGCAACGGCTCNCAGGACAATCAATNCCCTGAATGCATGGACACCTACATCGACAGTGCCGCCAGCAACGACAACTTTGACGGCGATTCTGAAATGACCGTNGCCTACAGCAACTTTGGCGGAGAAATCACCGGCTTGATGGGATGCAACCTCGTCTCGAACCTTCTTCCCGACGGGTACGCCGTCGAATCCGCTCACCTGTCGATGTCGCTGACCTCCACAACCTTCGGCTCCCCGACCATTGGCGTCTGGGAGAGCAATCAAAACGACTGGAACGCCGAGGACGCGACCTGGTCGAGCTACGACGGGTCAAATTCCTGGGCGACGGCCGGAGCGAAGGGAGCAGAGCGAGGCTCGCTGCTCGACAGCGTCGCCGTCGGTTCCTCGTTCTCGGAAGGGGACAGCGTGGAGTGGAACGTCACCTTGGCGGTGCAAAACGCCATGCGAGAAGACCGTCGCGTTGACTTCATCGTCGCCATGCTCGGTGCCGGTTCGGGCGGTGCTCGAACCGCTTATTTCAGCACGGCAGAGGANTCGATGGCCAGCCGACCCGAGCTCACCTTCGTNTACGTGCCGGGATCCGACGCGCTNCCCTCCGACCCNACGCTCCAGACGCCGATCAACGGGTCGTGGTCGATCGGCTCAGGGGTTAACCTGACGCCGATCACCCAGCCGGAGCTCACGTGGTCGTTCAACAGTCAAACGCCGCTGGCTGGGTACATCGTGCAACTCGACACGCAAAGCGATTTTTCGTCGGTTGAGGCGCTGACNTACACGTCNTGGAACGANGCCGGCTTNGATGTGACCAACAAATCGTTCACCNTGCAGACCGACCTGGANGAGGGTGAGACGTGGTACTGGCGCGTTCGGGCNGTCTCAGCCACAAACCAAATCGGTAATTGGACCGCNGCCTATCACTTCCAACTCCCCGACTTGAACACCGTTGTGTTCAGCGCCACCAAGGCTTCGGTGGAACTGCGACACCACGGAGCGCTACCGCACCTCAACACGCCGCACCTTGTGGACACNTACNTNGCCGAGAACGGTACGGGCTCCGACGACACGCAAGAAAATTCAACCACGCTCAAGGTTGGTGAACTCTCCACCGGNTNCCAGTCTGCTGCCCTCATCCGCATACCGCTGGCTGAAGTGCCTCAGCCTGCCANCGCCCGCGTGACGGGTGCNGAACTCAGTTTGTTTGCAGAATACGGCTCGATGGAGAACGAGCCGGTGGCGATACGTCCGGTTCTTCAACCGTGGACGACCGCTGCGAACGCCACCACCTACGACGGGACAAATGCGTGGTCCCAGCAAGGTGGGCGAGCCGTCGGAACCGACATCGGCGGCGTGGTGGACTTGGTGTCCAGCGTGTCCGACGATTGGATGGATTTCGATGTGACNGAATCCGTTCAGGCTGCTCTGGCTGCGGGCCAGAACCACGTCTCTCTCATGGTGTACACCTCGGCACAAACGACGGACGAAATCACGTTCACCTCCACCGAAGGCAGCTCAAGCGANCGACCCTACCTCACGCTGACGTGGGAGGACGGCACCGTTGCAACCCCCGCCGTGAGCGGNGTCAACACGGGTCCGACCAACAACGACATCGTCTGGGACACAACCTCTCACGCACTCGTTCCCGACCGCACCCCCACCTTCGCATGGTCCTACAGCGGAACGGTTGTCCCAACGGGCTGGCGTGTGTTCATCCAAGCCGATGCCAACGACGACATGGCGGGCTTGTACACCTACGACTCACGACTTNTCCCCGGTGCGTTTGACATCACCAACCGCACCTTCACGCCGACCCAAGACCTGAACTTCGCGCAAGAGATTCGATGGATGGTCCAGCCAATGAACGACGGTATGCTCGGCCCACGAAGCACCTCGACGATCTTCTACCTCCCCAACGATGTCGGTGAGGAAATCAACAGCACCCATGCTACGCTTTCCATCCANGAGGGCTCCATNATCCCGTCAACCGCATACCCATCGGTCACNTCCGACACCTACCTTGACACGGGGAACATCTACACCAACCTCGGCNCGGCCTCCAGCCTCTTTGTCGGCCGNAGCCAAGTGTCCACCAGCAACCCCAGCCTTCGTTCCATGTCGCTGGTCAACATGGATTTCAGCTCGCTACCGATGCCGGGGACCTACGAAGTGGTGAACGCCAGCCTTGAATTCACGGCCATCAGCGTGTACCAAAACACGCACGTCGCCGTCGGTGAAACCACCACGGCCTGGAC
>NZMN01000039.1 GCA_002694525.1 Methanobacteriota archaeon
AGCCTTCAAGGCGATCGTATGACGTGCAAAGCCCCTTGTGGTGTCTGAGACATCCGAAGGTCGCGGGTTCGAGCCCCGCTCCCGGCACCACTTGAATGACAAAAAGTCAACACTATAAGACACGAAACCGCCCGGCGAAACGAAGAACCATGGCTGAACCTTTGCTCAAGATGGACGGCATCGAACGACACTACGAAACCCCCGCCGGGGTTGTTAAGGCTCTTGACGGCGTCAGTTTTGAGATATACGAGGGTGAACGCGTTATTTTGCTGGGCCCGTCGGGCTCAGGCAAAACGACGCTCCTCAACTGCCTGTCGGCCTTGGACAGTCCAACCGGAGGCACGTACCGGTTTCAGGGCGACGACGTGCCTCGTGCGCAGTCCGAGCACATGACGTCGTTCCGTAGGGACAACATCGGGTACGTGTTCCAATTTTTCAATCTCCTGCAGGATCTAACCGTGCTCGAGAACATCCTGTTGATTCAAGAATTGGCCGGTAAAAAGGACCCGGCGCGAGCGAAAGAACTCCTCAACCTTGTCGGCCTTGAGGCCGAAGTGAACCGTTTTCCCGGTGAAATCAGCGGAGGCCAACAACAACGCGTCGCCATCGCACGGAGCATCGCCAAACGGCCCAAACTCCTGCTGGGGGATGAACTGACCGGCAACCTCGATACGGAAACCTCCCGCAAGGTGATGACGGCGCTGGTCAACGCCTGCGAGCAAGAAAACATCACATCGGTGTTCGTAACCCACGACGAAGGGCTCATCCGATACGCCACACGGGTGATCCGAATCGACAGCGGAGCGATTGTTTCCGATGAACACGTGAATTCAGAGCAATGAGGTGAGACCGTGTCGGCACTGCTCAACAAACGCTTGGCACGAAGCCTGTGGAGGACGAAACTGCGTCTTCTTGCGGTGGTGTTGATGGTGTTCGTTGGTGTGTTTGCCGGCATCACCTTCGGCGGCTACGCCCACAACCTGGACGGCATGTATGCAACCATGCAAGCCGACGAGGAAACAGGGTCAAACCTGGCCGACTTGTGGATTGACAACCGCAGCACAACGTGGACCGCCGAGGAAACGGGGGCGTTCTGCAGCGCCCTTACAGCAGCGTGGTCAACCGCGCCGCCGCTGGATGCGGGGCTCGACAGTTGCGAAGCTCGTCGCGTCGTTCAAGGGGCGCTGTTCCACAGCAACGAAACGGGTGACCACATCATCAACGCACTCTGGCACGGAATACCCGCTGACGCCAACGCCGACCGCGTTTGGATGCCGCAAGGTCATTCAGAAGGAAGACCGGCCGAAACAGCCGCTGAAATCGTCATCGATGCACACGTCGCCGAGGCGCTCGACATCGACCTGGGCGAGACCGTGAAGATCGGCGCCGGAAACGCCAGCGAAGCCTTTGAGGTCGTCGGCATCGGCTACCACCCGCTCCACGTCATCATGGCACCGGAGGGGTCACTGTTCCCTCCCGAGGCCGGACAGTACGTCGTTGGATACCTTTCCGACGGCGGTATGGCCCGAATCACCGGCGAGGACGCCGGTGCAAGCAACACGTTGCTGCTAGACGTCGAAGGGACGCCGAGTTTCGACCTGCCGGACACCGAAGCGTACGAAGGCGAGGAAATGGACGCCGTCAAGACCCTCGTTGAGGGCATCATGGAGGAAGTTGAACTCGACGGGCGGGTTCGCGACCGAGGGCAAAACGAACAGGTTGAGGTGCTGCGACAAGATCTTGAAGCCACCAAACGGACCACCGTGCCGTTCACCGTGATGATCGCCGTCATCGCCTCCATCACCATCGTCCTCAGCCTCCAACGATTGGTGCAAAGCCAAGCCAAAGAAATCGCTGTTCTCCGTACGCTCGGGGTGCGCCGGACTTCGCTGATGACCGGCTACCTCATCGCACCGCTTGCGATCGGTGCGGCAGGTTCAGCGCTCGGTGCGCTCAGCGGTCCGTGGGGGATGAACGGCATGTTGGATTTCTATCAGGACTTGGTGGGGGTTCCCATCGTGGACCGAGTGGTTCCCGGCACGGTCTACACCGCTGTCGTTGCACCGACCATGCTGGTGGTCTTCTTTTCGGGAGCCTTTCCGGCGTGGAAAGCAAGCCGTCTCGACCCGCTGGACGTGCTCAGCGGACAGAACGAGATGCGCGTGGGCTCGTCCTTCTTGCAGCGCCTCACCTCGTGGATGCCCACCACGCTTGGGCTCTCGATCCGCTCCAGCGTTCGTAAACCGATTCGCCTTGTGATGACCTTCCTTGCAGTGGGAATTTCGCTGATGCTCTTCGGTTCCGTTCAAATGATGTCGGCCGGTCTGGAAGACACCATCGTCGGTGGGCTCGAGGATCAACAAACGTGGGACGCTCAAGCCTACGTCCTTCCGGGCGGAGAGGACAGCGTCGTTGAATGGGCAACCGCCAACGGCGTGACCTACGAACCGCTCATCGAATTACCGCTGGGGTCCGTGCAGGACGCCGATGGCGTGGAACGTGTGTTCAGCCTGGTCGGCCTGGAGTCGTTTGACCGGGGCATGCGCTCCGTGAGCGTCCTCGAGGGCAACACGCCCGCTCCGGACGCAAAAACCACGCAGGTCATGATGGATGAGGGGGCGATGGCTTTCCTCGGTTGGGACGTGGGGGAAACCGCCATGATTTCCGTAGGCGGCATCGACCACGAAATCGAAATTGTAGGGGTTTCAAGAGGTGAATTGGCCCGAACCATGTACTTCCTTCGCGGCGACCTCAGCGACATCATCGGCGTCAACATGACCTCGTTTTATCTTCAACTCCCCGACGGCGTGTCGGTTGACACGTCGCTGGGTGAAGCATCGGCAGGTGTGGTGGAGCGTCAAACCATTCTCGACGGCATCAACGGTCTCATCGACCAACAAACCCAGATTTTCGACGCCATGATGTATCTGGGGTTGATGTTCACCATCGCTGTGATGTTCAACACGATGATCATGAACGTGGCCGAGCGGGACTTCGAACTCGCAACCCTGCGGGTGTTGGGCGCCTCAACTCGAAGCCTCGGCACCATGCTCCTGTTCGAAAGTTTGCTCATCGGCATCATCGGTGGCGTTGTCGGCGTCGCTTTTGCTTACGGCGGAGCCGTCGGACTCGCCGCATCGTTCTCCTCGTGGCAGTTCTTCGTGCCCATCGTGGTGGTGCCGTCCGTTGCCGTTCAGCTCATGGCAGGCGTCATCGTGATCGCCGTTGCCATGACCCCCATTGGGGTTTGGCGTCTGCGTCGAATGGACCTCGTGGAGAAGGTCAAGGACTTGTCTCAGTGAAGCGATTCATTCATGGGGCGACTTCACCTGCTTTCGTTCATGGTGGCGTTGCCTGAGCCCGGCCATCGCGTGAAAGTGAGCGTCTCAACGCACAACGGGACGGTCCATCACACCGGTCTGGTTCTGCCACCGGCAGCAAAAGGTCATTTTTCCATCAAACTCGACAACGGATACAACGTCTCCTATCCGACGGANGACCTTCAGGAGTGGGACCACGNNGAGACCGTCGATGCCGCTCCACCGGCCGANCTTCACNCACCCGAACAGGACGAATCGCTCCCGAGGGTGCGGCTCATCCACACCGGCGGAACGATCGCATCAAAGGTGGATTACGCCACGGGGGCCGTCGATGCCAAATTTGAGCCGGAGGAAATGCTTGACGCTGTCCCAGAACTTGCCGACATCGCTCGACTNGACGCCGTCAAAATAGGCAACATGTTCAGCGATGACATTCGCNCGCAGCACTGGAACATCGTTGCAGAAGCCTGCGCTCAGGCCTTTGCNGACGGCTGTCGGGGCGTCATNGTCGCGCACGGCACCGACACCCTTCACATCACCTCGGCAGCGCTCAACTTCGCATTTGCTGGGGACGGGCGTCGCCCACCGGGCCCCATCGTGATGGTTGGATCGCAACGAAGCAGCGACCGAGGATCCTCGGACGCAACGGAAAACCTGCTTGCAGCNGTGCACTGGGCAGCGCACGGGCCGTTGCCAACGGGGGCCGCAGGGGACGCCGTGTGCGTGGTCATGCACCACACGCAAAGCGACGGTTTGATGGCGGTGCACTCGGGTTTGGCCGTTCGTAAAATGCATTCCTCGCGCCGCGACGCCTTTCANGCCGTCAACGGGCAACCCATGGCCACACTCACACTCACCAACGATGGATTTGAAACGCGATGTTTCCCTTGGTACGAAACCGCGCTGGATTCGGAGACGGACCGCACCGTCGCACAACGACCTACCCTGTTTGAGCCCGGTGTTCGNATCGCNCAGTTCATCGCAGGACCTTGGCTTCACGCCGAGCNCGTTGAGGCCGTGGTCAGCACGGGTGTCCAGGGCGTNGTGTTCCACGGGACGGGGTTGGGNCACCTCCCCATCGACGACACGCAAAACGACGCTCCCGAAAACGCCCTCTTGTGGCGTGTCTTGACCCGATGCGTCAACCGTGAGCTGCCCGTTGTCGTGGTCAATCAGTGCATCCACGGTCCCGTCGACATGAACGTCTACTCCAAAGGAAGGAAGCAACAAACCATGGGACTGCTGGGNCACGGCATCAGTTCGACCCCGGAAACGATGGTCGCNAAGTTGCATTGGGTGCTGTCTCAAACCGTTGATGTCAAGGAGGCACTCTCCACCAACCTTTGCGGCGAACATCGTGATGTTCTGCGAGATTGAGCGCGTGTATCAAGAACCGAAAAGGAGTGGGNGATTCGTGAACAAGCAGGAGGACGCCCTCGAGGAGTTGCGGGCCAAGCGTGAGACGGCGCGCCTTGGCGGCGGTCTCAAGCGGCAAGAGGCCATTCGCTCCAGCGGCCGAGGCACGGCACGCGACCGCATCGGTTTGCTCTTGGACGAGGGATCGTTCCTCGAGGTCGACACCTTCGTGACCCACCGCACCGANGACCACAACATGTTCCTCCACGAGACGCTGGGGGACGGCGTGGTGGCGGGCCAGGGAACCATTGAAGGCCGACGCGTGTACTGCTTTGCGCAGGATTTCAGCGTTCACGGTGGAAGCATGGGTGAAATGCACGCCCTCAAAATCGCCAAACTTGTTGAGATGGCTGAACGGGCAAAAGCACCGCTGATCGCCATGTGGGACGGCGGTGGGCAACGAGCTCAGGACGGGGTNAGTGCGCTGGCCGGGACGGGTGAAATGCTTGACCGACTCGTGCAGTGCAGCGGGCGCATCCCGATGATCAGTCTGGTCTTGGGCCCGGTGGTCGGTGTTTCAGCGCTCGCTGCGTCGCTTTCGGATTTCACGATCCTGGGCGAAGAACACGGTCAACTCTTCCTTTCNTCACCCCTNGAAACCCCCGAGGTCATCGCCGGGGAGGTGGATGCAGCAGGGCTGGGTGGAGCNAACCTCCACGCCTCTCGCTCGGGCATCGCATCCCTCATCGCTGACGACGAAGAAGATGCATGCGAACTCGCAGCCACCCTCCTTTCCTACCTACCCGACCACAACATGGCCGACCCGCCTGAGGTGGCAACCGGCGACCCGATGACAAGGCTCAACGAGACCCTTCAGGACGTCGTGCCCGACAACCCCAACAAGCCCTACGACATGGTGAAGGTCGTTGAGGAGGTTGTTGACGATGGGGTCTTCATGGAACTCTTCCCGGCCTACGCCGACAACATCATCATCGGNTTTGCCCGCATGAACGGTTCAACCGTGGGCGTGGTTGGAAACCAACCCAAGGTGCTCGCCGGTTGTCTTGACATCGATGCGTCGATCAAAGCAGCACGGTTCATTCGGACCTGTGACGCATTCAACGTTCCACTTCTCACGTTTGAGGACGTCCCCGGGTTCCTGCCGGGTGTTGTGCAGGAATGGGGCGGTATCATTCGACACGGCGCCAAACTTCTGTTCGCTTACGCTGAAGCAACGGTGCCAAAANTGACCCTCGTCACACGAAAGGCNTACGGTGGGGCCTACTTGGCCATGTCCTGCAAGCACCTGCAAAGCGATTACAACGTGGCATGGCCCACCGCTGAACTGGCCGTGATGGGCGCAGAGGGCGCCGTGAACATCATCCATCGCCGGGAGATTGGTGCCGTCCCCGAGGAAGAGAAAGAAGGCGTTCGTCAACGATTGGTGGGGGAGTACAAAGCGAAGTTTGGCGACCCCTACGTGGCGGCACGAAACGGTTGGCTGGACGACGTCATTGAGCCGCANGAAAGCCGCCTGCGCCTGTGCCGAGCCTTGAACATCCTCAAGTCAAAGCGGGAATGGTCACCGCCAAAGAAACACGGAAACATTCCGTTGTGATCATCTCAGTCGTTCGGCACGTGCCAGAAGGCCGCCGCCGGANGAGGCGCCCTCGGATTCACCACCGTCGNCATCATCGGNGACNGNGNCGCCGGACGCATCATCATCCGGNTTTGAACCGGAGCGCATCAACGCACCAAGACCCACCAGCACGGCCAGGACGAGAACACCCAGCAAAAGCCCCACGTCGCCAACGCTGCTGCCTGAATCNTCGCCCAAGGCAACNTCGTTTTCCTCGTCGGCTTCCAGGCCTGCCGGAAGCGTGTACGAAGCGACGACCGTGCGATTGAGTTCTGCGTCCGCAACCTNGAGTTCAACGGTGTAGGAATCGTTGGTCGTCGCNGCCAAAGGAANCAANGTGACGCACTGGTNAACGCCTTCGNCGCTCGATANGCACGAATGCGTCACGTCGACCTGTACACCGTCGATGAACACCAANCCGTCCGAGTTGGCTTCCCCGTCGCCGTCGGATACAACCCACTCCATGGATGCGCTGGACAACCCCCCCATTCGCTGAACGTTGTTGATGGAAACCACGGGCAAATCGGGTTGGCCCACCACGGTGAGGGACAGTTGAGCGGAATGGTTGCTGGACCCGTCGGTCACGTTCAACCAGAGCCCGTCAAAGACACCAAACACGTTGAGGCCCGGTGCGAGGGTGAACGTNCCGTTGTCAAANCTGACCGAGACATCGCCGTGCTGCTCCTCAAGCGTCCAGTTGAGCACGTCGCCGTCTACATCGTAAGCCAGCGGATGAACGTCCAACGACAGAACCTCGTCCTCGTTCACGGTNAGGTTTGTCCACGCTGATTGNTTGATTCGGACCGGGTCGTTCACCGNCGAAACCACCACGGGGATCTCNACCTCCAACGCCGCTTGCGTCCCATCGCTGACGCTCGCTCTCAGCACGGTGGCGCCGTAGGCATCCGGAAGGGGCGACAGCGTCAGAACGTTGTCTGCGTAAGCGTATGCAACGGGTCCTTGCTGTCCGGCCGCAGCACCATCGACGAAGAACTGCAGCGNAGCACCCTCGGGATCGGCAACCGTCTCTCTCAGGTCGAACGTCCGGTCTTCACCGTCCTCGGTCAACTGNTGGATGGGAACGGGTGCGAGACGAACAACCGGGTCGTCGACGGGCGTGAGAACGACGCGAAGCGATGTGGTTGCAACGTCATCGGTTTCTCCGTCCGACCGTAGATCAAGGTCTACGATGCATTCGCCAANCCATTCCTCTTCGAGCGCATGAATCACCCGCACGGCCTGACCGTCCTCCACGATCGCTGCGCCGAAATGCATGGCATCCGTGCAGTTGAGCGAAACATCGGTCGCTCGCACGATTTGTCCATCCGGGTCGCTGGCAACCTCCGACATGTTCAGCGTNCGCTGCCCGTGCTGAGGCACGTAGACCGTCGGCTCGGGGACAGCGAGTTCCATCGGTGTGTTTTCCCTCTTGTAGGGTTGAGTCCACTCGGCTCCGCCGCCTTCGACCTCAACGCGAACGACGAGTTCGTGGTCGCCAGGCGGCACCGAACCCATGGGAAGCAGACACTGCACGGTGCCGTTGGCCAGGACGGTGGTGGTCGCATTGTGAAGCCCAATTCGCCAAGCGCAGGTCGCACGAACCTCCCACTCCGCAGGGATGTCGTGGAAGGTTTGNCCGTNGCGCAAAACCCAGTCCAGATTCACTTCCAAGGTTTCGCTCCCGTTGAGTTGCGAAGACGGTGGATGGCTCGACGTCNCGTTNTGGAAGCGCAGCCAATCGCTGGTTGTGAGGTCCTCCTCGATGTACGCTTGTGGGTGGCTGACCGTGTAGGGGTCCAACGGACGGTTGAAGGCATCACGGAACTGACCGTGGTCGCCGCGCAGGACGGTGTCGAGGTAGGGAACGATGCGGTCCGCTGCAAAGGCGATTTGCTCCTCCTGAGTGAGGGCCGCATCGTCTTCGTTTTCAAAGATGGAGCGGGTGTCCTCAAATTGATGGTGGTCGGCGCCCAAGACGTGCATCCAGTGCCAACCGATGCCGTCAAGTTCCTTGATGCGGTCAAGCGATTCCTCAGCCGGCGCCACCTCATCAACGGTGCCGGTCAGAAACAAACCGGCTTTTGGTGTGAAGAACCGAGGCGTTGTTGGGCCGTCGCTCCAGTCCCAATCGTCGTCAAGGTCTTGGAAATCGGTCCCGAGACCGACGACCCCTCGAGGTGGATGATCCCACACGGTCAGGAACGGTTGCAGAAGATAGGCTGCGGCACCGCCCGTGCCGTGTCCGGCGATCGCCCAGTGATTGAAATCAACGTTTTCGTAGCCTCCTTGAACGTGCTGACCGCCGTTGACCTGACTGACCCTTTCTCGCATCACGCTGAGCGTGTTGCCGTTGGCTTCGATGTCCGAGGAATCGGCCAGGGCACCCGACGAGATGATGATGTAACCGCGCTCGGCAAGCGCCGTGGCGAGCAACATGTATCCATCGGACGCTTCACCGTAATCTCCGAAAAACGCAATCCAAGGAAACGGCCCGTTGCCCGCCATTTCNGTGTCTTCGCCGTCCTCCATCGACGGGTAGACCAGGCGGAGCTCCAGGTTGGAAGCCGGGTTGAAGGGGTTGGTGTCGATGTCCGTCCAACCCACGGGGAAGTCCACGTCGGTGTGGGGCGGGGTGAAGTTGGTGTCCTCCCCAGCACCGGACGGAATTGGCGCACAGAGCGACACCAACAAAACCAACGCCAACGCCGGTCCACAGACGACTGAACGACGGTTCACGAGCACCAACCACCCANGGTCAACATCAACCCTTTCCCTTNATGCATAGGCGCCAAGCACGCTTTCAGCTTCGACCAGTTTCGTCATCAGCAGGCCCAGTGATGGAAGTTCATGGGCGCGCTCGGGCGACCACAACCGTCGCCAGCACACCAAATGCTGAGCCACGAGGAGCCAGCGACCGTCCAGAACTCGNNGGTCGAGAACAGCGATGCGCTCGTCCGCCGTNCCNTCCATCGGACCGTAGGTCGCCCTCAAGCAGAGCACATCGCTGCGGGTTTCCTCCGCACGGCCGTCAAAGTCCACCACGACGTCAGCGTCGTCGTCGCACAGGTTGGAAGACCACCCTCCTTCCTCGAGCGGGCGTCGACTTTCGAGGAGGGTCAGCGAACCTCCCAATTTGGTCCATGCACTGGCGGTTGAACGTGCTCCGCCTCCGCCGCCGTGCAGGCCGAGCACGTGCTGCTCCGGTACAACCCCGTGATGGCGGAGTGCGTCGACCACGCCCTCNCCGTCAAAACCTCCACACCACCATCCGCGTCCATCCCATCGGAGGGTGTTGACGGACTTGGTTTCCATCGAATCGTCCACGCTCATCACGGCNCTTGAGACGAGTTGATGCTTCAAGGGTGCGGTTAAGTTAAGCCAGATTTCGGTGTCNAACATTCGTGTGGGCAAGCCCTGANTTTTCGTCGGGATGTGGGTTGGTCCATCGACACCGCTGACCGGCAAGAACGACGGGTGGACGGCNGAAACGCTCTTGGCAGCCTCGACGGCTTTGCTGAGCAACGCTGATGTTCTGAATTTTCCAAAGACGGATTGGGTGTAGGTCCAATCCACGGGNGAGGGAATCGCNCCNGCGTACCCCCAAGCCAGCGCATCGGTCATGCTCTCAACCGCGACGAGTTCCATGGACAGACCTTTTCCGTTGGGATTCAGCCCGAGGTGATCGCACACGATGGCCATCAACAACGGCGACAAGCTGTGCTGCACGGGCTGGCCAGCGATTCCGTATCGTATCGCTGACACGTCACGACCACGGGTGGACAACTCAAAAAGGCGACGAATGCCGTGTTAACCTTCAAGAGGGAGTGTGCCCTCTNATGNATCATGGGAAGAGCAGTGGGGCTGATGACCACCGGACTTGGGGCGTACCTTACGTTCAAGATGTGGGCTGAGTTTCAAGACAACCTCGGAACGGTGTTCGGCACGGCATGGGGCGGTATCATCGCGTTTGCCGTGTTTTTGATCTACCAGTCAAACAAGAACGAGAAGGCCTACGAAGCGTCCTTTGGCGAAATCGTGCCGGCGTCCATCAGCAAGGGGCAGATGGAGGCCGACAACCCACAGCCCGTCGCGTTCATCGCCGGCCTGTACCTCTCCATCATCGTCATCTTCGAAATCCTGCTCGGCAGTTTGTGAGGATGAGTCCTGATGGCGGGCTTGATGGAAGTCTTTCTGCTCAAAGACCGTGTGTCCCGAGACCGAGACAACATCTTTCTCATTCTGTTTGAGAAGGCCTTCATCCTCATTTCTCTGCTNGTCGTCCTCCTGGTCGGCGTCTCCCTCGACCTTCCGGCNTGGGGCGTGGGTGCTCTGGTCGGTGCGTCGCTCGGACCCATTGTTTACGGCCACTACTACGTAATTTACATCCGACCGGTGAAGAAAAAGCAGAACCTTGATGTGGAAAAGAAGCGACGCAAGGCCAACAGGAAGTGAANTCATGCTCGGGTTTTCGACGATTTTGGAGTTTTTTGGGCTTGAAGGCATTCAGGGCATTGACATTTTCTTCGCGGCAATGGCCGTNATCGGCACCGTCCTGTTCACNATTTATTTTCTGTTGGTTCTGATCGGCGGCGTGGCCGACGGCATCGCAGAAGCCATCCCGTTTTTCGACGTCAGTTTCGAGATGGACGCAGAAGGCGTTTTCCACATGCTNACGATNCAAGGCCTGCTCAGCTTCATGATGATGTTCGGCATCTTCGGCTTGGCCGTCTCTCAGGGCAATTACCCGGCGGGGCTGGCCATCGGTGCAGGCTCGGTTGCTGGTCTGGCCTCCATGTGGGCGGTTGGGAAGGTCTTCCAGGCCATCGCCGGGCTCGAAACCGACGGCACCGTGCAGCACANCCAAGCCCACGGAGCGAAAGGGACGGTCTACCGAACCATCAAGCCCGGACAGTCCGGCCAAGTCCAGGTCGAATTCCANGATGCATTGCGAACGTGCGAGGCAGTGGCTGAAGACGAAACCCTGACGATTGCGACGGGGAAGTTTGTTCTCGTGACGGGCAACATCGCCGAAGTGCTGGTCGTTCGACCGCTCAGCGTCTCCGANGCCGTCAAAACCGAGGAAGAGTGAACATACCCCGCCGTGTTAAGTCTCTTAAAGGAGAAGCAGGGTAGGCAAAGCATGGCCGTTATGGATACATTGATCCTGNTAGGAATCTCGCTGTTCGTCATCTCCGTTCTCGCNACGGTTTACATCGCTACAAGCCGATACAAACTTGCTCCAGCCAACAAGATTCTCGTCGTTTACGGTAACACACAGGGCGCCGGCGCGGCGAAGTGTTACCACGGTGGCGGAAAAATCGTCTGGCCGCTCGTGCAAAACTACGCCTTCCTCGACCTCAAGCCGATGACCATCAACATCAACCTNGAGCACGCCCTTTCCCAACAAAACATCCGCATCAACGTACCGTCGACCTTCACCATCGGTATCGACACGAAACCTTCCATCATGCAAAACGCCGCCGTGCGCTTGCTGAACCTCGACCAAGCCTCCATTGAGGACATGGCCAAAGAAATCATCTTCGGTCAACTTCGTCTCACGGTCGCATCGCTCACCATTGAGGAGATCAACGGTGACCGTGAAGCGTTCCTGAGCCAAGTCGTCAACAACGTGGACACCGAACTGCACAAGATTGGTCTCTACCTCATCAACGTGAACATCACGGACATCACCGACGAAGCAGACTACATCAAGTCCATCGGTGCCAAGGCCGCTGCACAAGCCATCGCNGCNGCNGACGTTGACCGAGCCAACGCNACCCGAGACGGTGCCGTGGGTCAGGCTGAGGCCGACCGAACCCGTGAGATNCAGGTCGCCATGAACCGAGCGGAATCGGACAAAGGCCAGAAAGAGGCTGAAGCGGACCGACGTGTTTTCGTTCAGCAACAAGAATCNAAGGCCGTTGAGGGTGAGAACATCTCCCGCGCCGACATTGCAAGNTTCAACGCCGACCTTGCCGAAAAGGAAGCAGAAGCCCTGAAGCGTTCTGAAGTCGCCAAGCGCAAGGCGCAGGTCGAAATTGAGAAGGCTCAATACGAGTTTGAAGGCCAGCGCCTCCGAGCAGAAGAAATCGCTCGTGAGGAAGTCTCGAAGCAACAAATCGAGATTGCGGCAGAGGCAGAGGCTGAGCGCCAACGCCGCATCGCCCAAGGTCAAGCCGACGCAACCTTGGCTGCGTACAACGCCGAAGCCGAGGGTCAGCGAGCCGTTCTTGAAGCCAAAGCAGAAGGATACGCCAAACTCGTGGCCAGCGCAGGCGGCGACGCCAAGGCCGCCGCAACCTTGCTGATGGTTGAGAAGATCGAAGAACTGGTCGCTCGCCAAACGGAAGCCATTGCGAACCTCAAGATTGACAAGATCACCGTTTGGGANTCCGGAAACAACGGAGGCGAGGGTGGTGCAACCTCCAACTTCGTGTCATCGCTCATCCAAAGCCTTCCACCGGTTCACGACGTCGCCAAGATGGCCGGCGTTGACCTGCCCGACTACCTGGGCACGATGAAGGACGAGTGAAAACCCCGACGTGCAGAGGGTCGGCAAACCGACCTTGCGCTATGAAAAGTGGGCGACGGCTTCAAAGACCCTACGGGCCGGAACCAAAACATGACCACTGANTTGGAAATCGCACGTGCCGCTCAAATGGAGCCGGTGGAAGCCGTGGCGTGGAAACTGGGCATTTCTGCACACGAGCTCATGCCGATGGGCAACGGTGTGGCCAAGGTAACATGGCGGGCGCTTAAGGACCGATTCTCCAAGCCACAAGGGAGTCTCGTCCTCGTGACCTCGGTCAATCCAACGCCCTTTGGTGAGGGAAAAACGGTAACCACCATCGGACTGACGCANGCGCTGTGTCGAATCGGACAGTCGGCAACCTGCGTCGTGCGAGAACCCTCAATGGGTCCGGTGTTCGGCATCAAAGGTGGTGCAGCGGGCGGTGGCCATGCGCAAGTGCTGCCCATGGAAGACATCAATTTGCACCTGACCGGGGACCTGCATGCCGTAACNTCCGCTCACAACCTGCTGTCGTCCCTCATCGACAACCACATCAAGCACGGCAACGAGACCAAACTCGACCCGACTCGAATTTCTTGGCCACGGGTCGTCGACATGAACGATCGTGCGCTGCGGAACATCGTGGTTGGAATGGGCGGCCCNGCGAACGGCAACGTTCGCGAAGATCGTTTCGACATCACGGCCGCCAGCGAAGTGATGGCCATTCTCGTGCTGGCCAAGGATTACGCCGACCTGCGCAAGCGACTGGGAGACATCGTTGTTGGAACCTCCACCGAAGGCCACCCGGTCAAAGCAAGTGACATCGGTGGGGCTGGGGCGATGGCGCTGCTGTTGCGCCAAGCCTTCCTGCCCAACATCACCCAGACGCTTGAAGGAGATCCGGCGTTCATCCACGGGGGTCCCTTCGCGAACATCGCTCACGGAAACTCGAGCATCATCGCCGATCGCATGGCGCTTGCCTCCGCTGATTTGGTGATCACCGAGGCCGGTTTTGGTTCAGACATGGGCGCCGAGAAATTCATGCACATCAAGGCGGCCACGTCGGGAAAGGCACCGGATTGCGTGGTCATGAACGTCACCGTTCGCTCGATGAAACTTCACGGAGGCGCCTTTGGAGACCGCGGGGGAATTCGCCCGGACAAAGCAACCCTCGAGGCTGAAAACGTGGAAGCAACCACCCTCGGCGCCAAAACCAATCTTGACCGGCACATACGCAACATGGCTGCGTTTGGGGTTCCGGTTGTTGTCTCCATCAATCGATTTGCGTCGGACACCGATGCAGAATTGGCCGCCATCGCCCAAGCTGCTCGCGACAGCGGAGCGAGCTCGGTCTGCATCACCGAAGTCCACGCCAAAGGCGGGGAAGGCGGAAAGGACTTGGCTGAAGCAGTGGTGAAAGCCGTGCAGAATCACGTCGCAGCAGGTCGACCGTTCGTGCCGATGTTTACCCCAGAAACCGATGTTTTGGACAAAGCAACGGCGATTGCCCAACGCATGTACAAGGCCGACGACCTGGACATGACACCGCAAGCATCGCGCGAACTGGAAAGGATACGCTCGTGGGGCTACGGACATCTGCCGGTCTGCATGGCAAAAACCCAGTATTCGTTCTCGCACGATGCATCCCTTCTGGGCGCTCCAACCGGGTTTACCATCCCCGTCCGTGAGTTCAGACTGAACGCCGGTGCGGGGTTCATCGTAGCGGTCCTTGGGAACATGATGACCATGCCTGGTTTGCCCAAGCGGCCGGCCGCACTCGACATGGACATGGATGAAGACGGGAACCTCCTCGGCGTGTTTGGGTGAGGGAATGGACGTTCTGGGGCGGGACCATCACGAATGGCGGCTGAGGGTTCAATCCGTTGACGACCTGTGGGTTCTCCAGCGTTTGATTCAGCCAACCATGTCGGTGGGCATGCTCGGTGAGCGACGCGATCAAACCACCGGCGGAGAGGAAGGCGGCCGCTCAAAACAAGCTGAACGAAAGAAAATGTGGATCCGTCTATCGGTCGAACACACCGAGCACCAAACGTTCTCGGATGTCCTTCGAGTTCACGGAATCATCGAAGAGGCCCCCATCGATGTCGGCATGCACCACACGCACGTGGTTGGACTCCGCGACGACCTCACGCTGACCACTGCCAAAGGCTTCTCCAAGCACGACCGAGATTTACTCGAAGAAAGTCTCCTGGCTGCAAAACAGCCGCAGGTGGCGTTGCTGGTGGTTGAAGGCGACGAGATGATCCTCTACTTTGTGACGGCACGAGGCCTCAAAGAATCCGCAACGTGGACGATGCGGGGTGGGGGGAAGCGAGGCGACCTGCGACAAACGGACAGCATCGCCGGTCAATTCCGGAAAACAGTGGTCAGCGGGTTGACGCAGCAGTTGAACGACACCATGCCGCTGGTTGTTTGCGGACCGGGACGGAACCGGGACCGTGTGCTGGCGGACCTCAAGGAAACCGGACACCAACGCCCGATGATGTCCGTCGGGACCACCATGGGGGGTCGCGGTGCTGCCAACGAAGTCTTGCGCAACGGGCTGGCAGGAGAACTGCTCGCCCAACACCGAATGGTTCAGGAAATCGGGTTGCTCGAAGAAGCCTGGCAGCGCATTTCAACCGGCGGTGCAGTCGCCTATGGCCGCGCCGACATCCATCGCGCAACCGAAGAGGGTGCTGTTGAGACCCTGCTCATTGGCGCTGACGTTCTGCGGGAAGACAGCGGAGTCGACGGGCTACCTGCGTGGAGAGCGGTAGCTGAGCGCGTCGAGGTCTTCTCCGGCAAGGTGGTGCAGTGCTCACTTGACCACGACACGGGTGAGCAATTGGTGGGTTACGGCGGTGCGGTTGCACTGCTCCGATATGCGATGTGAGACCCATGATGAACATCCGATTCAGAGAGCTCAGCGAAGATGTTCGCACCGACCTGCAAGGCAAGCGATGGCTTCTCTTAACCGGCCAAGACCTCCCCCACGCCACGGCCGCTCTGGCCTTCAGCGAACTGGAGGACGTGCTCGTGGCGGTTGACCATCGCGGAAGCACGGTCGAAATCGGTTTGTGGATGCGAGCCACCCACCTCTTGTTGGTTGACGATGAAGGACAGGCTGAGGAACTGCGAAGCACGAGCGGCATCACGCAGGTCCTCGCTTCCGAGGCGGACATCGAAACCCATCTTTGGTAGTGGGTCTGGAGGGACTCGAACCCTCGATCAACTCCGTGTAAGGGAGGTGTCATAGCCGCTAGACCACAGACCCGGTCTCCGCTGTGCGGAGTCCCTTTTGAAAAGTGCGCCCCCAACGGAACGCTCAAGAGAGGCGCCCTCAAGGACAACTCCATGGATGCCAATATCCAGGCCGCAGCCGCTAAACTGGTTCGTCGGCTCAAGGAAGGCGAATATTCGCTGACGCTGGCAGAATCCTGCACGGGCGGTTTGCTGGCCAGCACCCTCACCGACATCGCCGGTGCGAGTTCGTGGTTCAAGAAATCGTGGATCACCTACGCCAACGAAGCCAAGATCAGAGAACTGGGCGTCGACGAAGAGGAACTCGCGTCCAAGGGAGCCGTTTCTGCTCAGGTTGCCATCATGATGGCCAAAGGCGCCCTCGAGCGAGCGAACGCAGACTTCGCCATCGCCGTTACGGGCATCGCTGGACCCACCAACGAAGGCAGCAAGAAACCGGTGGGAACGGTCTACGTCGGCATCGCATCGATGCACGGATGGGCCAACGCCATTCGCACGCAAATCGGTGGCACGCGAGCCGAGAACAAAGCCGGTTTTGTCTACTTCGCCCTGCTCACCGCCATGAAGTGCTGGGACGATGCGATGGTTCGCAAGGACGAGGAGGCCAAGGAACAAATGGACGCCCTTGAGGAAGCCCTTCGACTGGAAGCCGAGCGTGAGGCCGAGCGAGAACGTCGCGACATGGAGGCCCGAGAAAGCGCTCCGTGGCAGGACGAGGCGTGGTCTGAAGAAAACGATTCGGAAGAGATTGGCCTTGCTGTTGAATGGTCGGACGACGACGAGTGAACGCCTTTTCATTCAAACACATACCTTTTGAATCGTCGTCCCCCACTCCGACCATGGGTGAGTCATGGACCGACATCGTGGCTCACCTGAGGGGCCAGCGCCTGCTCGCCCCACAATCGCTGCAAGAGCGATTGTTGAGCCTCTCGGACCCAAAATCGGTGATTGAAGCGGCAGCGGCACTCAACCTCTCCGGTGGTATGCTGACCGCCACAATGCTCGACGACATGGTCGCCCACACCCAAGACGGTGGCGCACCGACCACCGCCGTTCCTCCGTCCTCCGGCCAGGTCATCGGACAGGCTGCCGGAGACCTCGCTCGGACCATCGCCCCGATGCGTGAACCCGAGCCGGTTGACCTCCTGCTGCGCAACAACCTGCCGGATTGGAACGAGGCTGATTTCTCCATGCACGCCAGCGATGCCGCGTCCGACATCACCGTCCACTACGACATCACGGGGAATTCCACCACCGAGGGGAAGATGAGCGACATCACGGCCTGCTTCAACGACCGGCTGCAAAGCATTCGAAGGTTGATCGTGCAGAATTCCAACCTTCCGAGAAAACATCAGGAAATTTCCCGCCTCCTCGCCGAGTACAGCCGGTACCAAGGGTACGAAAACAAAGCCGTGGCCATCGGTTTGGTGAACGAACCTCGCTACACCAAAAACGGCCACCTCATGTGGGGTCTTGAAGACGAAACAGGGGAGATGACCTGCCTGTTGACCAAACGAAGCGGCGACGACCGAGATCGAGCCCACGAACAAATCCTGGAGGCTGGCCTGATGCCCGACGACGTGATGGGGGTCTCGGGAACCTTCAGCCAAACCGGTGATATCTTCTACGTTGACGACCTGCATTTTCCCCTTGAAACAAAGCATCAGAAAGTGAGCTCGGAAGCGGGCGTCAGCGTTGCGTTCCTGTCCGACATTCACGTTGGCTCGAAAACCTTCCTCGAGGCGCAGTGGCACAAGATGGTTCGTTGGTTTCACACCGACCCGCTTGCGAAGACCATCAAGTACCTCATTTTGTCCGGCGACTGCGTCGACGGCGTCGGTATNTACCCCGGACAGGACAGTGAATTGGCCATCCCCGACCTGTTTGCGCAATACAGTGAATTCGCCCGCTTGCTCGAACTGCTTCCNGAATGGGTTGAGTGCTTGATGCTGCCNGGAAACCACGATGCNGTGCGGCCTGCNGAACCACAACCCACCTTCGAAAANGACATTCAGCAAGATTACAACACCACCACCTTNGTTGGTAATCCCTGTGACTTCTCCCTCCACGGCGTGCGGCTCCTTTCCTACCACGGGAAATCCATTGACGACTTCGTTGCTGGATTGAAAACCGTGACCTACGCCGACCCCGTGGAAGCCATGCGAGAGATGCTGCGAAGGCGCCACCTNGCTCCGCAGTGGGGAGGAAAAACACCGCTCTCCCCCGAACCTGAGGACGGACTCGTCATACGAGAGGTTCCCGATATTTTCGTCACCGGTCACGTCCACGGTCACGAATGCCTTGACTTCAGAGGCACAACCCTGGTGTGTTCAAGCACCTGGCAGGACCAAACCTCCTACCAGCGGATGCTTGGTTTCCAACCNAAACCGTGCATGTTGACGATCATCAACCTCAAGAGCCACAAATCGATTTCAATCCCGTTTGCTTGAGACCNTCACTTCCAAGGGTCGTCCCCGTCCGGCTCGTGCCCTCGAANTCGCAANAAGGCCAACAGGACNAACAACACCACGACGAGCGCCGTGATTTGGAGCGCAGTGTTGGACACTTCTGCCGAGGGTTGAGCCTCCTCCGTCGGTGCGGTGTCGGTGGTGGAATCGGTGTCGGCCGAGGCACCTGCNTCAACGGTGAAGGAGAGCGAACTTTGGTTGGTGTTGCCCGAAGCGTCGGAGCTGATGACGTCCAGTGTGTAGGTCCCGTCGCCGAGCACGTCGGTCGTAAAGGCGTGGTTCTTTTTGGTTGCGAAGGCGTCTTCGTGGACGGTGTTTCCGTCGATGAGAACCGTTTCCGTTGCGCTTTCAGANGTGTACCACGAGACGGTTACACGCCCGTCTTCGAGAACTTCAGCGGCAAGGTTGAGCATTTCGGGAGGGGTTTCATCCACGACGTTGGTCGTGTTGAACCAGACCACAACATCGTCGGTCTCGTTGGCTTTGATGTGGGCCCAATACGCGGTGTTGACCTCGAGCCCGGTGAGGGTCACGGCGTGGTCTGTACCCGCTGCNGTCCGCATCGGTTCAACGGACGGGTCGGGGTCTTGGCCGGCCGGTGCGACATGGATGGAGGTCGCATCGGCCACGGTGGTCGACCAGGTGATGACCGCAGAGGAGGAGGTGACCGTNTCCACCGACGCTCCGAAGATTTGCTGNGGGACCTCGGGCATCTCAAACCCGGTCAGTTGTGCGTAGGTGTGGCCGGCGACGTCATAACTCGAGAGCATGGACGTTTGACCCTCGCCCTCCAGAATCACGTCGATGATGTTNGGATCGTAATCAATGCCGTCGTCNGGCGCTGGATTTTCACCNCCGCCGAGCGTCCACGTGGCGGGCTGCGCCGTCACGTCTCGCCATTTACCNGTTCCAAANCCGTCCTGGCTGCCGATGACGACGATGTATCGATAGTTGGGGATGTCCGAACCGATCACGCCCTTGCTGACGGTGAACGTGATGGTCTTCGAATCCACGTCACCCGAAACGTCCACGCCTCGGGCAGAGGCGCTACCGGTCTGAGCCTGCACGGCTTGAACCGCTCCCGGCTCTCCCGTTCCGCTGATGGCCACCTCCCATGCCCAATCGGGGTGCACCTCAGCGTTGGCGCCCGTCAACATCGACGTGCGTCCGTAGGATGTTTCGCCCTGGTCAACGTAGATTTGCACAATTTGATGACTGAAACCGTTTGAAAGACCCCAGATGTCGGTCATTTCACTCATCGTGAGAATGAACTGAGCGTTCCATGCGCTTTGACGAACGGTCAGATGCGTGGCGTCCCAAAGGCCGCCTCCGTTGGGCGTGTTGAAATCGGAAGCAAGGGGATAGACGTAATCGCCGTCGCCGGTTTCATCGCCAACAGCGTCCTCCAATTCGAGCAACGTAACCCACTCCTCAAGGTCGGGGAGAACCATCTCAGCGGGTGCAGGCGGAGCCATCTCGGCGTCCGTCCCGTCGCCGTAGGAGAGGGAATCTCGCCAAGACGTGACCACCTTGACCCGAGTGGANTACCGAGGTGCGAGGCCGATGTCAGCCCAAGGGACCGCAAANTCGTACACCTCGTCAACNGCNCATCCACCGAGGTTGGAGCTCCCCGAGAGGACCCATTGTTCTGCGTCGCCGATTTTACCCTGNGCGCTGAAGAGATTCCATTTGGCGCGCCCGTCCTCACGGACGTTGTCAAAGTCAAACGCAACCATGTACTTGGAGGGGAAACCGAGGATTTGGTTGCCGTAATAGGTTCGGAAGTTGGTCTCAGCCTCGTTNAAGTTCACGGCGTTTGGCTGCATGAAGTAGATGGCCAGGTCGGGNGAATCGTACTGCGTCGTGCCNTCNACACCCGCCAACTCCTCGGGGGTGGTGGCGTCCACGCGGAGGAAGACGTTGGAAGCATCGTAGCCAAAGTGGAAGGATTCAATGTCGAAGGTTCCGCCCGAAACCGGCGCATCGTAGCGGGCGGCACCGTCCCATTCNCCGGGAAGCGCCACGCCGTCAATCATGGGTTCAACAATCCCGCTTGCNGCAGGATTGGGGACCGCTGGGTTGGTCCACANGTCTTGCAGGTAAGGCGGCAAATCCAGGTTGATGGCTCGATAGATGTTGGAGAGATGAACCTTGAACAGAACGTCCCANTTTTCGTCGTAGCCGCTGTCCTGGTCGAGGCCGTACCACCAGTACCAATCGCTTCCTTCGGCNATGTAGAGCGATTCCCATGCCGCTGGGAGACCCGGATCGTCCGGGTACGATGCTTCGAATTCGACGAGGGCCTGGCGCGCTTCGACGAGTCGCTGCCATCCGAGGCTCTCCTCTTCCTCTCCGGCCCAAGTCCGGAGGGTCCCGTCGATCCACGAACCGGTTCCGATGGTGTCGATTTCGGGCAACGTNGTTCCCATGGTGAGGAATTCTGAAGGCGTGGTGGTNACGATGGTGGGGTGTTCGGCCAGTCGGCCGTACCACTCTTCCATGAAGGGGCGAGCGTTGTCGTAGTGCTGGAATTCCGACATGAACATCCAGTTCTCCCCGTCCAAAGCCACCGTGATGAGGTGGTCGGATGGATCTTCGCCGGCGTCCAGAAGTTGCTGGCGAACGTTGTCGAGGTAGGCGATGAAGTCGGAGACCGCCGCCTCGGGCGTCATGGTTCCGTNCTGGAAGGCGATTCGGTCGGAGATAACGCGATCACGGAAAATCACGGCGATTTCACCGCCCTCCTCTCCGGTCACCTTCCAGGGTGTCGCNAGGTTTGCNGCGTCCTCAACGTCGACGTATTGGCCGCTCATGTCGGTCGATTGCTTCAANATCTCTTCGTCNGAGACCATCCACTGGATGCCGACATCGGTCACGGGTTCCACCATGGCGGGGGACACCGCTTGCTCGCTGGGCCACATCCCGACGGGNCGGAATCCAAGCTCGGTTTCAAACAGGTCCATGCCCGTGAACAGATGGTTCTGCACGTCTTCCGGCCACGCCTCTTTGTTGACACGGATGCCGTCTTCCATCGTCCAACCGTCCATCATCANCAACGGCATGATGGGATGGTAATACGGGGTGGTGGTCAACTCAACTTGTCCGTCAGCGGCCAGTTCACTGTACATGGGGAGCACGTTCCCCATGTGTTCGTGCTGCGCATCGAGGACGTAGTTGAGGTCGGTGAGGGTGTAGTCNCCGTCCTGCATGAACAAGTCGATGAGGCCGTCGTCNCGATGCGAAGCGTTGTAGTCCCCCTGNACGTAATCGGGTGAAAACTGGTAGAGGTACCAGAGGACCTGAAGGTCGAGGAAATCCTGCGGTGCAAGNAGGTCGTCGTCCATGATGGTGTCGGGTTTGAGGTTGTGCAGCGTCATGTCGTAGAGTTCCTTGTACCGAGCGCTTGAAGGGTAAAGCCATCCAAGTTTCTCATCGCTCTGCGAGACGTTGTAAATCCAACCGCTGTTCCAGAAGGACTGGAACTGCATCGTNTGAAGTTCGAGGGAGGTGGCGTTTGGATAACCGCCGTCGGTCCACGACCGTTTNGCGATGTCCGTGTGAACATCCAGCGTTTCGTTGACGTTGTAGTCGACGAGCTGTTCAATGAACGAGGGAACGAGGTTGTAGGTGACCTTGGTGTCCGTGGCTGCTAAAATACCCGGGGAGTCAACGTATTCGGTCATGGCGTGGACCCGAACCCACGGCATTTCGTACATCCCCGTTAGTTTGTTCTTGTAGTAGGGTTGATGCTGGTGGAAAACGATNGCGAGGTTGAGGGCGTCATCGACCTTCTCCACGCCGGCGGACTCAACCACTGGGAGGTCTTGGGGCGAGGTCACGTTGGTGATGTTCTCGGCGTACCATGCGTGCGTGAACGTCTCCGCACCGTTGTTGCTGGCGGGGTTTTGNGTCGGGAACGAAGCCCAAACGTTTCCTGCATCCTGCCACTGAGCGTACACCATGATCTCAAAGGACGAGGGAGAGCCAAGCGCGCTCCACGGCAGCGCNAGTTCCGTTGCCTTGTTGTCGGCCCACCCTGCGTAGAGTTCAACCGGNGTNGACTGGTCAACCCATGCGCTGCCGTCGAAGGCGACGTGTTGGTGGTAGGNGTCGTCTTCCAAAACGAACCCGTGGTCGGCAGCGAACGGAAGGGTGTGTGCAAANCCCCAATCCCGAGCGAGGACCGAACCGCCTTCCGAGGTGTTGAGGTAAACGAAAAGATCGGCTCCNTCTGCGCTTGATTTCCAATCGGTTCCGTCCCAACCGATGAAGAGCATGGTCTCGTTCCAGGTCAACCGAAGGTCGANACCGTCGCTGTTTGAGGCCATCAGCGAGTCTGCAGACCAGTCGGAATACGAACCGTCCACAGNGATGTCTTCGGGGGTTTGTGCTTCAACCAATCCACCGAGAAGAGAGGCGAAAAAAATCGACACAATGAACACGGCCTTCGAGCGCATTGCTACCGCCTGTCATGATAGATTGAAAGGCTTTATCGCTTGGTCAGGGGCATGAAAGGGAAAGGTGTCCTCTGCCACCTCACCTCCCTTCCAAACCCGTCCCTCAACGACGCCCTTCGTTTTTTGAGGTGGCTTCACGACCACGACTACACCGCGTGGCAAATGCTCCCCATCACGCCCCCCGACGAGCACGGCTCGCCCTACGCCTCGCCGACGGCCTTTGCGACATGGCCCGAATTGATGCGAGGNGATTCCGCTGAGCCAATGGACGAAGACGACTACTGGCTCGAGGATTGGGGGCTCTATGCCGCCATCAAAGAGGCGCACGAACATCGGCCGTGGTATCGGTGGCCTGAGCCGCTTCGAGACCGGCACCCCGAGGCGATGGAAGNCTACAGGGACCGTGCAAAGCACCACGTTCNCGAACAGCGGTTGGTGCANGATGCGTGGGNGCGGTTGACCGATGCAGCCGATGAGCTGGGCGTTTCGCTCATCGGCGATGTACCGATGTTCGTCTCTCACGATTCTGCAGACGTATGGGCCCATCGACACCTGTTTCAACTCAACGCCGAGGGCATGCCGGACGTGGTGGCGGGCGTCCCACCCGATTATTTCAGCGAAGGGGGCCAAAAATGGGGCACGGTTCTGTACGATTGGACCGCCCACCGCGAGGAGGGTTGGCGCTGGTGGAAAGAGAGAATGAAACGGATGCTTCGATTGTTTGACGTGGTCCGCNTCGACCATTTTCGGGGCATCCACTCGAACTGGGCGGTGCCCGTTGAGGACGACGACGCACGAAACGGCTGGTGGCAGGACGGACCGGCCGATGAACTGCTGACCGCCTTGAGAGAGGTTGCGACACGGCCCGANCAAATTCTCGCTGAGGACCTCGGCATTGTTCCCCAGGAGGTGGTGGAGATGCGGCGTCGTTTCGACCTCCCNGGGATGGCCGTGTTGCACTTCGGATTCGGTGGCGAGGCCACCAATCCTCACCACCCNAGCGCCATACAATCCGACCAGGTCGTCTACACGGGAACCCACGACAACGACACGACGTTGGGGTGGTGGGAAACACTCGATCGAAAAACGAAGGCGAGGGTCTGTGAACTCCTNAACGACGAGGAATCGCCTCACGAAGGCCTGATTCGGATGGCGCTGGAGAGCCGAGGCCCAATGGCTGTGATCCCGCTCCAAGACGTGCTCGGTTTGGACGGCTCCGCCCGCATGAACACGCCCGGTACCCACACGGGTAACTGGCAATGGTCGTTTNCATGGTCCGATTTGCNGGCGTGAAGAATGGTCCACCGTGAACAATATAACCCATTTTTGAATGGTTGANTTGATGCCACCCGTTGCGTATTTCACCGCCGAGATTGGTTTGTGGTCTGAACTCCACACCTACTCCGGCGGTCTTGGCGTGTTGGCAGGGGACCACGTAAAATCCGCGGCCGATGCCGAACTTCCTTTGGTGGGCATGAGTTTGCTCTATCGGGAGGGTTACGGGCGACAGCACCTTGACGAGGACGGCGTGCAGTCGGAGACCTACGGCCCCATTGACCCTGCGGAGCACCTCACCAACACGGGAAAAACGATTCAACTACCGCTCGACGGAACCACCCTTCACGCCACGATATGGAAGACCGATGTGATCGGTGTNTCCGGGCACGTCGTCCCGGTGTATTTCCTTGACACCTTCCACCCCAACAACTCCTCAGAATTCATCGGCCTGGGCGCACGCCTGTACGGTGGTGATGACGGCACGCGCGTGCGGCAGGAATACCTCTTGGGCGTGGGCGGTGTTCGAGCGCTTCAGACGCTCGGCCACGATTTTGTTGGAATGCATCTCAACGAAGGCCACTGCACCTTCGCCATGCTTGAGATGCTCAAGCAGGGATGGAATCGGGATGAACTGGCGCAACGCACCCTGTTCACCACCCACACCCCGGTTCCAGCTGGACACGACCGATTTGACTGGCAACTCGTTCGAGACGTCATCGGCGACCTCCTTCCCGACGACGCCCAACAACTTGTCCGGGACGCTGGCGACCCCGAAGAAGGTGGGCGGTGTTCGATGTCCCACCTTGCAGTGGCTCTTTCAACATCGGTCAACGCCGTGTCCAACCTCAACGCCAAGGTGGCTTCAACGATGTTTGGTAGCACGCACATCGCACCGATCACCAACGGCGTTCATCACATCACGTGGACATCTCCGCAAATGGGTGCTCTGTTCGATCACCACCTCCCCGGCTGGAAAGAAGACCCGAGTCAACTCAGCTATGCAGGAAGTCTTCCTGACCGTGCGTTGCTGGATGCTCGCGCTGCAAGCCGGCGCATTCTGCGCGAGTTGGTTCATGCATCCACCGGTGTAAAACTGGACGAGCAGCGACTCACNATCGGATTTGCGCGCCGCTTCGCAACCTACAAGCGGGCCAACCTGGTCTTCAGTGACTTGGAACGGCTTCGTGCGATTGGTGCCGATCGGATTCAATTCGTCTTCAGTGGGAAAGCGCATCCGAAGGATGAAGGCGGNAAACAACTCATTCGGGACATTTTTGCATCGGCCAAAGAGGTCGCTGACGACATCCCCGTCGCCTTCATTGAAAATTACGACATGGCGACCGGATTGGCGATGACCAGCGGGGTTGACATTTGGCTGAACAACCCGATACGGCCGCTTGAGGCATCGGGCACCTCGGGCATGAAGGCGGCCATGAACGGTGTTCCNAACTGCTCCATCTTGGACGGATGGTGGCCCGAAGGGTGCGAACACGGCGTCAACGGTTGGGCCATCGGTGGCGCCGAAGACGAACGGGACGACCAGCGGGACGCTGAAAACATCTACACCGTCCTNGAACGGGACGTCCTGCCTTTGTGGGACGAAGGACCCGAGCGCTGGGCCCATCTGATGCGAGCAAGCATCGCCACCTCTGCGCGGTTCACCGGCACGAGAATGATNGCCGATTACCTGCACTTTTACGACAAGTTTTCCTGATCGTCCGTGGGTCGTGGGAACGACTTCACGTCGCTTTGCGGGGGCCGGCGTGCGGTGAGNATGAGAACGAGAATCAACATGACAACAACGCCCAAGAGNACGGTGCGCAGATGTTCCACCGACGTGGAGGCGCTCGCTGCATCGTCCTCGCAAGGACCGCAGTCAACCGNCGGACACATCGCTTCCGAAGCGACCTCAAACGATTCACCGCAACACCCCTCGCAGGTGTAGGTGGTGGTTTNCGAGACGTTGGCGTTTTGTTCATCGGATTCAGTCGTGGAGTTGCTCGAAGGCGTGCCNTCNTCGGTCGAGTTCCCGGTGGTGTTTCCCGTACGGTCGTCGGGCGGCTCGTTCCAAACGCAACTCCCGTCATCGTCGGTGGCTTCGGGGTCGTAGTTGTCCGCATCCGCATCCGTGCATCCTTCCTTTGATTCGGACGGGAACNTGCAACTTCCGTCGTCCACGGTNGCCGNTGCGTCGTAATTTTCCGCACCGACATCGGTGCATCCCTCCTTGGTTTCGGGCGGGGATGCGCAGCTTCCGTCGTCTTGGGTCGCTTGGGGATCGTAGTTGGCCGCCGTCGGGTCCGTGCATCCAAGGACGGGCTCGGGTTCCGAATCGGTTCCGTTGGTGGTGCCGTCGTTGGGAGGGGTAGCGTTCAGTTCCACCACCGACACGGAGTGGGCGGGAATGGACAACACCCCGTTTTCCAAAACACCGGTTCCGAATCGAAGGGTGTCGTTGGCCTCAAAACCTGCCAGCTGGGTCGGGCCGCCTCGATTCAAGGCCACGGTCATGACCTCGTCCTCGTGGGTCATGTTGTAAACGAGGAGGTTGGCCTGGGCAAGTCGAGTGCTGTAGTCTCCCTGCCGGAGGGCCAGGGAAGAGAGGCGAAGTTTCCCGAGTTCGGAGATGTTCTCAAAGAGGGCTGCTTCATGGCCACTCCACTGCGATTCGTTTCGATACATGTGGCGGTTGTCCGGGTCCGCGCCGCCGTATTCACCGTATTCGTCGCCGTAGTAAAGAAGCGGCGCTCCGGGGGTGGTCAACAGCCATCCGTAGGCTTGCAGTGCGGCGTGATAGGCGGATGCATCCCCCGGTTGACCGGGCAAACCCTGCTCCACCCACTGGTTGTAAGCATCGCCGGTGCCGGTGTCGGCGCGGCTGGTCAGACGCGGTACGTCGTGGCTGCCAACGTAGGGCACCATGAGCGAGCCGGAGGGGTACTGGTCTTGACTTCGATTTGTCCAGAAGTCAAGGTGGTGGTAGTTCTCGTTGCCCGACACAAACACGTTGTCAACCACGGCGTGGTACAGGACAAAATCGGCTTGACCGTCCAGTCCGTCAGGACCCATGTAGGCGTTGATGGCGCCGTATTGGTCCTGATTGGCTTCGAGGGAATGCCCGGACCAACCCATCGCGGTTTCGCCCTTGAGGTAGACGTCGTTGCCGACCGTTTCGAACCGCTGGTTGATCTGTGCGACGAGGTTGGCAACGGCCAAATTTTCGACGTGCTTGACGGCGTCAATGCGAGCACCGTCGAGATCATACGTTTCCATCCACCACAACGCATCGGCGATGAATTGTTCCGATGCGTAGCGGTTTTTCCAATTCACGTCCGGCATGTAGGCGGTGAACTGACAGTCGAGCCGATGTTCGGTCCAGTCGCAGTCGGCCTGCCCGCAAATGCACCCGGACTTGAACCATTCCGGATGACTCTGGACGTATTCATGGTCTTCATGAACGTGATTTACGACGAAGTCCATCATCACGCGAATGCCGCGTTCGTGAGCTGCATCGACCATGGCGTGAAGTTCATCCTCCGTACCCAAACGTGGCTCCACGCCGCGTGCCTCCGTCGGCCAGTAGCCGTGGAAGGCCGAGACGTCATGGACGCCGTCGGCCGCCTTTCCAGTTCCGTCGGCAGCGGTGTTGAACGGCGTCAGCCAGAGCGCGTTCACACCCAAGTCGTCGAAGTAGCCCGATTCGATCATCTGGGTTACGCCCGCAAGGTCACCACCCTGCCAGTCCGCACCCGAAGCCGCTCCCGTGGGTGATTCGTCGTTGCTTTCGTTGCCGTTGACAAAGCGGTCGGTCATGATCATGTACACGAGCGCGTCCTCCCAAACAAACGATGCGTGCGGTCCACGCCAGAACGGAACCAGTACGTCGTACGCAGGGTGTCCCTCGGTGTCGTCAACCTCAACCTTGAGCGTGTGCTTTCCGTCCTCAAACCCGTCGAGAGCGAGGGTCCAACTCGAACTCTGCGCGTCCCACACGGCGCCGTTGAGCGCTGACGGTGTGCCGTCGGGTCCCGCACCGGTGGAGCCCGGGTGGTAGGTGACCACGACCGCTGTTTCGGTCAGCGTGGCCGTGAGGGTGGGACGGAGATGGTCGCGTACTCGAAGCAGCGAGTTCTCAATGCCGTCACAGTAGATGCGTTCTGGGTTGCTGGGGTCCATGATGAACGCACCGTCAACGATGAATTTGTAGCAGTACAGGCCCTCGGATAACTCAACATCCACCGACCAAACGCCCCCCGAGAGGTTCATGTCGACCGGTGCGTCCCAATCCCATTCACCCGTGAGTTTCACCGTTGCGGCTTCGCCAACGTAGGAAAACGTGGTGGCCGTTGATGCCCGACCTGCCTCGGCCTTTGCGTCGTTGGAAAGCATTGGTGAGCCGACGACCAAAAGCAAAATCAGAACCAAAACCAACGACGACGTTCGTGCGTTCATGTCGTGTCCTCCTGAGGTGCACCGGTTGGCCGCAGCAGGGTGTTGGCGGTTTCAACGAGTTCATCAAGATGGCGACAAAGGAACGAACGAACAAAATCGTTGGCGGGGTTCCTGTAGGCCTCAAGCGGCGGTGCGTGCTGTTGAAGCACCCCTTTGTCCAAAATCGCCACTCGATCTGCGAGGGTCATCGCTTCGATTTGATCGTGCGTGACGTAAATCGTGGTCGTTCCCAACTCGTCGTGCAAACGCCGGATTTCATGACGCATTTGGTGGCGAAGCTCAGCATCGAGGTTGGAAAGCGGTTCGTCCATCAGCAAGACCTGGGGGCGTCGGATGAGCGCACGACCGAGCGCCACCCGTTGCCGCTGTCCTCCGCTCAACTCCTTGGGTTTCTTGTCGAGGTGTTCGGACAACTCCAGCATGGTTGCCGTTTCCTTCACACGACCGGCCATGTCGGAATCGGAAATCTTGTCAGCGCCCTTGGCCATTCGAAGTCCAAACGTCAGGTTGTCGCGCACCGTCATGTGAGGGTAAAGGGCGTAGGACTGGAACACCATGCCCAGCCCCCGAGCGCCAGCAGGCAGGTCGTTGACGGCCACGCCGTCGATGGATACGGTCCCTTGCGTGATCTCTTCCAACCCCGCAAGCATGCGGAGCGTGGTTGATTTCCCGCATCCAGAGGGACCGAGCAGAACGAGAAATTCGCCGTCCTTGACCTCAAGATCAAGCTGCTTGACCGCCTCAAAACCGTCCTCATACCGTTTACCAACCCGTTCAAATTTCACGCTCACCATGTCGCATCACCCCTTTACGCCTCCAGCGGAAAGCCCCTCGATGAGGAACTTCTGGAAGAACAAGAACAGCAGAGCCACGGGCAGGCTGACCAACAAACTGGCCGCTGCAAAGTCACCCCATGCTTGACCGGTGCTGGAAATCATCGATGCCAAGCCAACGGGAAGGGTGTACATGTCGTTTGAGGTGTTGAAGGTCAGCGCCAAGAGGAATTCGTTCCACGCAGCGAGGAAGCTGAACAGAGCGGTGACGGCAACGGCAGGGAGCGAGAGGGGCAACACAACCTTGGTGAACACTTGGAATTGATTGCAACCGTCCAACAAGGCCGCCTCCTCAAGCTCCCTCGGCACCGTGTCGAAGAAACCTTTGAGCATCCAGACGCACAGGGGAAGGGCGGTGACGCAGTAGGCAAGAATCAACCCGAGGTGAGAGTTGAGCAAACCCAGTGATTTCATGACCAAGAAATAGGGTACGAGAATGATGATGCCCGGGAACATCTGAACCAACAGGAAGGCGAACATGGAGACGTCCCTGCCCGTGAATTTGTATCGACTGAAGGCGTATCCAGCAGGAACGGCCACCACCAAACCGAGGAGCGTGGTGCCAACACTGACGATCAGCGAGTTTCGCATCCACGTCCAAAACGCTTCGCTGCCCAGCATGTTGGAAAAATGTTCGGTGGTGTACGGCCCACCCAACGTCCCGCCCAAGGCGTTCCCCGGGGACAGTGCGATGTCCAGAATCCAGACCAGTGGAAGAAGCGTAAGCACGACGAAGTGTCCAAGCACAACGTGAGCACCGAAGGCGCGTAGGCGACCCTCGTTTCGCCGATTTCGAGCCAACCCGTACTCGATGGCGGAAATGGAGAGCGTACGGGTCGACCATGCGGACACGGGGCGGCTGGAGACCCACAGTACGGTCAATGCGCCAGGAACCACGAGCCAAGCCTGCATCCAACCGTCGAACAGCGTCATTGGAGACAACATGAACCGNACGAGGCCNGCCAAGAGAACACCTCCACCCAGAACGAGGGACGCATCNCGTGANGAGGTNGAGGACTCCTTTGGAAGTGCGTTGACCAANGCGGCGATCAGCCCCAATCCAAGAAGACCCAACAGCACCGTTGTGGTGCCACCGCGCAGCAGGTCCACCGANAGCAGCAGNAGATTCACCACGAAGCTGACCACGAGCCAGCGGCGTAATGTTGACACCTCCACAGGCGTGTACCATCGGCGAACGGTGGCTTCCGAAATCACAGCGTCCCCTCCGTGGCGTTGGTTCGTTTCATGTAGCTCCACGAGAACGCGAGCAGCATCAGGAAGATGACAACCGACCATGCAGCAGCGACGCCGTAGGCACCGTCTCGGAACGCAACGTCGTAAACATAGGTGATGAGAATGTCGGTTTGCCCGGGTTCTCCGAAGTAGAGGTCAGGACCTCCGTCCGTGAGCAGATAAATGACGTTGAACATGTTGAAGGTCCAGATGAATCCGAGCAGAGAAAGCGGGACAAGCGCGCTTTTGAGATTGGGCAACGTAAGATGTCGAAAGGTGTCCCACGACCCAACACCGTCGAGTTTCGCTGCTTCGTACATCTCCTTCGGCAAGGCCTGGAGAGCTCCGCTCAACGACATCATCATGAACGGAACACCAAGCCATATGTTGACGAAAATAACGACCACCTGAGCACCGGTTGGGTCGCTTAAGAAATTGAGATCGGTCCCCAGCACATCGTTTACCAAACCTTCGGGTTGGAACATCCCCCTCCAGACGAGAACCGAAATGTACGACGGTATCGCCCATGGCAACAACAGGACGGTTCTGTACACCGTCGTTCCGCGTATGTTTCCGTACTGAAGCACCATGGCGAGAAACAATCCCAAACCGATGTGAGCAGAGACGTTGACCACCGTCCACACCAGCGTGAAGAGCGTGACCCGCAGGAAGCCCGACGCCGTGAAGACCTCGATGAAATTGACCAAACCGACGAACGACTGGTCGCCCAATCGTGTTGCGTCAGCGTCGGTGAAGGACAGCCAGAACCCGTACAAAACGGGATAGAACGTGAGCACGGCAAGGGCAAGCATGGCTGGAGCGATGTAAACGTGCGCCGATTTCGCGTGCAAACGACCCGCCTTCACATCGATGTATCGGCCGTAATTCAGCAGGGCGATCAGGGAGACCACGATGGCCCCCAACGCATACAGGACGGCGGAGGTGTCACCCGTCGACGGTAAAACATCGCCCACGTTGGTGCTGAGCTCCGATTCAAACACCGTGCCGTTATCACCCTCAACGTGAATGCGATGAACGGTCCCGGGGACCATGCCCGTCAAGGTGCACTCAATGCTTGATGCGTCGGACGAAAACACACGCTCGGTTGCCGTGCGCTGCATCTCAACACCGTCAGCAGCGCACACCTCGTAGGGCGGCAAATCCGACAGAGAGGATACGTTTGTGGCAAGGCTGCTGTGAAGTTCCCCGTCAACCAAGACCGTGTAAGCAGAAGAATCGTCGGTGCTGAAATTCACCGTGATGGTTCGATACCCCTCGTTTGAGGGCGGTGGAGCAGCACGCTCGAGCCCGTCGATTTGGGACACCAATTCTTGATTTGCTCCGGCGAGGGCATCGACGGACGAGGCCGTTTCCGTGTAGACCTGCTCAAACGCCGTCACCAGCGGACCGTAAACAAGCGCCATGGCACGCGTGGTCGGTGCTGGGGTCCCCACCTGAAGTTGGTCCATGAAACCGGAAAGAACGGGGTCCTCCCGAATTTCAGAATCGTCAACCAGCGATGCATGGGTTGGTAGCGTGTAGGTTTCAAGGGCGAAGGATTTCTGCACGGATTCACTGGAAAGGTGCAGCGCCAACTCAACCGACGCCAGTTTGTGAAGGCTTTGTTTGCTGACCGTCCAGCCTTTGTAGGTGACCAGAGGGGCCACACGTTCACCCGTTTCTTCAATCAGGGGAAGCATGGACTGGCCCACGTTCAGACGACTGGCTTCGTAGGTCGCCCAGTTCCACGGTCCATCGACGATCATGGCGGCTTTGGAGCCAATAAATTGGTTTTTCATCCCCTCGGTTTGGGTTCCCGTGGCGACCACACCGTGTTCAAGTTCCAGGTCCAGCAACCAGTCAAGGGCCTCGGCAGAACCGTTGGAGTTGAGCGTTGGGTTGCCGGATTCGTCAAACAGTGACCCGTTGTAGCCCGCTTGGAATCCAAACCACCAATAGGCAGATTTGACGGGCAACGCGAGGCCTTGGACGTCTTGGTAGGTGAGGGTTTGAGCGGCCTGCAGAAGGTCGTATTGCGTCCACGTTTCATCGGGGTAGGCAACACCTCGTGCATCGAAGAGAGCCTTGTTGTACACAAGGGACAGTGAATCTTGGCTCGCCGGCACACCGTAGAGCGCGTCCTCGTACCTCATGGCGTGGAGGGCTTGTTCTTGGAACAGATTGCGTTGGGCAGGTGTGAGGTGTGGACGGAGGTCCTCAAGCAGTGGAAATCCGTCAACGCGGACTTCTCCGATGGCTCCCAACTGATCGCTTGAAAGGCGCATCAAATCCGGAGCTTCTCCACCTTGAGCGGCCGTCATGAACAAGTTGTCTGCATCGCCAAACGGGACGAGGGCGACATCGACCGTGATGTTGGGGTGCATTGCCTCAAACGACTTGATCGATTGAAGGAAGACGTTTTCCTCCTTGCTTTCAGCAGCGAACGTGTGCCAAACCGTGAGCGTGATGGGGCCGTCGGCGTCGATGGCGGTGGATGCTTCATCCCCGGCGTCTCCCAAGCAACCGGACAGAACGACGGCGCATAAGAGCAGGGAGAGGAAGCCGGCCCGGCCGGCCTTCCAATGCCGATGACGACCGGTCATATGTCTGCAGACGGGACCGTGGATTAAACCCCTTGTGGGTCCTTTCACTCAGCGCTGGAGAAACCCATGAGCGGAAGGATGGCTCTCAGGTCTTTTTCAACCACGACGGGGACACCCGCTGTCGCAAAGGCATCCGTCGAACTCTGGCGGCTTGGATTGAAACCGATGAACCGACTGCCCTCGACGTGCATGGAGAGATCCATCTCTGAGTCACCGACGGACACGCAACCCGACGCATCAAGGCCGTTCATGGCCAGAAGCTTGTTGATGACGTCACCCTTTCCACTGGCGTGAAGTCGGCAAACACCCTCGTCCGTCAAGAAGCCGTCGTCGTCAAAGACGAACCCGTTGGCGATCCAATCGTCGACGTTCAGCATGCTGGCGATGGAACTCACGAAAAGGTCCACCCCCGCGCTGACGATGGCGACGAAGACACCCTCGTCCTGCAGGCGCTGCACGGTTTCCCTTGCACCGGGCATGAGCTTGACACCGGCGTAGGCCCGGAACAGCTCGTCCTGATGAATCGGCGTCCTCACGGCCTTCCACATTTGGATGTCGGATCGCATGAACTCAACGTCGCTGAGTTCCCCTCGGATGAACCGGTTGAGGTTCACGGCGTTGTCCGTCCCAAACGAATCGTGGAGCGTACGCCATGAGCTCACGGCGTCGACCAGGACCCCGTCGCAATCGAACACGACGACCGATGGCTTCGATGCATTGTCTGACATGGTATCACCACTGGAGCCTGACATAACAGGCTTCGCACAACGTAGCGAGCGCGCCAAGGAGAGGAGGCCCCGAAGGGCCTCGCTCCCCGAGGCGTTCGTCCGGTGGACGAATCGCTGGTTCGACGTTTGGGCTCAAGCCTTCCTGTCGTAGCTCAGGTCATCCCAACTTCGGAGCAGAGCACCGTCTCCGTTGATCGGAGCGTAAGTCAGGGTGATCGTAGCGTCTTCAAGAGGCGTGCCGTCCGGTGCGTGGGTTCGCACAAAGATCGTGTCTCCGGAGTTGAAGGTCGAAATCGACCGTGTTTCAGTTTCGGAGATTTGATCCTTGGTCACCGAGTCCACGAAGGTCACGAAGGCGTCGCTGTTGGCGGGATTGAACCCGTACACACCGGCGCTGTCGGCCAGGTTCACCGAAATGGTGTTGAGCGCACCCGTGGCGTTGGTGTAGAGCACCTTCACCACGACCGCCTGGGTTGCAAGCGGTGTTTGGGATTGTTCAACGGTGATGCGCCAGTGTCCCTGATCGGCATCGAGAGCGTTGACGTCCTCAATGTCGAAGGTGACACGGGGCACACCCTTCACGTCGGTTTCAGCGAGGCTCGAAGCCCACACGTAGATGACACCGGAAAGAACCACGGTGATGGCGACCATCAAGATGGTTGCGATCACAGGGCTGACTGCAGCGTCGTCCTCAGCCATCGATTCGACTTCCTCTTCGTCGTCAGCACGGCGGCTGGCGAAGGAGAGCGCACTGACGAAGAGACCCGTGAGGGCCACTGCGACGATGCTTGGGGCGAACGATGGAACGGCGCTTGCACCGATGGTCTCCACAACATCCGGCAGGTTCTGGTCCGTGGACAAGAACGTGCTCGCTGGCTGGTTGGCGTGGTTGCACGCATCAGCGGTTGCGAGCGAGGTCATGATGTTGTTACACCAGTTGCTGTCTTCCAACAGCGGTCGGCGTTCCGACGTCTTGACGGCGTTCTTCCCGTATTGACCGGGCTTGGACCATGGCTCAGTGCTCTGCTGGTTGTTGACGATTGCGTAGTGCGATCCGGGCTCGTCGGCCTGGAAGCGGTCTGCAGCGGTCACCGACATGTCGCAGGGGTTGGCCAGACAGGTCACAACGTCCATCTCAATCCACACATGGGTGGTGTCCTGAGTGATGTAAACGTCCTCGGTGAACTTCACGCTTGCACCGTAGTCGGGCACATCGTAGTAGCGAGTCAGCTCGACATCCTCATGACCGTCCGAGTGGTAGGTGATGGCCAGCATGTGGTCGTAGCGGTATGGACCTTCGTCTCCACCGCCGTTGACGGCGACGGTGACCGGCACGTAGGTTCCGGTCATGACGTTGGTGATGCCGTTGAAGTTGAAGCCGTGCACGTCGTCGAAGTAGTAGTCTGGGACCAGTTCTCGGACGTTCTCAACACGAACACCAATTTCCTTCGTTGCCACACCTTGCTGGTAGTCAGCGATCGGCATCACGCTCGGGTCGTAGTTGGGCACGTAGGTGCTGTACTCGCCTTGCGTGGTTGGAGCCGTTGCGGTGTCTCGGAGGACCAAGCGGATCTGACAGTACTCAGAGCCGGACGGGCCGATCTGGTGGATACCGTTGTTGTTCAGGTAGTCGATCTCCCAGTCGTTGGCGTTGGTCGTAGCGTCCTCGATGAGGTCGAACACGAGGTCATCACCGACGATGGTCGTGGTGAAGTAGTTCGTGTAGACACACTGGTCGGTGGACTCGACCGTCCAATACAGGTCGTCCATCTCGTGGTCGACGTCGGCCTTGATGGCGGACATGTCGTAGGTCAGGTTGTCCAGGTTCTCGTCGTCTTCCATCAAGGAGATGGACCACGGGAGAGCGGGGATCGAACCGTTGTCAGCGACCATGACGGTCTCGGTCGTGCGGTTCCAGTCGAGGATGACCGGAGCGTCGTTGACCGGAGCAACGGAGAAGACCACGTCAAACGTTTCAGCGTCTTGGTTCTCAGCACCGTTGTCGGCGAGGCCGAGCGTGACCGTACACTTTCCACCCAACTCGTTGTTGGTGTTCTCGGTGATGGCCAGCTCGTTGTTCACGATTTCGACGTCGAAGGCGGAACATGCGTCCGTGGTACCAAAGTCTGCAGCGCTGGCGGACCAGGAGTAGACTTGGCGGGTTGGAGCTTGCTCGTTGGCCATGTCGCGGATGTAGGAACGGGTGGCGTTCGACACATCGCCAAGGAACTTGGTGTGCGTACCAAATCCTTCGGGCAGGATGTTGTAGTTGCCGTCGTCTTCGGAGAAGATCGGCATGCAGTCGGCGCGCTCAACGTTGCAGATTTCCGGAGCGTCGTTCACGTTGACCACCGTGTAGGTGATGTTGTGCGTGTCGCTCAATCCGTTGCTGTCGACAACCTCGAAGGAGAACACCACGTAGCCGAACTGGTCGGTGAGTGGCGTAATCGTGACGTCTTGTCCGTTCTGGGACCAGTCGACGAGGATGTTGTCAAAGGCAACCAGGGTTCCCTCGTCAACGGTCCACGTCAGGTCGGATTCTGCGTCCTGCACGTCGTCAGCCAGGTTGGTCAGGCTGAAGGTGAAGGACCCGGAGTCCTCGTCCTTGCTGAAGTCAACCAGAGCGTCGCTGATGCTGGACCCTTCCGTGTTGATGACTGGACAAGCACGCTTGATGTCAATCGTGCTCTGGACGTTGGTCGTGTCGCCGGTTCCTGCCACGTAGCTGTCGTCGAAGACGACGTTGGTGGCCATCGAGATGTCCTCGACGGTTGCCCAGTCGAAGGCACAGTCTGCTGCGGTCTTGACCATCAGGTCGTAGTTCTTCTGACCGGTGGCGGTGGTGCTGCCCTTGTAGGACTGGTACACCAGGACCTCGGACGACAGGGTGCCGTCAGCGAGGTCGCCGTGGGTCAGCTCAACGGTCATGAACTTCGTGAAGTCCTGGAGCGTCGAGGAACTGTCCATGGTCTGCGTTGGGTGAACAACGCTCACGTCGGCCGTGGTTTCAGCCTGAACGACAGCGAGAATGTCGATCTCGTCTGGCATGCCGCCGATGCGGCTCCATGGCACACCGAACTCAGCCAGTGAGGTGGAGAAGTCCACGTCGATGTTGGCCGTGCTCAGCGAGGATGGACTCCAACCGAGGAAACCGTAGCTGTACAGGTCGTAGGAACCGTCGTTGTCGGCCCACAGCACGTAGTTGGCGCTGAAGGGCAGGTCGTGTGCTCCGCCGAGGCCGTTGTATCCAACATCGGAACCACCGCTGCCGGTGTTGAGGTAAATCAACACGTCCGAGGTGGACAGGTCAGCGTTGGTCATACCGAAGTAGATGCCGTCGCCTTCGATGTAGGTCACCAGGAAGTCGTCGGTGCCGTCGCCGCTCATCACACCGGGCATGGCGTAGCCGGATGGGTTGAGGGCGTTGCCGCCGTTCCAATCGGTGTCCGAGCCGTCAACCAACATGGCGTCGGGCTGGAACGAAGTGGAGACGTAGGAGGCACGCTCGTCGTCCGTGGAGGTCAGCAGGAGAGCAACCTCGTTGGCGGGAGCGACACCCAGGTGGGTGGACTCGATGCTCATGAGGTTGGCCTCGTCGATGACCGCCGAACTGGCGACCACGATCTTGTTGGCGTCCAAGGTGTTGCCGATGGAGGTGACGTGGGCGTTGTTGCCTGCGTTCACCTGCGTGGTTGAGTCAGCCCAGGTCAGGTTCTCAACGCTGCCGGTTGCGTCCACAACGGACAAGGCCGTGGTGGCGTCGGACACACCACCGTCCCAGCGGAACGGCGTGTTTTCGACGTACATACCGATGGCGCCCGAAGCGTCCATGGGGTAGACCCACGCATCGGGGCTGTCGACAATGTGGAGACCGGTACCGGTGGTACCGCCGTCCACGTGGGCGTCAATGGCCACAACGTAGGTGTCTTCTGCGTACACACCGTATTCGCTGCCAGCAATGGAGGCAGCGCCGATCATCAGCAGGTCGCCGTTTTCCTTCGACACACCGGTGGCGTAGCCGCTCACGGTGGTTCCGTTCAGGGTGATGACGGTGTTTGTGTCGTCGCCCACGATACCGACCGTGGATGCAAGGTCGTCGCCGGTGATGGTCGAGCCAACATCGTTCAGGTCGCAGTCGTCAATCACGATGGCGTTGTCGCCAAGGTTGATGGTGTTCGATGCGGACTGGATGGTGACCTGGTTGCACGACGTCAACGTCATTCCAACAGCGTTCGGAGAGGTGCGGCCTGCGGACAGACCGATCGTGTTTCCGCTCACTTCTGGACCTGCGTAGCCGCCGGTTGCTCCAGCGGACTCGACAACACGGATGGTTGCACCACCGTCGCCCCACGAGTCCGTGACAACCAACGTGTAGTTGCCGGGGTCCGTGTAGCTTCGGAGTGCGGGGTATCCCGTGTTGCTGTTGAACGAGTACGTTGGCCAGCTGTCCTTGGTGCCGTCGGGCTTGGTGATCTCAATGCTGATTTCGTAGCCCCAACTGTCGGTGTCAAGGCTGAACACAGCCGTCTTTCCAACACCCAGGTTCCAGGAACAGGACGTGGATTGTCGGTAGTCGTTGGCGTTGATCGAACAGAGCGTGCTGGTCGGTGACGGTGGCGCCCTCATGCTGTCGAGGTAGATACCGCCGTCTGCGTCCGTCAGCGTGTTGTCCGTGATGTCTCCATCGCCGCCGAGGACGTACACACCCGTTGAGGTTGGGTCGCTGACGCCGCCGATGTCGTTGTTGTCAACCACGAAGTCGGTCACCTGGTTGAGGTAGATGGCGTCGTCGCCGCCCACGATCGTGTTGTCCGAGATGGTCGCATCGTCGGTGCTGCCGGGGTAGATGGCCACTGCGTGGCTGCCGCTCGGGTTGAACTCGTTGCCGGAGATGAGCACGCCTTGAACCTGGTTCTGGTTGTAGAGCCAGACGTCGGCGATTTCACCGCCGTCCTCGAAGACGTTGTTGGTCACCGTCAGGTTGTCGGCACCGACTTCATTGGACTGGTGGCTCCAGTAGTACGGCGAGCGCTCGGCCATCACGCCAACACCACAATCGATGAAGGTGTTGCTGTCGANGATGTTGCCGTCTCCGCCGTTCATCTGGAGACAGATGTCGTTGTATTGGATGGCGTTGTTGAGCTCGGTGTATCCGTCGNAGTGAACGAACGTGCTGTTGGTGATCTTGAAGAAGTCAAGTTCGTAGTTGCTGTAGTAGCCGTAGCCCATGGCACCAATGACCGAAGCAACACCGGAAATGGTGGTGTTGTTCATGTCGACGTTCAACGAGTAGAATCGGTAGCCCANGTTGAACCCTTGTGGGTCGCCGCCGCTGGAAACAGCGATGGCGGTCACCGTGGCGTCNTGCATGTAGAGCGTGGTTTCACCGTTGAAGTACGGGTACATTCGGTTGGNGTTNTCGAAGTCGTAGGAGGCCGTGGAGATCCACGTGCTTCCGTTCCAGTTGTGNCTNCCAGCACGGAGGTACATGAACGGAGCGTCCATCATGACGGTCTCGCCAGCCAAGTCGTTGCCTCCGAAGCTGCGGAGGTAGCCGTATTCGACAAGACCGTTGCTGTAGGTTCGGCTTCCACTGGTCGAGATGCCTGTGCATCGGTCCTGCTTGGTGTAAGCGGTCGACNTGTAGCAGATTCGAGCCGTGAACTGGTCTTCCATGAACACCGTGTCGGAATTGCCCGNAGCGTCCGTGAGGGCCATCGGTGCAAACACGTAGCGGAAGTCAGCAGCGTTGTTGCTGCTGCTGGTCCAGTAGTAGTCGATCGTTGCGGATGCCACTGCGGTGTAGCCGTTGAGGTTCTTTGTGGTCAAACCGCTGCTGTCCACCGTTTGCGTGGTGAAGAGCAGGTCGTTGGCCACACCGTTCGAATCCGTCTCAGCCATGCCGGTGACCGCACCGGTGCTGTCCTTGAGNACAATGGTGGTGTCGGTCACGTCCTCGGCNACGTTNGAGACGTTGGCCTGGAGGGTGATGTCGAGCTGTCGCTGGCGGCTGAACTCACCGGTTCCGGTGACCTCAACTGCCGTGGTGTCAACGCTTCCTTCGATGAAGTCCATGTTGGAGGAACCCGTCATCACGACGTCCTTGGTGTTCGACATCACGANGTCGGTCAGCGTGAAATCACCGCTTCCGTCGGNTTCGATACCGATGGCGTTGTTCGAGATGGTCATGTCGCTGAACTCAACGTCGTTGTTGGTTCGGCTGGCGTACTTGAACGCTGCACCGGCCGATCCCGTGATGGTACCCGAAACATCGCCGCCCATGTCGCTCTGGTAGAGGATACCGGCAACGGCTTGGTTTTCGAGGTCGACGTTCATNAGGTCCATTTGGCCGGAGCCCGTGTTGGACACGCGAACACCGTAGTTGCCTCCGGAGACGCTGATGCCGTCCGAAGTGGCTGCGGTTTGTCCGACGATCTCAAGACCGGCTTGGGTTGGACTGACAACCGAAACGTCCTGGAAGTTGCCTGCGGCAAAGGCGCCACCGATTTCGANACCGGTGTCGGCGCCCGTGATGGTGCCGTCCTTGAACAAGGGCGTACCGGATTCACGCAGGTAGGTTCCAAGGTCGCTCGGGTCGTTGCCCGATCGGGCCACGAAGTCGTAGCGGTCCTGGTAGTTGTCAGCACCGCGGTGCATGACGTCGATGTAGAGGTAAACCTTGGAGATGTTTCCACCGTTGGCCACAGCGTTGGAGATGTCGACGACCGGGTAGGTCATTCGTGCACCCTGTCCGCTGCTCATGTAGTAAGTGTAGGCGTAGTCGAGACAGACCCCGTAGTTGTTGGGGTAGCCGCCGGCTGCATAGCTTGGCGGGTTGCTGACGCTTCCGGGTTGTCCGGGACCGTTGGATGGCTGTCCGTTTGGACCCTCAGGTGGGCTGTAGACGCCGNTGAAGAAGGTGGCCGGGGAGTAGTAGCCCCAGTACTTGTACGGGTATCGGGACTGGTAGTTTCCGGTCGGGCTGTTTGCGGTGGATTCCCAGCTGAAGCCAAACTCGTCAGGTGCTTCGTAGTAGTTGGGGAAGCTCACGAATTGGTTGAGCCAGTATCGGTAGAGGTAGTAGAAGTAACCCTCGTAGTTCTGGTAGTTGGGTCCGTAGTCGTAGCCGTAGTAGTTGCAGTGCCAGGACGGTGCACCACCGTCGCCTCCGTTGTAGGAGTGCGTGCCTGCGGTGACCGCTGGGTCGTTGGAGCCGTAGGGGTAGTATCCTTCTTGGCCACTGTCCGTGATGTTCCACGAGTTGCCTTGGTCGTCCTCAAACATGATGTTCATTCGGTCCGTGATGAAGTAGTACTTGCCGGTGGCAAAGTTGTAGACTGGGTGAGCGTTTCCACCTGCCCAAACCGAGTTGGCACCAACCTGNAGGTAGTNGCCCGTGCCCAANTAGGTGGACAGGTCGATCTTGTAGGTGTGCCAACCAGCAGCCATGCCGGAGAGCGACGTGCTTCGATAGATGGTCGGCAGCGACATGCCGCCGTAGGCGTCAACACCAACGGTGTTGCCCGTGGAGGTGAATCCGTCCACTTGCGGGGCACCGTTGTAGCTGGCGATACCGACTGCGGCGTTCTTGACGATGATGTCCGTCAAGGTGGCGCCGGAGTTTTCGATGTGAATCGCCGTACCGGTTTGGCCGGTGTTGATGATGCTCGACGAGTCGATGTCGGCTGAGCCGCCGTCGATCTTGACCGTGGCCATCTCATCAGCNGTGGCGGTCGAACCGAGGATGGTCGCACCGTCCATCATGTTGAGCGTGGCGCCCATGCCGATGTANAGTGCGGACTCGGTCGTAGCGTCCCACGCAACGTCCTTGAGGTTGGCAGCGTCNAGTGTGAGGACACCGCCGTCCTGNATGTCAAGGTGCAGTCCGTAGGTCGAGGAGACCGCACGAATCAGCGCTGGGTTGGTGGACGTACCGTCGTTGTTGGCCGTGATGAAACCACCGTTCTTCAGCGTGATGACTGGAGAGGAGGTGGCCGTGCTCTGAACACGGAGCGAACCGCCCTGCAGNTCAAACCCACAGCCTTCAAGTTCAATGTCAGCCGAAACCGTGATCGACGTGTCGTCAAAGGTGAAGGTGTTGGTGTTGCTGTCGTAGTTTCCACGCAGGTCGTAGCCGCCGTTGTTCATCTGTTGTCCGGTGTAGAACCCGTCGTTGATGAGNTTGTAGCAGTCGAGGGTTGGGTCGTTGAACACGATTGGAGCCGGCTCCAAAAGCAGGTCCAGGTGCGTGCCGACGGTCACACCGCCGCTTGGGTACCAGGAACTGGCCAGGGTTGCGTCGGGGTAGTTGCTCGGGTAGGTCTCGTTCTGACCGGCCGTACCGAAGGCACGAATCACGTGGTCGGAGTACGAGGTGCCGTCGCTGTCTTCCACAACAACCCAAACNTCGGTGTTGCCGGTGGCGTCGGTGATGTGGCTTCCAACCTGGAACATCTCGTTCATGCTGCTGTCGAGCAGGGTCGAGGTCACCACGTGGTCGGCCTTGTAGACTCGTGCACCAGCAGCNTCTCGGTAAACCGAGACGTTGCCCAATCCACCGAAGTAGATCATGGACGGGTTGCTGCTTGACGAAGAAACGTCGTAGGCACAGTTGCCCGTGTCGCCGTTCGAGTCCGAACAGTCGTTGCCGTTCAGGTCAACGTCGACCAGCACCACGTTGGTACCGGAGCGAGCCTTGGCGACCTCGGTGGTCCCTGCGCTCACACCGGTGCTGGTGATGCTCGACTGTCCCACGGTNATGTGGGAGTTTCGGCCNTCNATGACGTGGTCCGAGCTGGAACCGTGGTCCAGGTCAGCGTCGTTGATGGAGACAACGTTTTCTGCGGACGAACTGGAGCAGACGCTCTTGAACGACTCCATGGTGGGTGCGTCCATGATCATGTTCCATCCACATCCGGCGACCGTGAAGGCGCCGATGTCGAAGTTTGCCATCGAAATCGTCTCGGTGACGATCGACGAACCCGTGAGCGACACATCGCCTGCGGAGATGTCCGTGAAGGTCCCTGGGTGCATGCGGTGCATGGTGATGTCGCCAGCGGTGATGGTGTCAAACACTGCATCGGAGCTGGACGGTCCGTTGCCCGTCTGAGACCAGCCGCCTGGAATGAGCCAGAGGTTGGCCGATCCGAGGTCGACGTCGGTCATCGAGATGCTGCCCATGGCGTTGATGCCGGAGTTGGCGTAGCTGTCCACGTCAACGTTGTTCAGGACAACGTGGGAGTTGGTACCGAACATGGAGTCAATGGCCACACCGGTCTGGGCCGATGGGTTGGTGACGGTCACGTTCAGGACCGAGACGTCCTTCAAGTCAACATCGATGAAGTTCACGTAGGAGTTCTCNACGGTCAGGTTNTCTGCNTGGAGTGCACCAGCGGTTGAACCTGGGTAGTTGACGATGGTTCCAGCCCAGGACTTTCCATCGGTGTTGCAGTTCTTGATGGTACCTTCCTTCAAGGTTGCAATGGTGTTCTCTGGGAAGTTGAAACACGCTTCGTCTGCGCCGTCAACGGAGAAGTCCTCCATCGTGACGACCGTTCCCTGTCCGCTGCCGTGCGTGAACACGGAACCAACGTTGGTGAAGGTCACATCGCTGAAGGTGTAGTTTCCGGTGTTGCAGTCTGCCGTTGAGGAACCACAGGACGGTCCGGAGCCCGTGTGTCGGCTGCCGGAGCGGAACACGGCCGAAGACGTGTTCATGAAGTTCACGTGGCTGAACTGGTGTCGGTCATCCGTGCCGCCTGCAGTCGTACAGTCGTCGGTGAAGGCCATGCCCTTCCACTCTGCACCGTTCAGGCCGGTGATGTTGATTGGGTGGGTGGCGTTTCCGAGAGCGGTCATCTTTGTGCAGGCTCCGTCAAAGGAAATACCCTTGCCGGCCGCAACCAAGATCTCAACACCTGGCTTGATGGTCAGGTCCGAGGAGACCACGAGGTAGTCGTTGGACGGGTTGATGCGAATTGGGCTGTCGGTCAGGTCCCACACTGGGTCGGACGTGATGTCAGCCGTGACATCGGTACCCTTGCCTTCGTAGGGCATGACTCGGTAGTAGACCGAACAGTCCTGGCTGGACGTGACGTAGCAGTAGTACTGGTTGTATCCGGTCCAGAACGGAGCGATGGTACCTGGTCGAGACAGGCTGCTTCCCGAGTAGGGGAGAGCGGGTTGGTGGTAGGTCCAGAGGTTGCGCTCAACGTTCGTGTTGCCGTTGCTGATGAAGTACATCGAGCCCTGTCGGCTGAGTTGAATTCGGTCGTTGGAGTCGTCGCCNTCGTAGGTCGTTCCGAAGTACTCGAATTCGAAGCCTGCTGGGATGTCAATGTTCGCGTTGCAGCGAGCCTTGTACGTGTTCCAGTAGTAGGACGAGATGCAGTAGTAGAGGTACGGTCGTCCGTTGGAGGTGCCCGTCATGGCGGTGTCGGCGTTGGTGACTTCAACCAGGCCCTTGTCGAANGNCTCCCATGCGTGGGACGTCGAACTCGTCGAGATGCGGAAGTTCGACGTGGTTGGGGTGTGACCCGTACCGGAGTTGAACGANGTCGAAGAAGNGTGTGNNATGCTTGCACCCTTCTGTCGAGTTTGGTCCATGTAGCCNATCGACCAGGAGTTGTACGTGGTACGGCAGTTGCTGTCGTACTTGTACTCNATCTCGTTGGTCACGTCGTAGAACAGAGCTTGGACGGTACAGAGCTGGCCGTAGGTGTAGTAGGCCATGTCTCGCCACTCGACCACGAACACCTTGTTGGGGTCGCCGCGGCTGAAGGANTAACCCTCTGCGAGCGTGTCGTTGGNGTTCACGCCAGAGGACACCGTCGAGACGTCCTGAGCCTTGAAGTAGTACTCCACCTCATCGTTGACTTCCAAGTCTTCGATGGTGGCGCTCCAGGTGCACGCTGCGAGCGCACACTGTGCAGGGGTCTTGCCGGCTTCCNCAGTCATCAGGGTTGAAACCCAGCTACCGGTGGTNCCGCCGTCTGGCGTGATTCGGTGGTAGAGGGTTGGGCCAACGCCCTTGTCGGTGCTGACGTTGAGACCGGATGCTGGGTCGCCGCCGTCGATGATCTTGACCGAAACGGTTCGGCTCTTGGCGTGCGAGTCCTGCATGGGCGTGTGCGTGAAGTCCGGTGCAAAGGTGTCCGGTGTTGGTGCNACGCCGCCCACCTTGTAGGTGATGTCGCCCGTGTTGGCTTGCTGNCCGTAGTATCCNGAGCTGAGAGCGAAGCCGCTCCAGCGGTAGGAGGAAGCCGATCCGTAGATCATGTAGTAGGCGGATGTGCAGCGGTCTGTGGAGATGCTTCGGTAGAAGTAGAACCATCCGTTGGTGGTGACGCACATTCGGTTGGCGGTCGTCGGCGAGCCGGTTGCGTTGAACGAGAAGGTTCCAAACTGGCCGGTGATGTCGCCGGGAATGGCNAACCTGTAGGACGCCGATCGACCGTAGGACACGCTGGCCGTTGGGTTGTCGCCNCCGGACATTGGGGCGTCAATGCCTGGTTCGGTGTCAACACCGACGGTAGCCCACTTGTTCTTGGCGCTGTTGTAGACGAAAATCACGTTCATTCCAGGGCCGTCATCGGCTGAAATTTGGAGGTATCCGTCTNCGGTTGAGCGCAAGTCCTGGTTGAACTTGTTCGTACCGGTGTTCATGCCGTAGTAGCCCGAGGCAGGGTTGACGTTTCCACGAGCAATCCAGTTGCCGTAGAAGGTGCTCGTTCCGGTGTAGAAACANGCGGAGGAACCCGTACCGCAGTTGGCGGTGTCCCACTCNAAGAAGTACTCGTTGGAGTGGGCGTAGTAGGTCAGTTGCTGGTCCATGAAGCCGGACGGGTTGTAGGCGCTGCCGTGGTGNACGTCGGTCACAAGGACGGTCATCTTCTTGTGAGATTGGGGTGCGTTGGCGGGGTCAACGATGTCNACCTGNNAGGGCGTTGGCGTGGTTTGCGTGCCGGTCAAGGCTGGCTCGTAGCCAACGTTGGCGCCGTTGCTGCCCTGGTTGAGGTCTTGGAACTTCCAGTAGTACTGGAGGTCATCGCCGTAGGACAGAGCGGGCGTTCGTGCCTTGAACNTGCAGTCGTTCGATGTGGACGAACAGGTGCCGATGGAGACGAGCTCACCTGCGTCGAATTGGTTGTTGGAACCCAATCCGTAGGAGGTGCTGCTCCAGGACGTACCACCGTTGGTGGAGTAGTACAGAACTGGGGCGCCGCTCGAGGTCGTGTCGATTCCCGACATGTCGNTGAGCGTGATGAAGAACGTTCGCTCACCTTCGATGTAGGAGTCAATGCCCGTGTACGGAACAAAGTCAGGCGTCGGTGCGTCGGCGTCTGTACCACCGGAGTAGGTGATCAGAATGTGCGAGTTTCGACTTCCTGAAGCNATGCCGTAGGTGCTGAAGTAGGCGTTGCCGCCGGTGTAGTACTCACCAATACCGACGTTGCCGTTGTTGGCAAGAGCGTTGGTAATGATGGACACACCACCAGAGGTGGCGGCGCAGGCCGTAGCGGAGTTGCAGAGGTTGACGGTCTTCCAACCGGTGCCGCTGCTGCTGACCGTGGCTGCGGACGGCGAAAGGCCGATCGAAGCCTTGAGGCTTCGNCCNGCGGTNCCGCCGTAGTTGGTCGTCATGTAGGAGTTGCTGATGGATGAACCGGAACACGTGCCGCTGCCCATGCTGTAGGAGTAGCGTGGTGCAAGACCGCAGCTTTCGAGGACCTTGACCTGGAAGGTGCGGGTGGAACCGTATGCGTAGTTCATGTATTTCTTCCACTCGATCTTGTCAACGGTGGCTCCGGATGGGAGGGCCGTGTTGGAGTTGAAGGTGTACTTGTGCCATGGGATGTAGTAGTAGCTGCCGTAGTATCGGTAGTGGCGTCGGTACGTGTTGGTGTAGCAGTTTGCGTAGTAGATGTAGCAGTAGCCACCGCTCGATGAGTTGACTCGGAGGGCAGGGTCGATCACGATCGGATAGACTCGGTCCTCATCGAGGAGCCAGTCGGACTCAACGACGGTGATGAGGATGATCTCNGGTCCGTAAACCTGGACGAAGAACGTCCCCATGTAGGGCTCGTCGGCACCGGCTTCCATGATGACTGGAGCAGGGATTTCAACGAGCAGTTCACCGGTCTCNATGTTGCGAATCTGGAGGTCTTCTTGCGTCTTGAAAATCTCCTGACCGAGCATGGTTTCACCGGAGAAGAGTGCGTANCCTGCGGGCATGCGCATGCCTTCGGAGAGACCGAAGTATTCGGCAGCCTCTGGGAGAACGGGAACTTCTCGGAGGATGAGGTTCTGCTTGACCTGGTTCGATTCAACGTGGTAGTCGAGGTCGAATCCTTCCGCAATCGGGTAGCGGATGACGTTGCCGCCGACTTCCACGCCGTTGGCGCTTGGAGCGGCCATGAACGGTTCTGGAGCAGAGCCGCTCTCGTCAAGGGTGACGAGCATGGGGTTGAGCCCGGAGATCACGGGGTCAACGAACTCGTTGGCCTGAACAGCGATACCGCCGGCCACCTCAGGGGCGAAGTAGGTNGTGAAGGTGTTTTCCGTCACGCCCCAGCCTTCTGGGTAAGCCTGAATGTTCAGGTCAATGTNTTCCCAAGTACCGTCAGCAGTCATGTAGTGAACAGGTTCGTTGCTCACCATCTGCGTGATGGTGCCGTCCTCGTTGAGGAAGGCCTTGGTCTTGGCGTCTCGCATCCCTTGAAGTTCAAGCGATGGGTCATATTCGTAATTTTCTTCAGCGATCTTCTCGGGGAGCTGGAAGTATTCTTCCTCTCCTGCCGGGTCTGCTTCCACAGACTCGACCGTTGCTTCGTTGTTGTCAACGTAGCCGCTCATTGGCATGAGCACCATCAACGCGCACAACAACAGTGCAACCCCAATACCGCCGAAGACGGTTTTCTTCTGGTTTTTCTTGTTTTCCAACATGTGTCATTCACCCCATACGGACTGTATGCACTGCATCCCACAACTTACTCCACTTATGAGCATTGGGGTGCATTTTGTTTGAANAAATGTCCATGTCCGGAAAGTGCAGNTTTGAAAATCGCAAAAATCCGGCAAGGTTACCCGNGTTTTTTTGCCGTAAATCGGTGGAAAAAATATCATTTTACCAGCAGCNCNCANCGNCNCGTCGACGAGNNGGACTCACGGGCGATAGCTCACGGATCGTGCTGTGCCTTGGGGCAGGGAGCGGTGTTTTACCCTGCGCCCGCCGTTGAGCGCGCTGCAGTGGTTCAGCA
>NZMN01000040.1 GCA_002694525.1 Methanobacteriota archaeon
AGTTTCGTCAACCTGCACCTTTGCGCTTTTTGGGGCCAGGCCCAGCAGAAGTGGACTGAGAAGGAGACCCGTCACGCAACAAACGCCTTGGCAGAAGGTGTCGTCTCCATCTCCATAGTAAGTGGAGTACACGGCCACCTCCAAGGATNNCTGGTCCGACCACCAACCCAAAAAACATCAGGAACATCAGATACATCGATAAAAAAAACTGCCTCGCCACCGAATTGTNTGATGAAGCGTGTTGCCGTGAGCCCGCAGGTTTGAGCGACGGGTCATCGGTTGTTGATTCGTTCATCAGNGCGATCNCAGGCGAGGGTTCCCCGGCTTNACCTTCCTCGCTGGATTCCACAAGCCCCTGCCAAGGGACNCCGGAGGCATCCGGTTGAACGTTCTCCGGGGTAAACGGCCGCTGACGGACCTTTTTGGATGCGGTGTGCGGGCCGTGCTCCAGTTTATTGGCGTCTTTGACCATCCACATCAAAACAAAAATCGAAACGGCCAGCGATAGGAAAAAGGCCAACTGACGGGAGGCGCCCTCAATCAAGAGCTGGTCGGCGAAAACAGGGTAGAACATCAGAAACAAAACGACGGTGAACGACAAGGAGAGGATCAGACCGGACAACAAGGGGCTTTGCTTTTCTCTTGCTCCCGAGGTGGTTTGTCCCTCAGCGGTCTGACGCAGCACCGGTGGTGGTAAGCCGTCTGGGCCCAAAGGGGGGTCGTCAAGGTTGGCAGTCCGGTTCATGATGAACACGACCGACTCGGGTGGTGGTCGGCTCGCCTCATCAGCCATGGGGTTGGTGTGGGAAGAATTGTCTTATGCTTTTTTGCGACGTTCGACCGTCATTCTTCGTCTCCGTATCCGCCGTCCATGGCCTCAATGGTCGCACGTAAGGTTTGAATTGTCTTCATGTCTTTTGATCTGGTGATCGCATTCACCACGGCTTGAGCCACNGTCAAGACAACAGCGATTGCAATTCCGATGCCCAGACCTTCATCCCCGCCAAGAATGGCGCCGATAAAGACCGCAGGGATCGCGGACACCCCCATCCATTTCGGACGTTGCGCCGATTCCAGACCTGCCTCCACAAGGATGCTTCTCTGCGCTCGATCTCGCTGGNTTGACCAGGAAGTGGACTGGACAGCGACCACGAGGGCCATGATCACACCCAACGCAAACGATATGCAGCAGATGCCTGCGACATCGTCGAAGAAAACATCGTCTGAAGAGATGGCCATCANAATCGGAATACCCAACGCAAAAATCAGCGCACAGAGGGTGAGAAAGAAATGGTTGGGTCGAGTTTTCAGGGTGATTTCAAGTTGCTCGAAAGCGTCAAGGAGTTCAGGACTCATCGCTCCCCACACACTCNAGCCACTGCGTTCGACCCTTCTGGGTGCTGCAGAATCCGTGGTTGATGTTGCAGGTGCCATGACAGCGCTGCCAATGACGATGGGCTTTGGTGGAGCGTCGAGTTTGTCCTCGCCCATGGTTTNCCACGCGTCTTGGCTCGTTTATGTCTTGTTCCGTTGTTGATTGAAATCGATTGATTTCAAAAAAGCGTTTGTTGGACGGGTGCGGACGCTGGGCGGAGGTGTTGGCTGCACTGCCAAGCCATGTGAGCGGCGGCCCATGCGCCCGAACGCAAGGCAGCTCCACCCGTTCCGACCGGTGTTTCCCACGCATCGCCGGCTTCCACCAAACGAGGGAACGCTGACTCGACGCCCAACGCATCGGCGCGTCCATAGCGCCAACGGTGCGACTGACAGGTCGCTGACTTCAACCAGTCGAGGACCTCGTTGTCTACGCCACTCGTCATGTCCATGAAGGCCTGAACAACGTCCGTGCGCTCGTCTTCCAGATGGGATTGGCTCCAGTCATGCGGGAAGTGGACCACGGCNCCCGTGGTTCCATCGGATTCCTCNACCTCAAAACCCAGATTCTCCAGCGTCGGGCGGAAAGCGGCTGGAGGCGGTGTTCCGTGGGCCAACACCAACGACCACGTCGGGCGATAGGCGTGGTTTGACCACGATTCAGGGGCGCCGGGCATCATTCGGTGGAGTTGAGGCAGCGGGGCGGTGACCACCACGCCGGTGGCTTCCCAGCGATTCCCCTCTTCGTCGTGCACGTGCCATTGGTCGNCGNTTTGNTCAATTCGGACCACGGTGGTGCCGGTCACCACGTCGATGCCGTTCAGCCACCCGGCGATCGTCTCNGGGCCGTCCATCAATCGCAACGAGGTTGTGCTGCCATCTTGAACCATCACGGTGTTTTCACCATCGCACCATGCCNTCATCCATTCNGGCCAATCGTGGACGTGTCGCGCACCGTGCGTGACCACGACGTCGTCCAACGCTCGTCGCGAACATCGACCGCCCACGCGGCGACCTTTATCCAGCACAACCACGTCGAAACCGTGGTCGGCGAGCAACCGTGCAGCGACCGCTCCCGCAAGCCCCGCACCGATCACAACNATCGGATGCGATGTTTCGGATGCTGGACGGTCGGTGTGAGCCCGATAGGCGTCCATGTCAAGTCGACTCATGTGCGTNCGCAAATCGCGCTGCCGGACGAGGCCGAGAATGGGTGCCGGTGGGTGGAAGGGTCGGTCGAACAAACCATGGCACCATTGGACACCGACCACGGANGAGGGGTCCCGTCCGTCAAGCGCATACGCGTCGTTCAACGCCTGTCCGTAGGCCATTGACTGTTCAACATCGTCCGTCCACAGCGTGAGCGCCTTNCCCCACGTCATCCGGACGTTGTTGTGCAGCTCTCCGTGTCGGAGGAGGGACCGTTGACACGCTGCCCACAACGGGTCGTGGACCTCCCCTCGCTGGAGTTGACGCAACGTGTAGCGCGTGGTTCGCGGGTCGTCAGCGGTGGAGCGCCAAGAAAGGCGAGCCCATTCCGGTAGGTTGTGCACACCGTAGGGCTCGGGCGTTGCGTAAATGTGGTGCCACGGGTGCTCTCGAAAAACCAGCAGTTCGTCGAGGTANTTTTCCGCCGATTTCGTGCCCACTTCAGCGGCCTCTCGAGCGATTTTCATTGGAGAGATCATGCCGTAGTGGATGTACGCAGACATTCTGGAAACGCCGTTGGCGTCCGCCGCGTTGTTGCGGCGTCGGGCATAACCGTTGAGTCCCTTTTCCTTGAACGCCTGCCATCGAGCCAGAGCGGCTTGCTCGCCACCTTTGAATCGCCAGACGGGATGCACCGTAGGGTCAACGTTGCACCGTCGCAACAAGGACCAGCGCTGGGTCGGGTCAACCAGCTGATGCTCAACCATCACGGGCTCAAACGGCAATTCGCCACCGTAGGNTTCCACGGGCAGGTCGAGGTTCGGCCAGCGTCGTTGAAGTCGCTGCTTGCGCAGTTTTTTGGTGGCATCTCGGAACTTGAACGGGCGGTCCACCGACCGACCGAAGAGCGGCATGGGAATCACGCAGTGTCCGTCCACTTCGACCACGGCGCCGCGAGCGAGGTNGGCNACGGATTCCACCCAGTCCGTCCACGGGGGAAGCGGGAAGAGGTCGGTGACGATCATGCTTGCTTGCTGAGCCAACTCCTTCATGACGGCAGGTCGATGACCTTCCCGTGCGAGGTGGAACACGTAGCGAAGACCTTGTTTTTTGAACCCCCGATGCAGGTCCACTGCTGCATCCATCACCACGTTGTGATGGCGCAGCGATGCGTGNGGNTAGCGTTCGTCCANTCCGTGGTAGATCAACAGGGGGCGCNGGTGGTGATGAGCCATCCACCGTCCGACGTCGACGGCAGGGTTTTCCTCGGTTCGAAACAGCGATTTCAACCACACCACTACGGGTCCATCACCGACGGGCGTTCGGTCTTCAGTGTGCCACTTGCACCGCTCACCAAGGTGTTCGGGCAGGTCCATAATTCACGGCTNGATTCACCGCTCATATACCCCTGTTCAACGCCGAAGCGCGAGGAAGAGGCTGCACGACGGATCGAAGCGTCGTTCATTCGGTTGCCGCAGCGGCTTTTGCCTCNCGCTTCTTGCGGTTCTGTCGTTTCTTGTACCACGGGTAGATGGGCCACTTGGCCAGCCCCGTCCACATGACGAAGAAAATGAAGGTGGTCGACACAAACTTGTCGATGTCGGCTGACCAAACGCTGTCCACGAACCCGTTGTGGTACCAAGCGATGCGGGCGTGGTAGGCCACCAGGACCAACCCCAGCGTCAGGTGCACGTTGCGCCAAATCTTGCTCCAATTTCGAGCCATGCAGCGCCCATGCAGGTTGCGTATTTCTATGCTTTCAACCNCAAACGCTCGACGTCGTTCTTTCCGAGGTCCACGTTCGGAACCCGAGTCGTACGCATCGGTCAGACCTTTTGCCAGTCCGTGCCGTTCCACCAGCGGTTGGTTCCGTCACTCATCACGCGCCACGTGTGGCCGTTGGCATCGGTCCACTGATTGACCACCTTNGGCTCGGGTACGCTGACGGGTTGAGGTGCGACGGCTTGAGCGGGCTGGACATNAACNGCGGCTTGGGCCACGGGCTGGAAGGTTGCTGCTGCCTGTGCAGGGTCTTCCTGTACAAAGGCGTCCAGCGCACTGTCGTCGTACGACTGAGCGACGGGTTGCGCAGCAACGGGCTGGTAGGCCTGCTGATACGCCTCGGGCTGGTAGGCCTGAGCGGCGGCGGCTTGCGTTCCTCCNGCACCGTAGNTTGCGGNCGTGGTGGCTTGGGCTGTTGCTTGGGCGTCCGGTTGCGCAGCNAGTGTGTCGGTTCCACCGATGGGTTGGATGGTCTCAAGATCGTCCGATCCNCGACCGATGAAACGTGCGACGAGCAATCCGGCGAGAACAATCACCACCAGCGCGATTCCACCGTAGAGCAGCCAGTCAATTTCTCCGTCGGCAGCNCCTGCTGACGTGGACTCGTCCTCCACGTTTTCCGGCGGTGTGAGCACCGCATCAATGACGTGAATGACACCGTTGGAAGCGATGACATCTCCGGTCGTGATGGTGGCGCTTTCGATGCTCAGGGTGCCGNCGGTGAGGCGAACCACCGCATCGTTTCCGTTCATCATCCGGAGTTTTGTTTCGTCGGTCACGTCGGCCCCGTTGACGGTTCCGTTGTACACGTGGTAGAGCAAGATGTTCCTGAGGGCCTGCTTGCCTTCGGGNGTGTCGAGGGCCGCCAGGTCAATGTTGGCGGCTGCAAACGCATCATCGGTTGGAGCAAAGACGGTGAAGGGCCCCTCGCCGCCAAGCGTTTCGGCCAACTCGGCTTGCACCAATGCCGCAAGCAGCGAGGTGTGGACGTTNGTGCATCCAGCGGTCGCTGCGATGTTGTTTGGCGTGTCGGTTGGTGTAAGCACCGTATCGATGACGTGGATNACGCCGTTGCTGGCCATCGCATCGGTGGCGGTCACGACGGCGTTGTTCACCATGACGGTGTCCGACACGCTGAACGANAGCGGTTGNCCGTTCACGGCCGTCGCTGTCATGCAGTTTTNGACGTCCGCAGCAAGAACCGTCCCGGGCACCACGTGGTACNGGAGGANGTCGGCAAGTGCGTCCTTTCCTTCGGGCGTGTCGTAGTTGCTGAGGTCGATGTTTGCGTCGGCGAAGGCTTGGTCGGTCGGAGCGAACACCGTGAACGGACCGTCGCCCTGCAGGGTTTCAACCAGTTCGGCTTGCACCAAGGCGGCCACGAGGGAGGCGTGGTTNCCCGTGCACTGGGCGGTNCGAGGCAGATCGTTTGGGGTCNCCGTTGGGCTGCTGAGAACCGTGTCGATGACGTGAATCACACCGTTGCTGGCCATCGCGTCGGTTTGGGTGATGGTGGCTCCATTCACNTTTNCTTCGTCGCCGATGCTGAACGCCATCGTGAAANCGTTGGCGGTTTGAACGGTCGCGCAGTCCGNCAGGTCGGCTGCGAGNACAACCCCCGGAACGACGTGGGCGAGGAGAATTTCTGAGAGGAGGGACACGCCGTCAGGGGNGTCCAGCCCCGCNAGGTCAATGTTGGCGTCAGCGAAGGCTTGGTCGGTTGGAGCGAACACCGTGAACGGTCCCTCGCCTTCGAGGGTACTCAGGAGGTTGGCCTGAACCACAGCGGCCACCAGCGTGTCGTGACTTCCGGTGCAGCCGGCGGTGGTGGGAATGTTCTTNGGGGTGCTGGTGGGCGTCAGGACCTTGTCGATCACGTGGATGATCCCGTTGCTNGCTGGCACATCGGTTGCGGTGATGGTTGCGCCGTTGACCGAAACCGTTGCTCCGACGCTGAAGGAAAGGGGCTGACCGTTGACGGCGGTTTCCATCATGCAGTCGCTGATGTTGGCGGCAGGAANCGAACCCGCAACGACGTGATAGCGCAGAAGGTTTGAGAGGTTGACCTTTCCTTCNGGCGTGTCGTAGTNGCTGAGGTCGATGTTTGCGTTGGCGAAGGCTTGGTCGGTCGGGGCGAACACCGTGAACGGGCCGTCACCCTGCAGNGTTTCAAGCAGCTCCGCCTGGACAATTGCGGACACCAACGAACTGTAATTGCCGTCGCATTCAGCGGTTCGGGGAACATCGTTGGGCGTATCGGTCGGCATGAGGACCTTGTCGATGACGTGGATCACGCCGTTGCTGGTGCTGACGTCGGGGNTTGTCACCGTTGCTCCGTTGACCATCACGGTGTCCTTCACGGTGAACGAGAGCGGATTTCCGTCAATGGCGTGCGTGGACATGCAGTCCGACAGCGCGCTGGAGGGAACCTCTCCCGCAACAACGTGATGCTNCAGAAGGTTTGCAAGCTCNTCCATTCCCTCGGGCGTGNTGTAATCGCTGAGGTCNATGTTTGCGTCGGCAAAGGCTTGGTCGGTTGGAGCGAAGACCGTGAACGGACCGGTTCCNTGGAGCGTCTCCAGAAGCCCTGCTTGAATCACAGCATCGACCAGCGTCGTGAAGTTGCCGTCGCACTGAGCGGTTCGTGGAACGTCGTTGGGTGAGTCGGTGGGCGTCAGCACCTTGTCGATGGCGTGAATCACACCGTTGCTCGCAAAGGCATCGGTGCTGACNACGGTGGCGTTGTTGACCATCACGCTTCCGTCAACGGTGAAGGCGAGCTGCAGGTCGTTGAGCGTCGGGGCGGTCATGCAGTCCGAAACGTCCGCAGCTGGAACGACGCCGGAGACCACGTGATACTGCAGGATGCGGGCGAGTTCCTCTTTCCCTGCNGGCGTGTCAAAATCGCTGAGGTCAATGTTTGCGTCGGCGAAGGCTTGGTCGGTTGGAGCGAACACCGTGAAGGGACCCGGACCTTGGAGGGCTTCCAAGAGTCCTGCTTGAATCACCGCATCGACCAGTGTGTTGTGGTTTCCGTCGCATTGAGCGGTCCNTGGAACGTCGTTGGGTGTGTCGGTGGGTGAGGTCAGCACCTTGTCGATGACGTGGATGAGGCCGTTGCTCGCGATGACATCGGTCATGGTGATGTTCGCATCGTTGACCATCACCGAGTCACCCACGCTGAAGGCCAGCGAATGCCCGTCGTAGGTATCGGCGATCATGCAATCGGTGACGTTGACCGCTGGCACGTGAGCGTTCACCACGTGATAGAGCAGAATGTCGGAGAGCGTATCCTTTCCTTCGGCCGTGGTGAAACTGGCCGGGTCGATGTTTGCGTCGGTGAAGGCTTGGTCGGTCGGTGCAAACACCGTGAACGGCCCGGTGCCCCCGAGTGCTTCGGCGAGGTCGGCTTGGATCACAGCGGCGACCAACGAATCGTGAATTCCCGTGGCNTGGGCCGTGGTTGGAATGTCAACCGGTGGTGTGAGCACGGTGTCGATGAAGTGGATGATGCCGTTCGATGCTTGAACATCGGGGAAGGTCACGGTGGCCGCACCAACGGTGACCGTTCCACCGCCGACGCCGAACTTGACGTAGTCGCCGTTCATGGTGGNGGTCATCATGCCGTCCTTGAGGTCGCTGGAAGCAACCGCTCCGCTGACGACGTGGTGAAGCAGAAGCTTGCCCAACGTTTGGTTTTCTTCAGGTGTGTCGTAATCCTCCAGATTGATGCCGGCGTTGACGAACGCCTGGTCGGTGGGCGCAAACACCGTGAACGGCCCCGGACCCTGAAGCGTGGCCACCAGGTCGGCGTGGGTGAGAGCGGCCACGAGGGAGTCGTGGACNCCGCTTGCAACAGCGTTGCTGGGAATGTCTTGGGTGGCGTCGGCGCTGGCGCTGAGCGGCANGACGGTGGCGGTNAGGANNGTNGCAAGCACAAAGGCCAGGATTTTGTTCATAGACCNNAACATCGCGCTTTTGGTTATAATAGGCTGTTTTTCTTTAACACTTCCACGTGCCTTTTCGTTTGATACTGCGCCNNTCCATCGTTTTCATTCGGCGATTTTAAGTAAAATAATTGACCAGTTCCGTAACATGTCACTTGCACCCGCCGACTATGATTTTGGAGAGCCCGCAAACTACGCCTTTGCAGAAAGCGTGACCTGCGCCAACGATGAAGCCCGAAAGATGTACGTTGAGGCCCACGGCCACATGCTGAATTACAACCACGAACAGGCCATTGCCTGTTTCATGAAGTGCACCGAACTGGATCCCAACTGCGCCATGGCGTGGTGGGGCATCGCTTACTGCGTTTCGTCAAACTACAACTGGTCTCCGGGATTGGGTTCCGGCTACGATCCCATTCAGCAGGCTCTGAAGGTGATGGACCACTGCACNGAACTCGAGCAGGACCTCATCCGCGCGCTTTCAACCCGNCACTCCAAAGAGGCTCGTGATGCGGCCGACCCAACGGTGCTCAACATGGGCAACGACATGGAGTTGAACGTGGCGTTTGCCGAAGCCATGGCCCCCCTCCACGAAAAGTACGCTGGAAACCTGGACGTCACGGCCATTTACGTCGAGGCGCTGATGAACCTCAAGGCCTGGCAACTCTGGGACAAAAACACGGCGACGGGAGAGATTACACCGGCCGACGACAACACCCTGNTGCTGGTCAAGATCATGGAAGAGGCCTTCGAAAGCAGCGACGAGGCCAAGGTCCACCCGGCCCTCTGTCACCTGTACTGCCACGCCCTCGAACTCTCGCCCTTCCCCGAGAAAGCGCTTCCCGCAGCCGATGTGTTGCGAACCCGAATGCCTGGCCTGGGCCACCTGGTCCACATGCCATCGCACATCGACGCTTGGGTCGGTCAGTGGAAAGAAGCCATTGAATGCAACATCGCAGCCGTGGAAGCCGACGACCACTACGTCGCCACCACCGGAAACGAGTCGCAATTCTACAAGTTCTACCGAATGCACAACCACCACTTCGTCGTGTGGTGCGCCATGTTTGACGGTCAGTACGAGACGGCACTGAAGTACGCTCGAAAGGCCGTCGACACGCTTCCGGCCGGCGACGCCGACCACGGTGTTCAGTTCATGCTNGCCGGCATCATCCCCATGGGTGCGATCTTCCTGGAATCCTACGTCACCATGCCCTGGCACGTGATGATTCGNTTCGGCAAGTGGGACGACATCCTCGCTGAACCCATGTACAGCGACAAGGACGTTTTCCCCGCCACCATCGCCACCCAGCATTACGCCCGTGGTGTGGCTTACGCCTCCAAGGGCATGGTGCCCGAGGCTGAAGCCGAGCAAGTCCTGTTCAAGGAAGCCCTCCAGAACCCTGCGCTCGCCGGGCGCGTGCTGCACAACAACGTGATGTACCAGGATCCGGCCGACGGCCCGTCCATCCTCAACGTCAACGCTTCCATCTTGGAGGCTGAAATCGAATACCGCCGCCAGTTCCTCGCCAAGGAAGCCGGCGAGGCCAGCGATTTCACTGCGGCGTTTGACGAACTCCGCCGCGGCGTTGACCTGTCGCTCAACCTGGCCTACAACGAACCCTGGGGTCAGATGCAACCCGTCCGCCACATCCTTGGCGCCCTGCTTTTCGAGCAAGGNCACATCGAAGAGGCCGAGGAAGTCTATCGAGCCGACATCAAGTTGTGGAAGGACAACATGTGGGGCCTCTTGGGCCTCAAGCTCTGTCTGGAGGCTCGAGGCGATGCACCCGAGGAACTTGCCGAGGTCACCGCCCTGTTCGAAGAGCGCAGCGCCCGTGCCGACATCGTGCCGGCCAAGACCTGCTTCTGCGCTCAGGATGCGCTGGCCAAGAGCTGCTGCGACTGATCGCACCCTCGATTGAAGCGCTCGGCGCGGTGCCGACCTTGGATGGCCACGGTGTGGTTTGATTTCCGTCCATCATCCAAAGGGATTAAACTTGGACCTCGTCATGGCGGGCCGTGATTGAAGATCAGTTCGCCGAAGCCTGCGCCAAAGTNGAACGCGTTTACACCCGTTTGGACAACNCCACCGTCAGGAAAATCTACGCCTACTACAAACAGGCAACGGTGGGTGACGTCAAGGGCAAACGGCCGGGAGTCCTGAGGTTGAGGGACCGAATCAAGTACGATTCGTGGTCGTCGATATCGGGCATGACGATGAACGACGCCATGCTCGCCTACATCGAACTGGTCGACAACTTCACGTTGGGGTCTGAATCGGTGTCGTGCGAAGCCCGCGAGGCGCAACTTGANNGATANATCAACCCGGCGGTCGCGAGGATTTACTCTTCCTCAAGCATCGAGTCGTACTCACGCTCGATTTCTTCAACNCGGTCCTGTCCGATGTTGTAGGTTTTGGCCAGCGTCTGAAGCAANCGCCGCTCTTCCTTCGTGATGATGCGGTCGTCCATCGCCGTTTCGTAGGCTTCCAGGTAAGCGGTCTCCTCGGGCGTGTAGTTGGCGGGAATCAACCGACTTGACATGCCATCGATGACCGTGAGAACGGGTCCNCGAAGGCCAAGGAACAGAACACCAACCGCNACACCCCCAATCAGGCCCTGTCCCAGCACCTGTTCCATGAATTCGGTCGCCGTGATGAAAAGAAGAGCGCCCGTTCCGGTGAACATGGCTGTTCTGAACGTCTTTCGCAGATTCTGGTCAATGCCGAAGACCGAATCGTTGAGTGCAGCGTGGACAAACATCAGGGCTTCGAAGCCCATGGCCAGAGGTGTCATCAGCAACGCCAGTGTCCAAATCAAGTACTTGATTCTGTCAAGCGACGAAGCGTCTTCTCCGTACCTCCAGAGGGTCGATTGAGCAAAGGTGGCCATGCTTCCATCGTTGAGGAGTGGAATGATGACCATCAGCGTGACAAAGTAGAGCATGGTCCCGGACACTTTTCCGAGGAACCCGATGTAGAGCGACCTCGAGGTGAGATGGCGCGATCGCCCCTCCTCTCCTGCAGCTTTTTCCGATTTCATTGAAGCGCGTATGAAGAACAACGCACCGAGCGTGACCAGCGGTGATGCGAGAGCAATCACCCACAATCCTCCTGCAGTGCTGTCGTCAACCAGGTGAACTTCGTAGTACCCCGTGCACGTACCGATTTGTTCGACGGTATCGGTCATGAACGGCTGGACGGATCCCCACCAGATCTGGAGGGTTGGCTCGACACCCGCCTCAGAGCAGATCAACCACGCTGAATTCGCCATGTAGAACCCGTTCACGTCGCGAACGGACATCCAAATGGCCAAACCGATCAGAGGAGCAAGGTACCACGCATGCTTTTGCAAGGTTGGGTTGAACATGAAATTGAGTTTCTCAATTCGATAATAGATCGGTAGGCAAAGATACAGCAGAATGGCTGCGGTGTGAGCGTAGAAGAACACCTCAATTTTGAACACCCAGAGGTAGTCCCACAACCACTCCCAATCACTGTCGTAAGGAAAGGCATCCGGGAGCAAGAAAGCAGATTTGATGCCTTCTATGATGAGCAAGACCCCCATGAATCTGTTTTCAGTGGACTTTGAATCCGCCTTCCAGACCAGGTAGCTAAGACTGAGAAGCCAGATGAAAACGGCAACCGAAATCCACGCGATGATCATGCGCAGGCCGTANAGACTCTCGGCATCGAAGGCGCTGGCGTAGAACTCGAGNGCAGACGCCATGGCGNNGTGGTTGACCTGCCCGGTAAAAGAGATTTTTACGGNAAATTACGAGAATTTCCCAAAGAAACGGCGAACTCGAGGCCTCAGGCCGGTCTCAGACCTTCTGCCAGTCCGTCCCGTTCCACCATCGATTGGTGCCGTCGGTCATGACCCGCCAGGTGTTNCCGTTCTCGTCGGTCCACTGCTGGACGACCGANGGTTCGGCGGGTGCGATCGCCGGTTCTGGCTGGGCCGCCAANGGCTCCACNNCGGGTNNANCGGCNACCGGNTCNACGACCGGCTCGGACGTCACCGAGGAAGCGGGTTGTGCGCTCATGTCGGGCATCCCGGGTTGTGCGCTCATGTCGGGCATCCCGGGTGGCATACCGCCGGCGGCGAAGTCTTTGGGAACGTCTTCTTCCTTGGCGATGCGCTTGCGAAGCACCACCACCACCAGCGCGGTGATGACGATCATGCCCACACCGACGCCGATGAGCATCCGCTGCTGAGCAGCGGCCTCGGCCTCTTCTTCNTCCTTGGCGAGTTGTGCTTCGAGAACCGCTTGTTCGTTGTCGCCCATGCCGTCACCGTCGGAATCAAGGGTTTCGCTGGCGTCGTTGGGGAAGGCATCGGCGTTGTCGCCCACGCCGTCGCCGTCGGTGTCGGCCCATTCGTTGCTGTCGTCGGGNAACACATCGCCTTCGGTGCCCTCGAGGTTGTCGCCNTAGCCGTCGTTGTCCCTGTCGGCCCATTGCGTTGCGTCGTTGATGAACTGGTCGGGCGAGGTTCCCTGTGGGTTGTCACCGTAGCCGTCGCCGTCGGAATCAGCCCACTGCGTTTCGTCTTCGAAGAAGGCATCCCCGTTGTCGCCGTAGCCGTCGCCGTCGGAATCCATCCACTCGTTGGCGTCGTCAGGGAAGACGTCGGGGTTGTTGCCGGCANGGTTGTCGCCGTAGCCGTCACCGTCACCGTCCGTCGTTTGCGAACCGTCATCAGGGAAGGCGTCTGCGTTGTCTCCCACACCGTCTTCATCGGTGTCAANGGTTTCCGTGCCGTCTTCGGGGAATGCGTCGCCGTTGTCGCCCACACCGTCGCCGTCGCTGTCAACGGTTTCCGTGCCGTCNTCGGGGAAGGCGTCGGCGTTGTCACCCACACCGTCGCNGTCGCTGTCAGCGGTTTCGGTGGGGTCAAACGGNAAAGCATCGCCGTTGTCGCCCACACCGTCTTCATCGGTGTCGGCGGTCTCGGTGGCNTCGTTGGGGAAGGCATCGGCGTTGTCGCCCACGCCGTCTCCGTCGGAATCGGCCCACTCCGATCCGTCGTTGGGGAAGACGTCTCCGTTGGTGCCGCTGGCGTTGTCGCCGTAGCCATCGCCATCGGCGTCCGAGGTTTGGGTTGGGTCGTCGTCGAAGAGGTCGGCGTTGTCACCAACACCATCGCCGTCACTGTCGGTNGTTTCGGTCCCGTCCAGTGGGAAATCGTCGGCGTTGTCGCCCACGCCGTCGTTGTCCGAGTCNGCCGATTCGCTGGCGTCGTCAGGGAATGCATCCTGTCCGTCGAGGACCCCGTCGCCGTCCGAGTCCACATCGCCGATGAGCACTTCGTTGCTGAACACAGAGGTCCCAAATTCAAGTCCGTCATGAGGCGTGACCTCGACCTTCCACTTCTCGCCGGCCTTTGTGTCGGACGACTGGATGGTGGTCTTGCCGTTGTGGGCCGTCTTGTGCGTGCCGTCAACGTACCAGTGAAGCGTGGTTTGCCCTGATTCTGGGTCGCTGTCGTTGTCGCTGTAGGTGTAGGTGAGCGTCATTGATTCGGTTGTGGCAGCTTCTGGCGAAGGCGAGACCAGCACGTTGGACACCACGGGCGCATCGTTGGGTGGCANCCCCTCGGGGATGGTGACCTGCGTCGTCGCCCANCCGTCTCCGCTGTTGGCGCCGTTGCCGTTGATTTCCATGACGGCGATGTCAACGATGGCAGCACCGGTTCCCCCCATNGGAGCCATCCAGTCAACGGACCAGACGATGGCGCCGCTGGTGGTGTGGGTTGCGCTCGAACCTTGCTGGTTGACCTGAACGCCCGAGCCGGGGTTCATCAGTTGGCCTTGGCTCACCTCGACGTTGAACCCGCCACCGGATGGATTGCTTGTGCCTTGAAAGGCCACTTGGACGCTGTANGTGGCTCCCGGAGCGTAGGAGCTTGGGAAGTTGTGCGAAACGGTGACGCCGCCCATGTTNCTGTGGCAGCCGCACCCTGAGCCCGCCTGGCTGTGCTTGCCAGAGGAGTTACCTTCNATGGACGGCACCGCAGCGATGAGCAACAGCACGGTGGTCAAGGTGAGGAGACGGGCAAGGGCGTTCATGCCCCTCGGAACGGAGCGTNGCACATAANANAATTGGTCTGATGTNAGGTGGTTGCCGTTGCGTAAGTGTGCTTCGCTGGGGGACCGCGGCGCGATTAAATAGGGGTGTTTGGTCGGAGGCCTGCCTACGTTTGTGAGGAAGGAGTCGATACGATGCCAAAGCCATGGACCTCAAAGCTGATCATCAAAGCCTTGGGTGTTCCAAAGTGTAACGGCAGCATGGACNCCGCTGTTGAGGACCTGCCCCTCGAAAAGGCCATGGAAGTGGCCCGAGAAAAAGCAGGTCTTGGACATCTGACCGGTGCCGATTTGAAGGCGCAAACTCGCGAGGTCATTGGGACCTGCGTGTCGATGCGTGTGAAGATCGACGGTCANTGGGCCAATGAAGCCCTCGAAATCATTGCAAAAGGAGAATGGGACGAGCGCTTTAATTGAACAATCACGAACTGCGGAAGAGGTTTCGGCCTCGCTGACCGCCGAGGTGAAACAACATGGAAGAAAAAATCAGTGAAGCCATCAAGGCCGCCGTTGAAGCGGCTCCTGAGCGCAAATTTGTCGAATCGGTGGACATTTCGTTCACCATCAAAGACGTTGACTTGAAGAACCCGACCAACCGTATCAAGGAAGAGATTCGACTTCCGTCCGGCCGAGGACGAGAACTGAAGGTCGCCATGTTCGCCGCAGGCGAGGCCGCCACCAAGGCCAAGGCCGCTGGACTGGCCGTTTTCTCCCCCCAAGACATCGAGGATTTCGGTGGCAAGAAGGGACAGGCGAAAAAGGTCGCCAACCAGTACGATTTCTTCCTCTCTGAAGTCCCTCACATGGGGCTCATCGGTCGACACCTCGGTACCGTTCTGGGTCCCCGAGGAAAGATGCCCCGCCCGGTGCCTCCAACGCTCGACCCCGCCGTTTTGGCTGCAGGTCTCTCCAGCACCGTCGTGGTCAAATCCGGCGACAAGATGACCTTCCACGCTTCCTTTGGAACCGTTGAGCAATCCCACGAAGAACTCCTCGCTAACGCCATGGAGGTGTACAACCGTGTCACGAGCAAGCTCGAGCGCGGCATCGGCAACATTCGTTCCCTGTTCATCAAGACTTCAATGGGTCCGTCGCAACGCATCGAGGTGGTCAATTGATTCCAAAGGTCATGTCCTGGAAGAAGGACACCGTCAACGACCTTCATGCGCTGCTGACCAGCGGCGACACCATCGCCGTGATCGACATTCACGGTGTGCCTGCTTCCGCCATGTTTGGTATGCGTGCTGAACTGCGTCAATCCATGAAGATTCAAGTCGCAAAAAAGCGATTGATGAAGATCGCTTGGGAGCGCGCTGGATACGACCTTGCCGACCTCGAGAAGCTCTACGAATCCGCCGTCCAACCTGCGCTGGTCTCGACGTCCGAGATGAACTCGTTCACCCTGTTCACGGAACTGAAGAAGACCGAAGCCGGCCGAGCGGCCAAACCCGGTGACGTTGCGCCTCATCAAATCGTGGTTGAGAAGCAAGACACCGGCATGCCTCCCGGTCCCATCGTTGGTGATTTGAACTCCGTTGGCATTCCTGCAAAAATCATGGGCGGCAGCGTCCAAATCCAGAAGCGCACCGTCATCCTCGAAGAGGGTGAGGTGTTCGAGGGCGACCTCGGTATGATGCTCTCAAAGATCGGCATCAACCCGATGGTGACGGGTCTTCGTCTGTGCGGAACCCTCGAAGGTGGTACGCTCTTCGAGCCCGCCACACTCGACATCGACTACGAACAATTCGAGCAAGATTTGATCGGCATGGCAGCGGGTGCATTCAACCTGGCCTGCAACATTACGTGGTTCACGCCACAAACCATGCCGACCATCTTGTCCAAGGCCAGCGGAGAAGCGCTGGCCGTTGCTATGGAAGCAGCGATCGCAACCGCCGAGACGCTGCCCCACCTGGTGGCCCGTGCCCACGCCAGCGCTCTTGGCGTTGCAGGCATGCTGAGCCCCGACGCACTCGACGACGATTTGGCCGCCATGATGGGCGCCGCTGCTTCAGCAGCCGCTTCCGCCGCAGCCGCCGTCGACACGAGCGCTTCCGAAGCCCCAGCCGAGGCCGAAGAAGAGGAAGAAGAGGAAGAAGAGGGCGGCTTTGACGGCCTCGGGAGCCTGTTCGGCTGAACAAACAAACACATTGAGGTGAAAAAACATGGAATACGTATACGCTGCTATGCTGTTGCACGCTGCTGAAAAAGAGATCGATGAGAAGTCGGTGAAGGCTGTCCT
>NZMN01000041.1 GCA_002694525.1 Methanobacteriota archaeon
TGTCGTTGGGCTTCTCGGTATCCTCGGCTATCGTGGCCAAACAACCCAAAAAGAGTGTCGAGAAATCGATCCATCGGGCCCGCTTTTCGTTGCGCTCCAATGGTCCCGGTGATGGTCTCATCCTCAAACGACATCCCGCCCGTGACACGAGCGTTTGCTTTCACGATGTGGTCGGCCTCGTTGAGCATGCGCACCTCAACCTTGCTGTTTTCGCCGAGTTCCATTTCAGGAGCCTCCCCCGAGAGTTCGGCCACCGAACGGGAAAGTCCCAAGCGTGTGGTTTTGTCCATGGCATCGTCGAGCGGGGCGTTGGTCGACCAAACGCCTTTCTCTTCGGCTTCGTAAACGTGTTTGATTTTACGCATCGCTTTTGCGCGATTGTACTCGAAATCCTTCACCACACCACTTCGACGGTAAACCACAGCGCACAGGCCCAGGGCCAAAGCGTAGTAGCCGTACATCAACAGTGGTTCGAGTTCAAACATGCTCTGCAGTGGGGGCAGGGAGACGTGCGTGACGCCCATCAGGAGGAGGGGCAGAACACTGAGGCTCCGATTGGTCAACCCCTTTTTTTCAGCCATGGCTCTCGTCCCCTGTTGGCTTGGCTTGCTGATGTATCTATTGGCTTCTTGTGTTCAAGCACGGTCGTTGGAAAACCGACCTTTTCTGACCAAGCCGTCCATCAACCCGAGGGAAAAACTGGTGTGAAGAAGAAGGAGGCAAACCGGGACGCCAACGATCGAAGAGGNACCCTTTCCGGAGCGGGCTGCAAGGGTTCCTGACAGCAGTAAAACCAGTCCGTATGCCATCGGTGGAACGTTCCAAAAAGGAGAACCGATGAGGAACAAGGCCAGGGTGACAACGGCCCCAAGCACGGGTAAGAATTCTTGCCATTTCGCACGACGTGGGTGCTTGAGCAGCACTTTGGTGCGCCAAAAGCCGTATCGGTGTCCCATTCTCCACCACTGTGCAAGGGTGCTGCGTTTGTGCATCCTCACCGAAGGAAGAGGATGACGGTACAGCGAATAGCCTGCTTTGAGCAGGCGCATCGACAGGTCGCTGTCTTGACTCGTGATGAACGACGTGTCCCATCCGTTGACCGCTTCAACGGCCGCACGTCGATGCATGACGAAGGCGGGTACATCGGTGGGCGTCATGGTNGANAATCTGCTGAATTGACCNCCGCTCTGACCGAGCGATGAAGCCAGCGCNCCCTCAATCCATCGCTCAACCGTCGACGTCGTTTTTTCAAATTCAACGACTTGCACACCCACACCCGCCAGCCGTTCCCCTGCTTCGCTCTCGCATGCTTCCCAAGCCTGCAGCCGCCGCTCAAGGTGGTGAGGTTCAACCTCTGCATGACCGATCATCTCAATCAGGTACTCAACGCTTGATGGGAGTTGCTCCAGCGCACGATTGCGAGCGTGGGCGACCGTCCGTCCGGGATTGTGNATCAGTTCAAGCGAGGGGGACGAGGAACCCTGGTGCTCGTCGATGAGGCGCTGGACAACATCGGTGGTCCCGTCCGTGGAGCCACCGTCAAGAACCATGATCATGTGCTGGTCGGAGGCNATCGACTGGTTGAGCAGACTCCTGAGGCACCCTTCGATGTGAACGGCTTCGTTGTACACCGGGACCACCGTCGCTAAAGTCGGTCCAGNGGGTACACCCATGGACGCTGGATGNCCTAAACGGCTTTCACCTCTTCGCTGGTCGACGGCNGNCCCCGCATGTTCTTTGAGGTCCAGCACCTCGGAGGNGCATGGATGGGTCCCGCCTCANGCTGACGGGCACCGGCGAAGGGTTTGACACNCGCATCACCACCGTGCTCTCGGGNGCCGACTCGCCTGCGAAAGTTATGGAGGCCTTGCGAACCCTCTTCCCTGACATCGATGAGGTTGCCATCGGTCCAGAGCCAACGCTGGGTGAACCATCCGACAGCAACGTGACCTTCGAAGGCGTGTCCTTGGGTGTCTTTCTGAATCAACTGCACGACCAGCAAATCCTGGACACGGCCATGGACGCCATGTCGGCAGGGCTTGAGGGCGACACCACGGTGTTCGAGGTGTCCCGACAAGCAGCGATGGGTGGCAAGGTGTCGTTTCCCATACCCGGCAACCGGCCGCTCGGGGGTGTGTTCACCATCACCATCTCCGGGCACGGCCTTGACGATTGGTTGCAAGCTGCGACGTGGCACTCCGGTCGCGCAAACGTCCCCCGCAACATCGATGATGAACACGCCATGCGAGNGGATGGAGATCCTACGACATGGGTTTGAGGGCTTCGTTCAGGAACTCAAACATCTCACCGTCTCGACCCGCCCACGTGCGCTCCGTTGACGACATGATGTTCTCCCAAGCCGTCGCTTGATGCACCGAGAGTCGCACCGTTTCGTCCAGCGTACCCTGCGCCGCCAGGATCAGGTGAACGGCGTAGGCTTCTGAGTCGCGGGTTCGGTACCACGTGCCAAGGGGATGTCGNGCNGACACCTGCAGGGTCAACTCCTCCGCAATCTCGCGCTCCAGCGACGCCCGCCATGTTTCGTTGGCTTCGCACTTCCCACCGGGGAACTCCCACAAAGCTGCGTCAGCCTCGTCGTCCGCTCGTTGCGCCAAGAGAACAGAGCCATCTTTTCGCGGAAGGCACATGGCGACCACGTGGGTGACCTCAACGGGATAGGGGCGCACCATGTACCCCAAGCACACCTCTGCGAANGCACGCGCGACCGCNACTTCNATGCACGCNGGCGATGGAAGATGCAGAAACAACGCTGGCGGCGGCATCGCTGTGGTGTGGTGAGCGTTGCACAGCGATTTCAAGGTTGCATGGTAGGTTTCGTTGCAAAGGTAAGCGCCTGCGTCAAACGAAAACGTCAGCGTTGACGGAAAACGGGATGCATCCCAGAGGCTCAAATCCAACCAACAGCCGCGGTGACCGAGTCCGTCCANAGCAGCGTTTCGAACANGGCGACCGTTGTTGTCCGGGATTCGCATGTTCAACCAATCGTGCGCAAGTTGCTCTATGCGTGGATGGGTGCACGACTCGCACAGACCGAGGTGCAAGATGGCATCCCACCGCTCACCTCGGTCAATCCGGTGGGCCGTGCGCTGAGCCCCACTCGCATCAACGGTCAAGACGTCCACCTCCACCTCGATNGAGAGTGNACGGTCGGTCCAAGGACANCGAACNTTTCGNATTCCACGNATGGCGTTGGCAACGTCTTGGCTGATGTTGGTGTCGTGGTCTCCNAACGGCTCGAACCCGGTCACCAAGACGCGATGGTCGGGGTCCATGCCCGNTGATTCAAACCTCGGTTTTTGATTCATCCGCCGGCAAAACGGCGTCATCTTCACAAACAGGAAACNTCAGCAGCCCACATGGAAGAGGAATTGGTGGTTCAGTTCTCACCGGAATCTTCCGAACAGCCNCAGGGCATCTTACCGGTTCGAATCGTTCGAGAAATCTGGCGAGAAATCACCTTCGGCGTGGGCACGTGGGGCGCACTGCGCCCGTTGGTTGCGGCTCTTTTGGCTGCTGTTCCGTTCCTTTTTCTCGGGCAGCATTTCAATCGACAGCACCGTAGGGCGGCTGAATGGTCGTTCCTTCAAATTCCGCTGGCGCTCACGCTGTTGTTGTGGATTGGACTGTATTTGTGGTCCATCTTNGACGCCTGGCGCGATGCTGTCAGCGCCATGGGCGACCCTCAGGGCCAGAGTTGATCTCGTACGGCGATCGAACCGTCGGCAAGACCGGCCAAATCCGAACGATCGTCGTCGTCAAAATCGTTTGGCAGACTTCCAAAAATGAAGTTTGACACGTCNGCCGACTCGACCGCCCAGTACATGACCGATTCATCGTTGCTCGAATGGCCGGGATGGTCGGGGTCTTCGTGATCGATTGGGGACTGATACACAAGGTTCACCAGACCCAAGAGATGACCCACCTCATGGACAAGAACGCTGTTCTCAACGTCTTCAACCGACGGACGGCCAAACGGACCGTCGGCCTCCTCAATGGTGTCGCTGAACAGGGCAACCGTTGAAGCATCAACGGCCACGCCGAGGACCGAATCTTCCTCATAGACACCGGACGGGAAGAGGACCTGCCATCGGAGGGTCGTACCGTCCGTGGGCGAGGTGTCTTTTGCCTCCCATCCTTTGTCCCGGACGTCCTGTGCCGACCAATCGCCTTGGTGGTTGAAGTCCACCTCCGTAAATCGGACCGAAATGCCCGAGGGTTTGTCGCAGACGCTCTCGAGTCGCTCCTCCAGCAGTTCGGTGCTGCTCGAATACGGTCGGTACCCGGGCTCATGGTCGATCTCAATCACCATGGAGGTGTACATGCTGCTGCGTAAACACGCCAGGACAAGTCCGCCCGGTACGCCCTTNTTCTCCGGGAGTAGGTTGAGCCCCTCGTCTCCCANGCAGCCGGAGAGGCCGCTGCTGGCAAACAGAAGAACCAGCATCGCTGCCAAACGTTTCCGCTGCCTCATNTCAACCCCTCTCATCGTCTGTTTTTCAATCCCTGCTTACCAGTCATCGGGCACCTCGAGTGGAGAAAAGAGCTGTCCGGGACCGGTGGCCGTGGCCAGTTGGGTTCGAGCCAAGTGCTCCCANTGGCGCAAGGCCAGAATGGCGTCGATCACCGAGGCGTTGATTTCNATGAGCGTTACTCGAATCAANGTATCAAGGATGTCCATNCGTTGATGGTCAACGATGTTCATCACCTTCTCCAGTGCAAACGATGCGTCGGACGCCGATGCATCGGCATCGAGTGGCCAGGGGGAGTGAACGCGCTCCCCGACCGTTTGGCCCGTGGCGTCCAGGTGTTGCTGGAGGGTCGCCATCAGTTGATTGATGTGTTTTTTGAGAACAAGGGAGACCTCAACCAGTGGCATGTTCAGCTGGTTGACGAGGTTCACCGTTCGCTCGGTCAAGGTGACGAGGCCGTCAACGCTTTCGTCGTCCACGTCGTGTCCCTCACGGCTTCCTTAGTGCATCGATGTACTGCCATCCGTACGAATTCCANTGCTCNTGTGTCCAGCCGTCCGGCAACCCCGTGGGTGGGAGCGGTGCNGGCTGACTTCGATCGGGACCGAGGGTCGAAGGCGGGGGCGGGATGGATGCAACGGGCGCNGCAGGAGCGGGCGNGGNGGGGGCCTGTTGGGGAGCGGGAACGGCCAGCGTTGGNACGGANTTNGCGGCGTTCATTTCGGCAGCCACTTCCTGAGTTTGGTCNGCAACCTCTTCCTCCGTCTGCGGCGCAAGCATTCNGCGTCGCATGACCATGGCGTAAAGACCGAAGGACACCGAACCAAGAGCGATGACAAAGAGAGCAACGCTGAACACGTCCGAAGACAACTGTTGACTGAGGGCTTCCCCATCGCGAACCGTCTCTTCCTTGATGAGGAGCGAGTCCACCGTGTGCCGGTCCATCTCGACGTTGTCGACCAGAACGATGACACGGTACTCGATGCTGGACCCNGCCGGTGCTTCTGCGACCACCGGCAACGAGGCGACCAGCGTGGAGCCACTCNNGGCCTCCAGNCCAACGGTGGCCACCGTTGCCCAGAANCCGCCATCAACCAGTTCCTGCAGTGCAAACANCACGTCNCCNTCGCCCCCNAGGTTGGGGGTGTTCACGACCATGGTGGCGTTGTTNCCTCGGTACGGNCTGGGGACNTCCCATTGGAGGGNGGTGTTCTCGTGCTGAAGGTCNACGCGNGGGCCGAGCAGAGCCATCGGCCANGAAGAAAACGGGTCGTCCATCGAGTTGGANACCGTGTCGTAGGGGTTGCCCGCTTCGTCCGAACCGGACACCCACACATCAACGGTGTAGGAGGGCANCAAGGTGGTTGCTCCAGANTCCGTCANGTCGAGCATGCCGCTCCAGTAGNACTGCTGGCCAAAGGACGTGGTGNNCGGGAGAAGAACNCTGCCTCGNGTGATTTCTGCTTCACCGGCTTTCACGCGGTAGTGCAAGACAGCGGCCTCGCCGAGGTCAAATCCGTTTTCGTCGTTGGTGACGAGCACGACCTCGAGGTTGCTCGAGTCCCCGATGGAGAGGAGCGAACCGCCCTCCACCCCGTTGAGCGTGATGCTGTCGATGGAGGGTCGTGCGCTGTCGACGGCCAGGCGGACGCGAGGCGAAAACGGGGTCTCGTCCAGCGCCAAACCGGGCAAGTCGTCCATGCTCAAGCGAAGATCGAGTCGGCCCGAACGAACGGAGGGGACCAAAAGATCGAGGCTGAACTCACCGTCGTCTCGGGTTGATGTGCGCCAGTTGTTTTCAAAGTCGCCAAAGACGACGTCAAAGGCACCTGCAGGGGCGGGCGTTTCGTCTTCCGAGAACAACACGCGACCCGAAACACGCAGGGCTTGTCCAGCGCCGATGATGGTCTCAAAGTTCTCGTCGTTGTAGTGGTTCTCGCTGTTGCGAAGTTCAATCGCACGGATCTTTCCTTGTTCGGTGTCAAACCGGAAGTCGTTGTCCAGGCTCCACCAATCGTCACCAAGCCCTTCCTCAACCTCGAAACACGGTGTGATTTCGTTGTCGTTGCACGGTTTATCGGTGACCTTGATCCTCGGAAGGAAATGGGATTCTCCGTCGGTGTCGTAGNTTTCGGGGAACATCCACGTCAGTTGGAANCGCGCCTGAATGATGATGACCGATTCATTCCCTTCCTCCAGACTGACCGTGGAGTAGAGATTTGAAACGGCGATGTTGTCTGANCCNGAGGTCATCACCGCCACAGGCAGGCCGTCAGCACCNTTTGCGAGTGAGATAAACATCGACGACTCGTCGTCGTCAAAGTCCCCTGCNAACGCAACTTGGACGTACTGGATGTCCTGCCACCCGTTGATGTCCACGAGTTTGATTTGAGCGGTGTACGGAACACCNGGATGAAGCGGTTCGTAATCGTCGTGTCCGAGAATGGACGAATTGCCCAAATCGACTTCNGGCTCAAACTCCTGTCGAATGTCGTANGTGACCAAATCNGCGTCCCAGTCGGGTAACACCTCTCCGGGTCGATAACCGCACGTGATGGATGAGGTGGGGCAAACCGGACCCTGACCCATGGCGATTTCGTTCTGCTGTTCGTCCTCACCGGAGACGTAGAAGGANACCCGTTGCTTGTGAAGCAGCATCGAATCATCGATCAGGCCCTCGAAGATGTTCAAGCCGCCGGCGCGTGTCTCAGGGGACGCCAAGGTTTTGACTTCGTACTCGTCTTCGTTNGGCAANCCATCAAAGTTGTAATCCGTGCAACCGATGGCTTCGCTNGCTTTGCAACCGACCCAGTAGTGCAGGTTCAGCTGGCGAGGTGGGTCAACGGAATCCTGGACGACNATGGAGACGGCCTGACCCACGCCTGGTGCACCTGCATGGCGTTCTTCGCCGTCCAGCGGTGAAGCGCTGAGCACGAGGGGTGAATTGCCGTCCAANATCAAACGGATGGTGTTGTAGTTCGGGTTGGTGTAGGTTGAACCGTTCTCGAGGTNCACCGCTTGAACGTANAAGACCATGCCGCCCGGCTGGGATTCAACGGGCGACGTGAAGGTCATGTTGTAGGCGCCGAAAGCGGGGTTGACCTCTTCGTAAAGGACGGTGGGTTCGCCCATCGGGTCGCCGTCGTAGGTCACGTTCTGACCAACCACCCGCAGCGAAAAGCTNCCCGCTGGAGGCATGAGTTGGGAGTCTTGGAAGTGCATGGAGCCGCTGAAACTGATGTTGAAGCCCCCTCGAACCCAATCCATTGGGTACAACTGTCGGCCGGTTTCCTCCCACACTCGCAAACCGTCGAGTTGGATGTCGTTTTCCACGACAAGCGCCATGTCCGGTGTCGTCCATTGGTTGACCGCAACGCCGAGGTCGTCCTCAACGGTGATGATGGCTTCGGTGCTGCTCTCGTCGTTCCACGACCAGTTGACTTTGGTGGGGACCCAAATGGACAGAACACCGTCNGCGTCTTCCATCGATGTGCAGTTGGCGACGTCGAACANCACGATGCCGCCCGCATCGGAATTCACCGANCAGGCGTCGCCTCGNTTCCAGGTGAAGGACGGGTTGTCACCGTGCGTGTGCTGCAGGGCAATCACCGCTTTGTTGACGTGGTCGACGTCGTCGCCGGGCGCCACGCGTGCGATGAAGTTCCTGTACAGGCCGTCGGGAGCCGCAAGCCCACCCTCGAACGACGCGTCNACCGCACGCGTGAGCATGGTGTACGTGATGTCGATGTTTGAGATCTTCACGCGGCCCGAACTTGCAGCCTTTACGCCGATGGGTATGTNGACCGTGCCGTCGCCGTTTTCTGGNACNTGGTCGTTGAACGCACTCACAAGCGTGGGTGCCTTCTTCACGATCACGCCCACCGGTGAGTCATCGGAGGCAACCACAGAGGATTCGTTNAGGAAAATGTCGGACTCCCAGTCGTACGTACCGTCCCCGCCCACGTCCAACATGGGCCGGTCTGGGTAGCCCTCCTCGTACTCGAGCACGAATCGGTCGATGCTCGGCGTGACGTCCTCATCGGTGCTCTGATACTGGATGAAGTATCGAAGGGTGTTGCCGGCCGNCTCGGTTGAGAAACTCGTTTCCTGGTTGTTGGTGGCGGGCAACCATGTGGTCCCGTTGTCGTTGGAAACCATGACGACGAGCGTGGTTTGACTTGGTGCATCGGCCGTCCACTGCGGTCGAACCTTGCCCACCTTGGTACCGGTGTTGAAGGGCGGTGATGTCCAGTCGCCGCTCGTCTGGTAGTCGGTNGCGTACTCGATGTCAACCCACCACGAAACCGCCGTGGACCCGATGAGTTGNGCCTTCCAGACCAACTCCTTCCCCGGNTGGTCAAAATGGATGGTCGTCTCGGACTCGACCTCCTCCCAGTGCGTGCCGTTGTCGGCCGAAATCCAATAGTCAACTCGNTCGCCGATGGACGCNGCTGACCAGTAGGTTTCCACGTTGGCNGAGAGGATGTCCTCGCCGGAGTGGACAACCTCACCGTACCACGTGGTGGTGCCCGGAGCCGGGGTCGTTTCGTACATCCATCCCGTTCCGAATTCACGGTAGTANAGCGTCGCCCCAGACCACGTCGAATAGCCGCAATCCACCGTGACAAATCGCTCACCGTCGAATTGCAATCCGTAGCCGAGCCGAGAGATCTGTCGGGTGGTCGACTCTGGAATCAACGCCGAAGACGAGCCGGAAACAGACCACGCNTCAAGTTGGTCGCGGTCGTTGTACGGTGAGTCCTCCTGGCACCTCATGTAAAACGTNGANCCGTTGACCTCAAGGCCGCGCAGCATTTGCTTGGTGCTGCCGTACGTACCCCCGCACTCCCAGCTGGAGCCGGATGCGGAGGTGTAGGAGTAAAACTCGGAACTGCGCGTGTAGCTCGAGGTNCCATCGCCTGCGAAGTCGTAGGCGTACAGTCGGTTCATGGCGTTGTGAGCCACCCAAACCTTGCCCGTTTCCCGATCGTAGGCAATCCCGGTGTACTCGCCAACCGAGGGAGAGATGTCGTACGAATCNATGCAGGTCCAGGTGTCGTCTCGNGAGATGTCCATTTCCATGACGCGGTGGTAATTCACCGGTGCGCTGGACCCGTAGGTGTATCGGTAGCCGGAAAGGATACCGAACAGTCGTTCATCGTCGGTTATCGTCCAGTCCCTGAAGCCGTAGTAGGCGTAGTACGACGACGAGTGCTTNTGCGGAAGGGTGCAGGACGCCTTGTCCAGCGTGATCACCGATTCACGCGTGGCGTTGTTGGGGTAGAGTCGTTCAACGATGTTGTGGAAGGTGGAAGACGACCACGTGGACAAGAACANCCAGTCGTGGTGCTTGAGGATGGCCCCCTGACTCTGCGCCATAAAACTGGAGGATGTTTTGGTCAACTGCTGAGAAAACAACGCTTCCGTTGCGTTGCTGGTGTGGGGTTGACGCAGTGCGAANGANCCGTTGTCGAGCCACGCATCGGAGTTTTCATCGACGTAGGCGTCGTTGCCGTGNGGAAGGAAATGANGGCTTNCGTTGTCCATGGCGAGGGTGAGNTCNCCCGACCGAGCATCCGTGTTGGAGGATGCTCCACGGTTCCAATGAACACGGTCATCGGCAACCACTTGNGACCAACCCGTGGCGGATGCGCCCGANAGCGTCATGCTTACGTCCGTGACCATGGCGCCTTTGGGCAACGATACGCTCGCTCCCATGTCGGGGTTGGCTCCCTGATAGAGGGCGATGTGCTCCACGGAACCGTCGCTGAACTCGTAGACGTGNCGGGTTCCAACGGCCGCCTCAGCATCACTTGCAAAGAGTCCGGCCATGGGTCCCAGCGGCGTGAGGACCATCATGGAGACGAGCAGCAAAAANACGGCNTTNGCGCTGTATCGTTGCTGAGCGCCGCCTTGCATGAGTCCGACACGCTCCAAACCCCATTTGAACCATGCGGTTTGGAGTCAGGACNTCNCAATCNTCAACTGGTNTGNCGNGAGTCGTATCGAATGGGTGANGAGTCGCCACGAACGCCGTCCTCTTCATCGTCCCTCACTTCGAACCAATCGTTCATCCAGTCGCCGTCGGTGTCCCAGTTTTTCGGNTTGCTTCCCTCGGCCAAATGGTCGTCGTCAAAGTCGAGCAGGTACCANCCGTATTCGTGTTCGCCAACGTTGCGCACGGGTGGGGTGTCGGGGGAGCCAGCGTAGTAAATGTCCCAAGCATCGGTCCGGTTGCCCGCCATCAACACCACATCGTCGGACGGGTCAACGATCAGGAAGTTNGTGTCTTTGTCGTCGACGATNTANGCGTATTGGTTGTCCGGCCCACCAAATTTGTCGAGTTTCAGGTAGTTCAGGACCAGTTCGTTGGATTGACCCAGCCCGAGAATGGATGCTCTGAACTGCCATCCCTCCGAAACCGGCATGCCGTCGTGGGTCAANCCGCTGAGCCGCACGGCGTTTGGAGAGGCGTACTCGCTGGTGGTGATGGCGTAGAACTCNTGGAAATTGGTGTACGCCTCGTAGCTGCAACCCGCTCCCGAGCAGTCCCAATTGCCGTCCTGGTCGGGGTCTTGGTTGGCGTCGTCGGGGTCCGCAGGGTCCAGCGTGAACCAGGTGAACTCCGTGTCGGGTCGAGCGAGCGTTCCACCCGAGCCGTCCTGCGAAAGAGGCAGACAGGAGTTGGTGTCGGTCGTGCACGAGCCGCCGGTCGCAACGTCGATCCATACCACTCGGATGTCGATGTACGAACTGAAATTGTCGTTGCTTTCGTTCCAACCCATCTTGTATTCGTACCAGTCGGGCAGCATGTCCCCGTCGGAGTCGTTGTCGCTCGGATTTGATCCGTACTTGAACACCTCTCGACCGTCGGAATAGTTGTAATCACGAACGTGAGAGACCACCGCACCGTTCTCAACCGTGGTGATGAAGGTTCGACTGTCCTCGTCGCTGTCGTTCAAATCCGGCCGGGTTTGGTTGTCGTACTCCATGAAATTCGTGAANGGAAGGTCGCCCACGCCGTTTTGGACGACGACGCCCGACGGCGTGAACACCCGNTCGTCCCATGTCCCCTGGCGAGCAGGGATGTCGAAACTCGTTCGGTCGTACCATCCATCTCGGTCGCCATCGTAATCCACGTCCCAAGGGTTCAGAGGGTTGGCGGCCCAGTGATTGACGGTCGTCGGGTCGTCCATACCGTAGATGGCGTAGCANTACTCCCAGCCATCGGGAATCCCGTCNCTGTCCGAATCGGGGTGCGTTGGGTCGGCAACGCCGCGTAGACTTCGGTTGAAATTCTCGCTTTCCACCGAGTTGATCATGTCCATGCGGTCGACGGAGGATTGACCCTTCTTGATGAAGTCCTGATACAGCGCCTGCTGCGCCTGAATCGGGTTNAANCCNAGTTCCTCCTGATAGGCCGCCATCGCATCTTCGCCGAAGTCGATGATTCCGAGNCTGGCGGGAACCGTGTTGCGGTTGAGGAACTTCCCCCACGTTCTTGACTCCCACTCGCGCAGGTTGCTGAAGGTCTCGTTGGCGTCNATCTCACCGTCCCCGTTGCAGTCAAAACTGTCCCCGTCGGAATCGAGATTCACGTCGCCGTCGATGAGCGGGTTGATCGACCAGCGGTTCTGATCGAGGTCCCACGACGTGAACCAGTACTCGAAGCCATCGTACATGCCGTCGCCGTCGGTGTCGGGGATCGTGGGGTCGGACATGCCGAGCACAACTTCGATGAATGCGTTGGGAGGTTCACCNTGCTGCCAAGCGTTGAAGTCNGCGAGGAGACGTTTTCCTCGTGTTTCCTTCGAGATGAGAATGTTGAACACCCGTTGCGCCTTTTCGGTGGGCTGTTGCAGATCACCGTCCTCGTGGAGCAACGGTGCATCGCTCGGGTGGTCCATGCCGTTGTCCGGTTGTTCAGCGGCGATCGCAAACTCCTGACGGTCGATGAGACCGTCCTCATCGCCGTCAAAGTCGCCGTCCCCGGCCACAAGTGGGTTGAGCGTCCATGTACCCGCCGAAACGTTCCATGCCGTGAAGAGAAGTTCCACTCCGTCCAGCATGCCGTCGCCGTCGGTGTCAACGTTGTTGGGATCGGCCGTCAGGCCGGTGAGGTTGGTTTGGTTTTGCGTGAGGAAATCCCCAAAGGAGGCGGTCGTGGGAATCCCGGGCCACTGCTGGAGGGCAAAAGCCGTTCCTATGGTGGTCACGAACCACTGAGGAGAGGAACGATTGCTGTCCGTTTCAGAGTGCATCGGAGAGACAACGTTGTATTCTTCCCAGTTGGTCATGCCGTCGTCGTCGGCGTCCTGCCAGCGGTCCGTGGAGTCGAGGGGGTTGAGTGTCCATGCATCGTCCAAAAGGTTCCAGCGCGCAAACCAAATCTCCCAGCCGTCGGGCATGCCATCGTCGTCTGTGTCGGCGCTCAGTGGGTCGGCTGCCCCAACGCTGTACGTGGACAGACCTGCGGTTACCGAACCGGAGGCTCGGTCAGCA
>NZMN01000042.1 GCA_002694525.1 Methanobacteriota archaeon
CCACTTCACTGGCAGCATTTCGATGGTCGACAAGCCCGCTGGCGGTCCTGACTGGCTTCCTGACAAGATCAAGAAGGCCAACGTCAAGAAGCAAGGCATCATGCACCTCGACTGAGGTTGCAGCGATCGCTGACCTTCTTCCANCTCTCTGAGTTGTACAACGACCTCTCTCGTGCCAAGGCACGGGAAAGGTCCCTTCCCTTCANCCNCTTNTTCNACGATGCTTTCATAAGCGCGGTGCNCCTAATCNNACCGTCCTCAGGGACACGGGATGCACACCCGCTTCGGCGGGAGGCGGTGACGCCACATGAACGAACGAGGGAAGCGAACGCCACAACCGAAAGCGCGGCGACCAAGCCAGCTTCGCTTGACGGACGATGATATCACGCTTCCCGCACGGCTTGTCCACCTGCGCCACTTGCCGTGGTTGGCGGCCTATCAGCGGCAACTGCAGACCGAAAGTAAATCTGAGAACACCCAGAAATCCTACTTCTACGGCCTCCGGCCGCTCGTGGAGACGGTGCTCCCCGGTGAGGACGTGCTCGACGAATCATCCTATGAGTCGCTCTCCATCGAATCGCTCGCTCAGCGGATGGAACCCATGAACGGACGGTTGGACGTATGGGCTCACAGCATTTCAGGGCTCAAACCCACCACCTACAACGCTCGAATCGCCGCTGCTCGGCATTTCATCCGATGGTTGGGCCTTCAGTGGCCTGACCACCTNCAGCGCGCCCGCACCGGAAAACGCCTTCCGAGAACGCTNACTCGCCGAGAACTTACCACGGTCCTGGAGGCTGCCGAAACGAGTGAAGACCCCGTCGCAGCGCTGGTGGTGACCATGATGCTCGACACCGGCATGCGGGTCAGTGAGGTCTGTAGCCTCAACCTCGAAGACGTCGATTTTGACGACGGTTCGGCCCGAGTGCTGGGTGGAAAAGGCGACAAGGATCGCTTGGTGTTGTTCACCGAACGCACCGTTGGCCGACTGCAAGCGTGGATGCCCATCCGTTCACGTCTGGCCGATCGCAGCGAGCAGGCNTGTTTCGTCAACCGACACGGCCGCCGGTTGCAACCAAGAGGTGTCCAGCGACTGATGGACGCTCTGGGACAAGAAGCAGGGTTGCCCAAAGGGAAACTCACACCTCACGTCCTCCGTCACAATTTCGCAACCGGTTTACTGGAGCGAGGCGCTGATTTGGTGACCATTCAACGGCTGATGGGNCACGCCACCATTGCCACCACGCGCGTCTATCTGGAAATTTCCGACCAAACGCTGAGGGAAGTCTATCACCGTGCGCAATCCATGCGAGAAACCATGGATGAGCAACCGCTCGAAACGGTGCCCGTCACCGAAAGCACACCGTCAACGAGCAGTTNCGGCGTCCCACCGTCATGATGCGGATTTTNTCCGTTTCTGAATGCGTTCAGGACCACGCCACNTCCGATGGGGATGGACNTCGTTGCCTTGGTGGCCTTCAATGGGACAGTGTTTNCCCGACCGGCAACGAGAGCAATTTCCCTTTGATGGACGTTCAACNGACTTTCGCAGGCGACCGTACTTTCGCCTTGGCATTGCGNTGGTTCCGAAGCGAAGGTCCTCAAAGATAACGGCAAGTCTAGCGCTTTTTGAACCAAGGCATGTCCTGAACCGAACGAGGGACGTTGATCGTGTTTCCTCTTCGGGCTTTGTCTTTCGTGGTCTTCAAACCGGTGGCGGCCGATTTGGTCTTCTCGACAACCTTCTCGGCGACCTTCTGACCTGTTCCGACCGCTTTCTCCGAGGCGGCTTTGGTGGTTTTTGCAGCTTTTTTCGTCTGCGATTTGGCTTTTTCAGCGCCNTTCTTCGCAGCCTGCTTCGCCTTGGCGCCCNCCTTCTTCGCCGCCNGTGCAGCGGTGCTGGTCGCTTTGGATGCGGTGGCTTTGGTCTTGCTCGCTGCCTTGGCGGCCGATGAAACCTTTTTCGCNGCCGCCGCTGAAAGCCCTGCTTTCTGAAGGTCACCGAGGCTTGCTTTCGCAAGTTTGGCAACGGTTCCCAATTTNGCCGCCGTCAATTTCTTTGCCGTCGCTGCGCCAACACCGGGCAACGATGTGATGCCTGCACCGCTTGCTTTCTTGGACATGGATTCACCCGGTTGGTGGATGCTCCTGACCTGATTTGAATCTTACTGCACGCATCCACGGCGCCAAGAAGCGGTTCCTTCTTGTGGCGATGGACCCTCCGTTCAGCATGAGCGATGAGGTGCTGGGCGGTGANGGGCCATCCGGTGCTCAATCGGTCATCAAACCCGACGCCTTGTCAGCAAACCACGACCGGAGTGGTCTCCATGGATGATGTACTCGACCCCCGCCGGACGGTCTTGGTTGCGCAGGTTCGTCGAGCCAATGCATCTCACAAATTCGACACCGTCAACAACCTGTTGCGTGGAAAACACTTCGCCGGACCCCATCGAGTGGTGTACCTTGGTGATGTCGCTCAGGCGTGTTTGGCTCAACTTACCAACGCCGAAACGCCGGTGTTNGANGAACATCCAGGGTACAACGAACAGCGCTGGTCCCTGAGCACAACCAGCGGCGACGTGCGCGTTCACATCGCTTCACGGCCGTACTGGGCGTGGGGGCTGTTGACGTCCGGCTACCTCAACATCATCACGCTCGAAGGNCCGCTNTCGGACCGTGCCCGGTTGGTGTTGGACACCGTCAGTGCCCTCGGGCATCCGCCGTGGGAGATGGTGCATCAGCGAACCGCAGAACGATGGTTGTCGAGCAAGTTGCCCTCGCAAAACCTCAAGACAAACGAACGAACATGGCGCAGTTTACTGCAGTCGGCTCGAGACACCATCAGGGAATCGATTGAANNCATGCAGGTTCGTTGCGATCAAGCANTGAACGAGGAGGACGCCAACCAGCACGAGTGGTCAGGGGTTCTGCGNGACGACCTCCACATGGCGCGTCGAGCGCTTTCAGAGGACAACGCGCCCGGAGTCGAGCGTGCGCTGGCCCGGTTGGAGGCCGGTTTGATTCAAATGTCCACTGCGTTTGATTCTGGATATGTTCCTGCTCCTGAAGCACTCCATTCGGACGGTTCGGACGTCCGTTCAATGCNGGATGAAGTCCTCGGTGGACCGATGGACANCNTTCATTCCAGCGACGAGGAGGTCGTGCCGTTTGTGGACCTNTCGGCTCCAGCCTCGGNTCACGAGGAGGAATAACCCGCGCGTCGCGTTCATAAGGGGGAGGTCAGTGGGCAAGAGTGGTCGACATGGCGGCAAAGAAGAAAAACGACGGCAGCGGCATTCAACAAGCCGCTGGTTTGATTCGGTATTTCGATGAGGAATCCGAAGAATCTTGGAAGATCACGCCCGCTCAAGTCTACTCCGCATGCATCCTGCTCGGTGGCTTCTTCTACCTCGTGAATCAAGGCGTTGTCCAAGCCATCTGGAACCTGTTCTGAGCCTAAAGGGATTGAATGAGGACCACCTTTTGGTCCTGCTCAGCCATGCAGCGAGCAACCTCCAGCGCCGTGGCAAGGTTTTCGGTGACCCCGACCACCTCTTCACCGTCGGATGTTTGGAGCACCAGTCGATGGGTCAAATCGTGGAGCGTAGAGGCCTCAATTCGTTCAAAAATCCAGTGTTCGTTTTCGATTCGGACAAGGGCCGGCACCTCCGTCAAAGGCCCCATTTGTTGACCGACGCGTTCCGCTCGGGACGTCAACGACGCAAGATCGCGAGAAGGTCGCCAAATCCGNTGTCGGAGTGGCATTCGTAGTTTTCGTTTTGGTTCAACGCCTGCGCGGAAGGCTCGTGCCATGTGGGTCCCATCCCTGAAATCCGAGGATTTCAACCGCCGCTCCGTTCGTGCCCTCTTAAAGAACGCGACGAAGCGTGGGCTCAAACCGACGGTTCACGACCTTGCCGCGCTCGCTCAATGCGCAGAACATCCAAGGCCACTGCGGACGTCACGACCAAACCACACAGTGNAAAAACAAGAGCGTTGATGGGGGTGTTTGACGCTGCGCTACCGACCATGCAAAGCAACCAAGCAAGCGATGCAGCCACGAAACGCATGCTCGTTGAATCAACCGAGACCGCTCGCACAACAACCAGTTGTTGCCCTGCGCCTGCAAACAACAAACCCGGAACAAGCAACCAACCTCCNTCGGAAAAAAGAACGCCGATGGGAAGCACCATGGCAAGGGCAACCCTGAACCACCANGCCTCTGGATGGTGCGCTGCGTCGAATCCAACCGTGGGCAGCACCATGGCACCAACGCCGAAAAAGAAGGCGAGCGAGGTCCAGCGCCACCCGATCAGAACGGCGTCGATGCCTTCGGGGTAGAGATGAACGNTGTGGACGACGCTTGAGGTGATGATCATCAGCACCAACGCCGAGACCCCAAGTCCCCAAGCCAGCGTGGTCGCCTGACGGCCCGCAAGAANNTGAAGGCCTTCTGCCGCGGTTGAAAAAGCGTGAACGGTTGTCATCAACGTGGCGTGAACGGNGATCAACAACGCAACGGCAAGTCGGACGTCGGTTCTNGGCCGAGCCCACCACGTGGACGTAAAGAGGTCCGATTGAAGAAGAGCAATCCACACCACGACGAGCGTGACCAGCGTTTTGAGGACGGCTCGATGAAGCAGACGCTGCGTCTCGCCGCTCGACGCCATGTGCGCCGTGGANGTCAGCGTTTCACCCGCCATCATCAACAGCAACGTGGTGGCAGCGATCAGCGCAAGACTCGACCACCCGTTGGNNGCGANCGTTGGTGCATCGGGAGGAACNTCAACCGGTTGGTAAGCCGACGGTTCAAACAACAGCATCAGCACGACCAGGCCCCACCATCCTGCATGGGCCATCATCCGGGACTGGACGAAGGATGCGGTTTCGATTGAGGCTGCTCGGAGACTCGGCAATCGAGGGGACAGGATGGANAAGACAAACAGGGAACACAACGCACCTTCCACCGCTCCTTGACCCGTCATGAGGACCTTGAAACGAAGGCCGAGGTCGGCCCCCTGACCGAGCATGAGCGCAACCTCTGGGTGATCTGCGTTGAGTGAAAACAGGTCTGCTGCCCTGGAGAGAAGCAGGCCGGCAGTGAGCACTGGAGGNGCCCACATGAACAGTCGCCGAAGCANACCCCGTTCCCGAAGCGGTTCCTTCAATTGGACTGAGAATGCCCAGAGCAAGCAACTCAGAAACAGCGCCGGCAGGTACCATGGGNCGGACGACGCCAGCATGAACNCGAAGGCCAAGACCACCCTTTTCATCATGGCGGAAGACCCAAAGACACCCCCTCCGAGCCACCGATGTGCGAGGACCCACCGACGCTCACGAAGAACGCCGCGCCTNCGCCGAGCGTTCACCGCTGGCNGCGCTTGCTCGCCAGCTCGGAAGAACCATGGAAACGTGGTTGGACGTCGCCCTCGAACCGTTGCCCGAAACCTTTCGCATTTCCCTCCATCGCAGCGACCGAGACTGGACCGTCCAACAAGTGAAGGCTTTGGGCGCTGTNCCCCTCCCNTGGATGCCCGACGAAACGGGTTTTTCGATGCCGTTCNCTCGAGGGCGAGCACCTGAAGGATTGGCTCAACGCCTGATGGCTCTGCTGCATGAAACGGGACGGATCACCCGNCANGAGGCGGCAAGCATGCTGCCCGTNCGTTTGCTTGAACTCAAATCAAACTCACTGGCACTCGACATGTGTGCAGCACCGGGATCAAAGACCACCCAGATGGGCGAACGGCTTCACCCCAACGGGGTGGTCGTCGCCAACGAACCGGTGTCGGGACGACTGAACATGCTGGTCAGCAATCGCAGTCGTTTGGCGCTGACCAACGTGGTGGTAACCCAACACGATGGGCGGCACTTTGGCCGCCTACCACCGCCCGGNTTCGATGTCGTGNTGGCCGATGTTCCGTGCACGGGTACGGCAACGAGTCGAAAAAACCGAGACGTCTGGTGGGATTGGACACCAAAAGAAGGCCGCAAGATGTTNGCCATGCAGGTGGACATTGCGGTGCGGGGGGCCTCGCTGCTGATNCCCGGTGGTGAACTGATGTACTCCACCTGCAGCATCGACCCCGTTGAGAACGAAGCCGTGGTGGCGGAAGTTCTGCGACGTTGTCCCTACCTCGAGCTGGTTCCNATTCATCTCGACGGTCTCGTGCTGCACGATGGGCGAACCGAATGGCCCGTGCTCGATGAATCGGGGGAACCCGCAAACAGCGAGGAACTCCTCAACCAGCCGTTCATTCAACCAAGCCATCTCGACCCCAACCTGCGCGTCGCACTGGGTGAAGGTGAAGCGGACGTTGAGATGCGCATCGCCGATCAGCTCAAGCGGTGCAANCGCCTCTGGCACGACGACAACAACACGGGTGGTTTCTTNGTGGCTCGGTTCCGCCACGTCGCCGAGGCGCACGCCGATGGAATCGCCCATGCCTACCGCTCGAGGCGTTCAATGCGACGCGACGAAGGATGGTCGCCAACGGTAAAGACGCCCCCGTCCCCAACGCCCAATTCTGTCGTGCTGGCCGACGAAGGTGTGGTGAACCACGTGGAAACCATGTACGGTGTCGATTTGAGTTCCTANTCGTGTTGGCAACGAGGAAAACGGTTGAACGTTGCCCCGCCGATGGTCAACGAGCGTCTTTTCCAGCCACCGTCGCCCACCAACAAAGGGGACGTCTGGGGAGGGAATTCCTTTCACCCCGTTCGAGTGCTNCATGCCGGTCTGCCNGCATTTACGCTCAAAAAAGCCTCGTGGCGATCGCGACAGGAAGCCCTCTACGCATTTGGCGAACGGTTCCAGAGCAACGTGGCGACCATCCCGTCCGATCTCTTCGTTCGTCTGCTCCGTGGGTGGGCACCTCTGGTCGAAGACTTCCTCGAAACGACAGCGGTGGAGAACCTTGAGTCGGGTGCATTTTTGCTCCGAAGCCAACTGCCTTGGGGCGAGGAGACGATCTCGGTGTGGATTGGGGCTCGAGTGACGCTCATGATCGACACGAACGAACAAAACATTCTCCGACACAAACTGAACCTCCCTTGGCGGGATGAGGAGGAATGATTCATGCGGTGGATGCTCGCAATCCTCACGGCCACGATGTTTCTGCCGGGAGCGTTGGCCAACGACGACGCATGGACGCTNCACGCCCAGAGCGACATCAGCGCCTCGTCGGAGCGCGGTCTGACCGAATTCTATGTCCCGCTCGCCCTCGAGGAATCGCCCGCACAGCGGGCCGCTGATGTGCACTGGACCTGGTGGTCCTGGAGCGATGAAACAGGATCTTCGTGGCCCGACGATGATGCATTGTACCGCGCGTCAACCCAAAACATCACGATCAATGCATCTTCAACGGACGCAACCTTGGAACGGCATTCATGGCCGGCTTCCGCTCACGTTGAGGTGCAGGGCAANGTGAGGGTTGTGTCCGCCGAGGACGGTGCGAGAATGATTGCGTTTGACTTGGACATCACACCGCTGGTCAATTTGAGCGACCACACCATCCTCTACGTGGTTCTCACCGAAGACGAGGCGTACGACCAGCACCAGCGATCCCTCCACCACCTTGTTCGAGAAATGCGTCCTGAGGTTGGCTTCTCGGTCAAAGCCAACAACACCACNTCGCTGGTGTCCATGCTGCCAGCGGACCATCTGGACGCNGCTGGCGTCGATCTGATCGAGGTCCCAACGGGTTGGTCCTACACCGTGGCGGTNTTCGGCAGTCCGGCCGAGGTCAACCTCAGCAGCCACCTGCTTTGGATGGCGCACGGTCCATTGCCGTCGCCTTCCCATCGATTGACAGCCAATCAAGCATGGACGCCCGTCCTCCTGACCGCCATCGCCGTCGTCATCGCATCGTCCATCATCGGCGCGTTGAGCCGAAGGGAACGGGCGATTCCGCAACTCCAGGCCANTTGGGTGTCGGCTGACCCACCCGTCATCGACCTCCGCGTGAACGCCGGTTCGCATCCGTTCAGAATCACTTCATGGTCCGTTCAGTCCCCGTGGAACTTCAAAGGACGACCGTCTCGGTTGACGATGGACGCTGGAGAGGAACGAACCCTTCACGTTGAATTCAGNGACGTCGAGGCAACGGATTGCCATCTCGAAGCGGCCATTGAAATCGATGATTTCGGTGCGTGGAAACAACATCTGTGGCTGAAGACACCGTCAACNAACGACGGGGGACCCAAAGCCAACCCACCCGAATGAAGCCTTGAAAGCCTGCGTCCCCGTCCACGCTTTGATGCAACTTGACGAAACCGACCGAGCGCTGCTGTTGTTGCTGAACGAGGACGCACGCGTGAGCCACAGAGCGNTGGCTCGAACGCTGGGCATCGCCCAAGGAACGGTGTCGAATCGCGTCCGTCGTCTCGAGGAAACAGGCGTGATTCAAGGCTACCGGGTGGCGCTCAATCCGGCTCAGATGGGGTGGTCGATGACCATCATGGCTGGGTTGCGAATCCAAAAAGGCCGAATGATCGATGTCCAGCAGAAAATTTCCGCCGACTCNAGGGTGTTCGCCGTCTACGACGTCACCGGGGACTGGGACTCCATCGTGCTCGCCCGTGTGCGAGACCGTGCGGACCTTGACAACCTCACGAAAACGGTGTTCACGCTTGACGGGGTGTCTCGCTCGTACACGCACGTGGTGTTGAACACGGTCAAGGAAGAAGCGTACGCTCTTCCGGTTGACGAACGATGAGTCAATCGTCGTAAGCATCAACCAGGGGCCCGAGAACATCGACCANCCCGGACAACCCCTCAACCACCCTGGTCTCGGGCTTGAGGCAGCGCATCAAGGTTGAGCGGAGACGCTCATCGAAACGAACGTCCAGCGACTCCAGATTTCGGCGAATGGTGGTTTGCAAACGACCTCCGGTTCGGTCCCAATCCATCAACACAATGATGGTTGCCCCTTTGTCCACGGTGCTCCTTCGCCCGTACGTCTCCAGCAGATGCACGAGGACGTCGTCCACCGACCATCCGCGGTTCAACACCTCGATGGCGCCNGTGAANCCAAACCGTTCGAGAGCGATNCGATCTCGACGACCTTCAACAAGAACGGCCGCTCCTGCGTTNCGGTTACGAGCACGAGCCCGGGCAAGCTCTTGCGCTGCGTGGTGCCAACGTTCNTCGGCGTTCGATGAGCCNCGCCCGACGCCGTGAAAGGANTCAACCGTCATNGAAGCGCCTCCAAACGTNCCTCAATGCGGCGAATCATCTCGTCCACCAAAACCCCCTCAATGCGGACGGATTTGAACCTTGAGCGATGCCCGGCCGTGATGATGAGCGCCTTCGAGTTGAGTTCGAGCACCTTCGCCAACACGTGAACAACGGCTCGGTTGGCCATCCCGTCCNTCGCTTCGGCCCGAACAGCNACCGTCAATCGCGAGCGCCAAGGGTTGAAACCAAGCAGACCTTGATTGGATGAATTGGGTTGAACTTCGATGTCCATGACAACCGACCCGTCAAGGGCTTGGGAAAGGCACAAACCGACGCTCATAAATTACACTCTGCGCGGGGGGTTCAAGTAGCATCGCTCGTATGTCTCGGCGAGGCTGAAACCGGTGAAAAAACCGTTCAATTTTGAGGCTAAAAAATCGCGAAAAAAAGGCGTACCGGCACGCCATGAGGCAGTTCAAACAAACAGCGTTTCTGACCCCCATCAAGGAACGCTTAAGGAGGGGCTAAGCGGGCGNTCAGACAGGGTGGTTGCATGGTAGCAGAAGATACGGTATTCTCTGTTCTCTATGATAAGTTCATGTTTTGGTCCATTCTNGTTGGAATCTTCACCTTCGGCTGGTTGTTCTTGGCCATGTTGAGGTATCGAGAAGGCGTTGAACCCGACACCACGCACGTCGACCACATTGAAGTGGGGTCCTTTCCGGTTGATCGGCACAACACCAAACTCGAGGTGTTTTTCTACGTGCTACCAACCGTGATTGTGGCTTGGCTCATCGTCCTCGCGCTTTCTTCAAACACACAGGTTTGGGTCATTCCCGATGACGCCGANGCCCACAACATGAAGATCACCGGGAAGCAATGGTTCTGGGAGTACGAATACGAAGATTCGCTCACGTGGGAAGACGACCCCTCAATCACGTACATCGACGTGGATTGGAGCGGGACAACCCTGACCGTGACCAGCACAACCGCAGCAGCGGTCAACGTCTCCATACAGAAGGGAGNCGACGCTCTCCCAAGCACGTCCATNGACACGGTGACCATGCAGGCCGTGGCTGAAGAGACCTTTGACCCGTACAAACTGAGCGTGGTCGAAGTCACCGACGCCGACGGTGCTGTGCTTCACACCTGGATGCACGTCCCGCGCGGGCACGTCTTCTCCTCCGCTTTGGGCGAGGACATGATCCTCCCCTGCGACGANGACGTCGTGTTTGAGATGCACTCGGCACCCTCCGACGATTCGAACCCGAACTACATCGGTGTGCAGCACTCCTTCTGGCTGCCTGAATGGGGCGTGAAGGAAGACTTGGTNCCCGGCCTCGAGGGNGGCACCTACATGACCATCGAAGCCGATGACCCAGGTGTGTTCCCCATCCGCTGCGCTGAGTACTGCGGCAATCANCATTCAATGATGATCGGGCANGTCAAAATCGTTGCAAAGGACAACATGAACTGCGATGCGGACACCGGCGTGACAAAATCGTCCGACGGTGATTCCGGAGGTGACTACTGATGCGTTGGCGCGCCGCAACGGTGCTCGGTGTCTTGTTGGTCGCGTTGATGGCAGCTCCGCAATTCACGGCAGCCCCCGGTGGTATCGGTGCTGCGGGCAANCAAGGGTGCACCTGCCACGGCGGCGCATCGCCCGACACGACCGTTCTGGTGGACGGGCTCCCNGAGATGTACAANGCAAGNGAAACCTACACGTTCACCGTAACCGTTCAGAACGACGTCATGGAAATCAACGACGTGGACTGGAACGGCCGCGCTGGTGGCTACCGTATTCTCGTCTCGCACGGCGAGGTCAGCGCCGTTCCAGAATCAAACGGCCAAATCATGGACGCTGGCCTTTCTCACACGGAGGAGGCCAACACGGTACGCTCGTGGACCTTCGAGTGGACCGCTCCTGCTGCCGACGACCTCAACGTTGAGATGACGATCTACGGCAACGCCGTGAACGGCGGCAACGGCGCAGGTGGCGACCACTGGAACANNGCCNAAGCCGCCATCCCCGGCATCAATGCAGGCGCCGTCGCCGCAAGCGCCAGNGCNCTGATCATCTTNGTAACCTCGATTGGACTGGCTGCNGGATTGATCTTCGTCGGCATCCTNTGGGTNTTCTACCGNAGTTCGCCTGAAACGTTCACCATGGANCGCTTCTGGGGNTTCCTCAAGCCATGGCTGACCACCACGGACCACAAAGAAGTCGGCATCATGTANTTCCTGTTCGGCTTCTTCTTCTTCCTTGTTGGAGGACTGTTGGCTCTGCTCTTCCGTGTCCAGCTTGCGCTTCCGGAGAACGATTTCCTTACCTACGATGAGTACAACTCGTTCTTCACCCTTCACGGTACAACCATGATCTTCCTCGCTGCGATGCCGATGATTGCTGGTTTCATGAACTACGTGTTGCCGTTGCAAATCGGTGCGAAGGATTTGGCCTTCCCGCGAATCAACGCCATGGGGCTTTGGCTGCTCGTCTTCTCCGCTCCGCTCATTTTCACCGGTATCTTCTCGGGTGAAGGCGCTGACATCACGTGGGTCATGTACCCGCCCTACTCTTCCCTCACGGAGGCGAACCTCGGTTCAACNCTGGCCGANTACGGTGCCAACCCGGGAACGACTGCGTTCATCTCCGGCATGCTCATGCTCGGGGCTTCGTCNACGCTGGGCGGTGTGAACTTCATCACGACGGTGTTCACCATGCGCGCCCCGGGCGTGACCTGGATGAAGATGCCCCTGTTCACCTGGTCGGTGTTCATCAGCGTGTTCATGCTCTTCATGTCCCTGCCGGCGCTCATCGTCGGTGTGGCGTTCCTTCTGTTTGACCACACCATCGGAACCACGTTCTTCGTGGCCGGCGGNGATCCGNTGCTCTTCCAGCANCTGTTCTGGTTCTTTGGCCACCCNGAGGTGTACGTGGTGATCGTTCCTGCTTTCGGCATCGTTTCAGAGGTGTTGGCCACATCGGCTCGCCGTTCGATCTTTGGCTACAAGTCGATGGTGTTCGCCATGGCCGGTATCGGCATCGTGGGCTTCATCGTGTGGGGCCACCACATGCTCACCTCGGGAATGGACCCCTTCTGGCGAGCGCTGTTCATGATCATGACCATGTTGGTCGCCATCCCAACCGGTGCCAAGATCTTCAACTGGCTGGCCACGCTTTGGGGCGGCTCTCTGGTCATGAAGACCCACACCTTGTGGTCGCTCGGGTTCCTCGTGACGTTCACGCTGGGTGGCATCTCGGGCATGTTCTTCCCGGTGGCCGGTCTTGACATCCACTTCCACGATTCCTACTTCGTCGTGGCCCACTTCCACTACGTGTTCATCGGCGGTACGGTCTTCGCTCTGTTCTCCGCCGTGTACTACTGGTACCCCAAGGCCACGGGACGCAAGCTCAACGAGACGCTTGGNCTCTGGCACTTCNTGATCGGATTTGCTTCNTACAACGCAGCGTTNTGGCCCATGCACGCTCTNGGCATCATGGGCATGCCCCGCCGCACGCACACNTACACCATCGAATCCGGCTTTGCCGAGTACAACATGGCGGTTTCCACGTTCGCCTTCATCTTCGGCATCAGCCAGTTGCTCCTCGTGTGGAACATTCTCTATTCGGCCCGCCGAGGCGAGCCGGTGGGCAAAGACCCGTGGGGCGGTTGGTCGCTCGAGTGGTCCACCACNTCTCCGCCACCGACGCCGTCCTTCCACGACATTCCAACCCAGCACGACAAGAACGAAGAATTCGGTCATCACAAGCACGACGGTCCGACCCTGAAAGAGAAACTCTGGACGGCTGAAACCAAGGGGGCGGAAGAATGAGCGGTGGTGAAGCGCACGTCGAGAACAGCGTGTGGATGCGCGCCGTCCTCATCGGCGGGGTCTTCCTCACCATCGGCATCCTTGCCTTCGGGGCGATGGGCGTTGGTGTGGCCAACGTCAAGCATGCTGACTGGGACGAAAAGAAACTGAACTACGAAAGGGTCACGGAGCAGTACACCGAAGCAACGGCNGACTATACCCAAGCCAACGAGACTTACAACCAAGCCAACGAGANCTACAANCAGGCCAACGAGNCCTACAACCAGGCCAATGCAAACTACACCGAGGCTGCAGACGACAGCAATACGACCAGCGAACAACTTGAGGCCCTCAGAGCGGACANGGAAGAGAAGAAACAAATCAAAGATCAACTCGCCGATGCCAAAGAGCCACTTAGAGCGGACAAGGAGGAGAAGAAACAGATCAAACTCCAACTCTCCGACGAGAAGTACGACGCGAAAATGGACAAGGTCGACGCCCATCTTTCCTATCTGACGTGGCGGACGGCCGGCATCACCATTCTTCNGATGTGCATCNCGTACGCTGCGTTTGTTGGGTTGGGTGGGTTCCTCAANTCGATNTANCCNGACGAAGTGGAGTCANGACNNCCACGGCTACGGTGGCGACGACCACGAGCATCACGGCTCCGGTTCGCCCATCGTTTTCTCGCTCGGTGTCATGCTGTTCCTGATGGGCTTCCCATCCTTCCAGGGCACGCTTGGAAACCTGTTGTCCGGGGTTGAAGCCAACCTTGGAGACCTAGGATTGAGCATGCTGGGACTGACGGTGCTGACCGCAGGTGTCGCCAACTGGTGGAGGGAGGACCTTCCCTTCATTGGAAACCACGAGCAAATCGCCACGTCCGACCCCTTCCAAGGTCAGCACATTCGCAAGGCAGGCCTCTGGGTCTTCATCATGTCCGAAGTGATGGTTTTCGCCACGTTCTTTTCTTCCTACCTTCGAATGCGAACGGAATGGTGCACGGGCTGGCAAGTTAACGCTGGAAACTGTGAGGAGGTCAACATGCTCACTGCGTCTGATTTCCTCCGACCCAATGGTGCGACGCTGGACGGCCTCGGTGGGCATGGCGACTTTATGACCATCCTGCCGGGTGCAATCAACACGTTTGCGCTCATCATTTCGTCTTACACGATCGTGCTGGCGCTCAAGACGGCCAAAGCCAAAGATTGGGAGGCCCCGTCCGGGTTCATGGGCAAACTCCTGCCCGACCAGAAGTCCGCGGTCCGAAACTACCTCATCGCCACCTTCCTGCTCGGGTCGATGTTCATCGTGCTCAAGCTCGTTGAGTGGAGCCACCTCGTGGCGGAAGGCTTCACCATCGGTACGCAAGCCGGTTCGATCTTCTACATCTCGACCGGTGCCCACGGTGTTCACGTGTTCGTTGGACTGCTGGTCATGCTCTATCTCATCTTCAAAGCCGACACGGTTGGCTACGACGAAAGGAACGGTCAAGGCATCGAATATTTCGGGCTGTACTGGCACTTTGTTGATTTGGCTTGGGTGGTCATCTTCCCAGCCTTCTACTTGTATTGAGGTGAACACGAATGGGAGAACACGAAACCACTGGAATCTTTGAATCGATCGTTGACAAGTTGCCAGGCGACTACGACATCTACTTTTGGAACTTCATCATCCTGATGTTCTTCACGTTGTTTGAAGTGGCCGCTGTGTTTTTCGAAACCATCCCCGGCACCGACATCCACATCACACTGTACGCTGTTTGGGCCATTTTGATCGGCGTTGGCGTCATCAAAGGGTACGGCATTGCGGCGTACTTCATGCACNTGAGGGGCGACCCTCGCATCTACACTCGAACGGCGCTCTTCCCCGTGTTGTTCGTCCTGCTGATGCTNTGGGGCATTGGACTTTCAAACCCGGGTNCCGTTCAGGGNCTCCCNGACTGGTGCACGCCGAACTGGGACATCGCCGCACAACGATGAACATGATTCCAAACCGACGGGTGCTTGCCCTGGTCCTTTCAGCGCTCATGCTGACCGGGACGGCAGCGGCCTACAACGGCAGTCTTCTGTCTCGGGGGCCTGTGGCCGACTTCACGCTGACCGACCAGCACGGGGACCCGTTCTCGTTTGAGNCCGACGCAGAGGGCGTCGTGGTTGTGTCGTTCATCTTCACGCGATGCCCCGANGTGTGCCCGGTCCTGACCATGTTGCTGTCCGCTGTGGAAGATGAGCTCACCGANCAAGAGCGAGAAGACGTGACGTTTGTGTCCATCACCGTTGATCCGGAACACGACACGCCGGAAACGCTGCTCGAATATTCGGAGCGAATGGGTGCTTCGTGGCCTCATCTCACCGGTAATCTNTCCGAAATGGAACCGATATGGGCGATGTTCGGTGTGGTCGTTCAACAGAACGTCATCGATGTTCACGTCATGGACTATCAGCCGGGCGAGGCATCGGTNACCNTCGTCAACACCAGCAACGTCAGTGCTCAGCACATGTTTGACTGGTCCGGCTGGAACGCTGTCCACGTCCTCGCCGACGAAGCNGGGTGGGACNTGAACGTCTCCACCATCGAAAACGAATCCACCCTTACAGGCATCANNGGCNTNGAGGNNCCGTCGGACGGAGCGTGGTCTTGGAACCTGAAGGTNTGGGACGTTGNCCTGCAAACCTGGGTGGGCCACCTCGGTCCCGTGGAAGGTTTGAACGCCCTCGAAGCACCGCACGTAGCGTGGATGCCNTCCGATGGAAACGTCTCCACCCTCCCGATGCCCGACGAGGAACAAGCCTCGAGCATGAGCGTGCTTTGGCCAAACGGAAGCGTTGCTCAGCACGGTCTGGATGTGTTCAACGCCCACCACATCACCCGCGGCGCCCTCGGAGGAGCCAACGTCAACGTGTCCATCAAGGACTCCCAGTACGGAAACTACGTGTCNGGCATCGCTGGAGAGCATGCTCCAGAAGACCGCGAATGGTTCTGGAATCTCCACTCGTGGAACGANGCCAACGNAACGTGGGAACTCTCCAATCTGGACCTGGATGAGTACGCAGAACCNGGCCACATCGCTTGGGCACCTTCCTTCGTCAACGTNTCCACCGTTCCGTCCCCAAACGTTGGGGCTCCCGACGATGCAAACACTTGCAACGGCCACGGTTGGGAAATGGGGAGCGGCGATTCAAAGCACTGCATGTGCGATGAAGGGTACACGTGGGGCGAGGATGATCCCCTCAGTTGCGTGCTGGAGACCAGCGAGGATTACAACGTGGGTCACTCCACCATCACNTACATCCTNAACGATGAACTTGAGCCGACCGTGGCGTGGGCGGGCGACAGGTGGCGCGTTGAAGAATTCACGGCCGATGTTCGAGAGATGCTCGAGAAGGANCAACTCGCCGGGAACGAAGGAGGNTTCATCCCCTCGCTCTCCGTTGCGATGAGTNTGTCCGCCCTGATGTTGGCGGCGGCTGTCCTCCCGTCGTCTCGACGAGACAGCGACGCAAAGTAGGGGCGAAAGCAGAAAAAGCCGAGCGCCTCCCACNNCCCGAAGCAGTCGTCGCATAGCCTGGTATTGCGCCGGATTTGAAATCCGGTGTCCCCGTGACTCGGGAGTTCAAATCTCTCCGACTGCGCCACACCCTCGATGTCTCAGCGGCAGGGAAGACTTCTCAAACTCCACCCGCCCTCATCGGTGCATGCGCAGAGGTTTGCTCGCCATCTGTCTCGTGTTCAGCATGGTGCTTGCAGGTTGCCTCGGGCCTTCATCGGCCGACTGGGGGTCGGGGGACGGTTCGGTGAACGTGGAATTTTCCATGGAAAACACAACCGTGNTCAGCACCCTCGGGGACCANTCACGCACGATTGAGGGGNTGAAGCCGGTTGGGTGCACGCCCGGAACCGAGGGAGGCGCCCTTGANGCAAGCACCGGCGAACCGGTCCGCTTCACGGGCTACATGGCGGCCAGTCAATTCTACGACGCCCACAGCGAAGGCGTCGCTGGACTCCAGTTGGGTGTGACCACCGCCGTGGCGATTCAATCCATGACCTTCGCACAGGCGGCTGCCGTTGTGGACGGGGAAGGGGCCCGCATCGACGTGTCGGACTGGAGCGTACCGCTCTATCCCGAAACCGGTGCAGGNAGCGTCGATCTTGACGAAGTGGATTCGGAATCCGAAACGTCTTGGTTTGTGCTCGGATTGATCCCGACGACGGAACACGTGCTCTACGGCATGCAGTCCCTCAACGAATGGCACCAGGCCGTCACCGTTCACGGNTACTTGGTCGAACCTGCNGATTCGGGCAGCGGGTACGGNTACAAAGCCANATNGCACAACGCCGACAACGATTGCTCGATGNTGGTTGGCGCANCCAACCGTGAAGACGCCTTGGTGCTTGTCAGCCGCATCACCCTCGAAGACGCCGTGGTAACCTCAAACGGTGAAGCAAACGATGAGTGGGTGTTTGGCAACGTACCGTTCCTTGGCCGTGCTGGCTTCATTCTGTTCTTCCTCGCAGGAGGGTTTGGGGGTGCNGTGGGGCTGTTCGTCGTTTCAAACCGATTGATGATGAAATCCGCCAAGTCATCGATGCGAACGCTGATCGGCGAAGAGGGGATGAAGAAAGCAGCNAGCGTGAAGTCCGACGCCAAGGCCGCGAAAAAGGCCGGTATGGAATCTCCAACCCAACGGCAAAAGCGGACCGAAAACGAGCGAAAGCAGGCGGAAAAGAAGCAAGCAACGGAACGAGGCCCACCGAAGAACGACTCGNCTCGGAGGAAAAAAGACGACGATGCATTGGGTGGGTTTGACCTCGACAGCGTCCTNGCGTCAACCTCAACCGCCGGTTCGGGNGGGNCCGGCCCCACTGGAAGGAAGAGTTCTGTTGTCGTCACCGATGCCGCCCAAGAGATGGACCGGATGAACGTTCGAGAATCTCAGACCTCATCGTTGCCACCCTCCATCGGTCAGCAACGCACGACCTCGGTCACCGGTTCAATGAACAACGTTGGTGATGAAGAACAAACCAAGCCGACGGTTCGACGGCGAAAGGCCGTCAAGAAAGCGAAGCCAAGCGNTGAACCTGCCCNAGANACGACCGTCNCNNACCACGAAGAGGAAGAAGAATTCTCTGATTTTTCGTTCTANNCCGGTCGCATGATGAAAACNGCGTGCTTGACGACCTGCATCGAAAGAGGGGTTGACCCGATGTTTTCACCGTCGATGTTGATCGCCGTCGGCTCCTCGGTTTGAATGCTGAGGTGCGTGAAACGGTGNTAGTCAACCCGTGGATGGAAAACGTGCCTCCCCTCGCGCTTGAGCATGCCGAAGGCTTTGAGCACATCCCTTCGACTCATTTTNTTGAGGATNCCGATGTCCATNAGACCGTCGTCCATTGAAGCACCCGGTGCCAAAGGAAGCATCGAGCCNCCCGTTTGACTGTTCTGAACCAAAAAAAGCGTGAAATCNTCGGTGATGAATCGATCGTCAAGCGTCAGNGTCGCCGTCCGTCGACGAGCAGCGAGGATGGCCAANAAAATTCCNACATCGTAGCGNGCTGGACCCATCCATCGCATCTTTTCAGCTTGGATGGTGGAATCAACGCCCAGCCCCCACGTCACCAAATTNTGAGAATACCGTACCATCGAATCCCCCGTCGAGCCCGGCAGGCCTTCNGTGAGTTCCACTCGAGCCAAATCCAGCGCCTGTGCNCGTCCAGCTAAGATCGCGTTGATGGCGCTGTCAACCGAATGCACGCCCAAGTCNTGCGCTTGTGAGTTACCCGTACCGGCCGGCACAACGGCAAACGTCTCCTTTCCAGATTTCCCGAGGAGCATTCGNCCCGTGATGACCTCCGACAACGAGCCATCGCCACCGACCACNGCNACGATGTCACCCTTCTCCACGACCAAGGCCGAAGCCATCGTCACAAGATGACCGCTGTATGCNGAGTANCCACAGGTGGTGGACACGCCGGCCGCCTCCAAACGTTCAACCACCTGTTCAGCAACGCTCCGTCCCCTTTTCTTCCCTGCGAACGGGTTGACCAGCAGGTGAACCCGNGAGCATTCATCCCGAGGTTCTCCCGGATGAACGAAGACCGGTGCAAACACGGGCTTGTGAGCACCTTTTTTCCGCTTGCTGGAGGGATCTGAACTGAATCCGATCGGTTCGTTCAACCCCTCGGACGGCGTGCTTCCCATGCCACCAGGNGCAGGCTNGCACGCTTGAATCCTTTCCCTGNGGCATCGTTTTGCAATAATGCATATTGAATAAAATATGAACCAGAATGAATAATTNGGTGGTTTTGACGGTCTTCGCCCCGTGAGCCCATGCAAGCAGTCATGAACAAGAGGTCCGTGGGCGGCTCGTGAGCGATGACTGGACCGACGACGAGCGCGCCCACATGGAGCACGCGTTGCTGATTGCGGAGCGTGGCCGGGGCAAGGTCAGTCCCAATCCCCTCGTTGGCTGCGTTTTGGTCAAAGACAACGCCGTCATTGCGGAGGGTTGGCACGACCATCTTGGTGGTTTGCACGCTGAACAAATGGCCATCCACGACGCCGAGGAAAAGGGGCATTCNCCCAACGGGTCCGTGGCGTACGTGACGCTTGAACCGTGTAACCACTTTGGCCGCACCCCNCCGTGCACGGAGGCCCTCATGTGGGCGGGCGTGAAGGAAGTCATCATCGCTCATCACGACCCGAACCCAACCGTACGAGGAAACGGCTGCAGTGCGCTCGAAGCAGCNGGCATTCCCACTCGAGTCGGTCTNATGGAGGCGGANGCGCGCGAGCAAATGCGAGGTTTTCTTCACTGGTGTGAGCATCGCCGNCCGCTCGTNACGGTCAAGCTCGCCCTTGACGCTCANGGCTCCGTCGACGATCGTTCAATCGATGCCCAACGATTCACNTCNCCGGGCTGCCTCGANAAAGTGCACGANCTGAGAAGGGATTGCGATGCTGTGCTGGTCGGTGTGGCGACGGTGAACAGGGACGACCCCAAACTGACCGTCCGCTTGGTCCCCGCCTCNCGTCAGCCACTGCGTGTGGTGCTGGACCCGAAACATCGAATCAACCCCGACGCTCAAATGATGCACGAGGAGGGCGAAACCCTGCTCATGCAGGAGAACTTCAGTGGCCTGCCCTCGCTCCTGCATCAACTTGCAGACCGTGAAATTCAACGTCTCCTCGTGGAAGGTGGTCCCACGACCGTCCACCGATTTCTTGAGGAAGGGTTGGTGGACGAGGTGTTTCTCATCCGCTCCCAAANCGTTCATGCGTCCCCCGTGCCCTCGGGCATCACCTCGGACGTGCTTNCTGCAGCAGGACTCGAGATGGTTCACGAGTACGTTTGGGGTGCCGAGCGTGTCGANCACTACCTGCGCTCGGATTAGCGCAGTGTAAGGACGTCGNTCCATCGGTGCGAGGATCCCTTNCGGAAAAGGCCCTCGTGAAAGGCACGTTGTTGCATGTGAACGCACCGAGCCAGACGCCCTCGGTGGTTGTAGCATCCTTGGCGGGTGTGAACCACCACCAGAAGTTCATCCAAGGAGATGCANGGTCCTGTTGGAGCGGGGGNGGGCTGCGAAACTCGCTCGGTGGTTCCGTCCCACTCCACCGCTGAAGCATCGGGTGGCTGGAGTTGCGCGTCGTGCTCGAATCGGACGGCGCCTTCGGCAAGTTTCACCGGGCGCCAGGTTGAACGAACGCCGTTGTCCAACCATTCACGAATGACCGACAGTTGTTGGCGGGTGGCCAGNCCGATGTGCGATCGTTCCCACCAACCCGGCGTACGNGCGAGGGTGACGTGGTGCACGCCAGGGTAAGCATCNCGCGGATCCAGACCGTCCGCCCATGTCCGACAAATCCCCTCGAGACGAACCGTGAACAGAGGAAGCGTGCCGATGTTGATCTCCTGCAGGCGGTATGGATTGGCCAGTTCGCCTTGCAACAAGATGGGTCGGCGCTCNTCGATGAGCGGTGAACCATCGGCCGCGAGCAGTTCGTCCAACAACATATCCTGCGTTCCAAAACGACGAACGTGAGCTTTGAGGTTCTCTCCTTCAAGAACGCCCTCGGTGGATTCGTTCGGTAGCCGGTCGAGGGAAATCAACTCACGTTGCGTAAACAGAAGGGGGTGGTCGGGGAGAGGGAGCGGTGAGTTGCTCGAAGCGTAGTGCCATTGGCGCGGTGAGCCTCCGTTCATGACCAAACCTGCCCGAGGGATGTACATCAAGTTCCCTTTCAATTCGTGTAGGTTGTCTCGAACAAGCACGCAGGGCACGTGACCTTGATTGGACGAACGTCCGGTATTCCCAGCGCAACCCCGCATGCGGGACAAAGAATGGCTTGTTGGACCTGTTCCCTTCGCTCTTTCGCTTCTCGCGTGGGGTCGTATTCGAATCGAAAACGTNCCTTGTCCACCATGTTGGGGGTTGACACCGGTCGTGCTTGGTCGAGACCTGGAATCTCCTTGTGCGACGTGTCCCACGAAGGTTGTGTGGCCGATTGGTTGGTACCACTTCCAGCGGCCATGGCCGCTCTCAGGGTCGTTTCGTCCACACCGTAATGACGACAGAGACGATCGATCTCAACCGTTTGCTCGTAGCCAGACATCGACCGGACGGTTTCCAATTCCTTGTTTGGAATGGGACTCATGGTGATTGCACCGCATCCGACGCTATATCTGTTGAGGAAACGTGATGCATCGACGATGGCCGNCGTTTCCGGAATCCGGAANCNCGAGGGGGTATTTCGGGAGGGTTCAAAAACGGTGGGCAGACGGAGCCGGTTGAGCACCATGGTCAGNCGCCCCTTTTCCAGAGCGTCTTCCAAGTCCGCAGCNAAAGCCAACGGCGTCCGNGGCGTGACGTGCGGGTCGGTTATGCAACACGCCAATGCACTGTTGAACAGCGACTCCGTAGCCACCGTTTTGGACGTGCTGACCAAGCAGAANTGGGACCACGTGTTCATCGTTGATGANAACGGGGTGCCAATGGGAAGAATTCATGCCGTTGACCTGCTCAAGATGGTTGCAAAAAAGACGGTCAACAGGGACGTTGCATGGATGCACTCAATCCCGGCCCAGCAGGCCCTCGTCCATCCGCCACTCACGGTGAGAACGAGCACGCCACTGCTCAANGCGGGCGCGCTGATGCTGACCCACGACCTGAACCAACTCGGTGTGGTTGACGACGATGGCGTCCTCGTCGGTTTCGTTGGACACAGCACCGTGGCTCGNGTGTTGCCNCGATTCTTGCTGTGATCAAATGCCCCANTAGCGATCGGCTTGTGCCTGACGGGTTTGCAAGGTACGGACCACCGTGGTGACCATCCANAGGACGACAACCCAGAGCAGCGGCGTGGTCAGGTCGGTCANGATCATCTCGACGCTGAATTCGTAGGCTGTGCCGCTGAGCACGCGGATGGCGATGTCCAAGGCAGCGTTGAGGAAGGAGTAGACCACCATGCCAAAGACGCTGAGAACGATGAGGCTTCCAGAAAATGAACCTCGTTTCAAGCGGAGAAGCATGAACCCGGCGGTGGAGGTCAGGAACGCNATGACGGTCCAGGCCAGCGACGAGTGAATCACNGTGAGCCAAAGCACGGACTGTGAGTTGGCNGCTCCTTCATCGAGTCCAAAGGCTCGCCATCCTTCAGCAACNGCAAAGATTGCACTGAACAGGGTGGCCGTCCAGAGCAGGGANGAAAACATGGCNGCGTCGGCGTTTTCACGCATNTCTTGAATCACGCGGTTGACGGTCGATTCGATCCCGGCGCCTTTGCTGAAGATGTAGAGGCCGAGCACCAGAGGAAGGGCACCGATGACAACCCCNCCGATTTCGTTNGGCAGCATGATGCCGAGGCCCAAAATTGCCAGCACGGCGCCGAAAGGAATCATGAATCGNGAGCGCCATTTGGGGTCCTCCAGCGCCTTGACGATGTAGTANTANGTCCCCTCGATGCCTTTGGATTGCTTCACGATGATTTTCTCGGTGTGGTCGATGCGAACCTGNGAGGAAATCAGCGGCAGGACGCTCTCGTCCTCGGCTCCATCGGTGATGAGGATGGCTTGATCGGGCTGGAACGCAGAGACGACCTCATCCAACTGTGCGGCAATGGCACGGTCGGAGCGGACNCCCACTTTCTCGTCCCCGGTCAAGATGGCAATCTCGACCTCATCCTCCTCGGATTTGCCTTCTGCAAGGTTGTCGTGGGCTTTGAGCGCCCCGAGGATGGCGTTGGTGTCGCTCTCTTCGGGATCGGCGATGCCGAGCTTGAGCGCTGCGGTCAACACCTGCCGGCGACCAACCACGGGACCGCGTATGGACGTTTTCAAACCGAGGTCGTTGTCCCGGTCAACCGTCAGCACCAACGTTCTGGTCATGAGCATCCCCCGTTTGGTTGAGCCACTGCGGTTCTTTCTTTCAAACCCTTTTGCAAAATCCCCGAATTCAGCGGCGGGTCAAGAAAGTGTCTGCGGTTGTCGAAACCGATAGAATCGTCGAACGACTCGATACGGAAGGGGCGGGGGCGGGAGGCCAGATCGCTCATCNTCACCCTGCTGCANGCCTCCGTGGTTGGATGTCCGCATTTAGAGAAGACGCCTGCCGTTTGCGCTCAGGCGTCGGATTTGGGGTCTGCCTCGGCCTCGGGAGCGGCGGAGCGAGCCGTCAACCGTTTCCAGCGTTGTGTTGCACGTATGTACTTCAGAGGGTGGTCCATCCACGGCTGATCGCAGGTTCGGTTATCACCGGGGAGAACAGGGCAGTTGTGGTTCACCTTGAGTTTCCCGCAGCCCGCCGGCGTGTATTCGTGCTGATAGACGTGTTGAACCTGGTAGGAGGTGGTGGCTTCACTGAAATCGGGTGCTCCGCGGAAGAAATTGACGCAAGACGTCTCAGGCAGCGCCAACGTGGCCGACATTGACGCCAAGAACAAGCGGCCAAAATGATTGACGTTGACGCCAGCAGAGAGGTCGGCGATGACCTTTTGCATGCACGGTGGCCAGTCGCTCTCCTCTGCACCCACGAGCGCGATGGCTTCGCTGGCTTTGTTGGCCATCAGATTGCGAACCATGCCCACGGGTTCGGCAAGACGCACGGCCAGGTCGGTGGTGACCTCGCCCATCTTTTCGAGCGCCTCCGCTTCAATGCCCGCTTTGATGCGTTCGCGCAACAACCGAGCCACCTTTGCGGAGGATGCGTATTGACGCTCGTTGTGAAGTTTGACCCAGCCCCGGTCAACATCGACGTTGGGAAGACGCCAACGATGGCCCGTGATTTTCGGGCATATTTCGATGAAGTCAGCCAGGCCCACGCGCCATTCCTCGGTCGCCGTTTCGCGGGACATACCCACCGCACCAACCGAGCCTGAAAGGGGTGCGGTTGGGGTGGTGTGGGTGATCTCCACCTGTGAAAGATAGGTGTTCGCAACCGTTCGAAGATTGTCCAAGTCTTGGGTCAGCAATTGCTCGGCACGTGCGGCTTCTGCCTGTGCCCAACGAGCGATGAGCCGCTCGTCCTCGCTCGCACACATCACCAAGCGAGCATAGTAGAACGAGAACGCCTCCACCAGGCGACCTTCCTCGGTGTGAATGTCACCTCCGGCGACCTGCACACCTTCCTTGGACTGGATGGAATCGATCAGACGTATTCGAGCACGCTGACGGGCTTGCTCCATCCAGGAACCCTCCAACAGTTCATTCAGGTCGATGCTGTGTCGCACGGCCATGGACCGAATCCAATCCGAAGCTTGCGGGAGGAACGGGTAGCGAGCCAGCGTCACTTCGTCCGCAACGCTGGGCGGCGTCGTCGGAACGGGCATGTTGGGAGGACGAGGCCACGGATTATGAAGTCCCGTATGGCGCGGTCTTCTTGACCTGAAACCGATTCCAGTGGGGCATGACGGCATCCCCCCACCCGTCGCTGGTGAACGTTCAGCACGACGTGAGGGCGCATTTTGGATGGAGCTATGAGGGTGATTTGGAGAGNGCTCTGGGTTTGCAAACGGCATGTGACGACCACCCGGCTGCCCAACGTTTGGGGTGGCTGCCAAGCCAACGGGAAGAGACGCTTCGGGCCGTTGAAACCATCCTTCATCGGGCTTCGACCGTGGTTGTTGTCGGCGCCGCTGTTGAGACGGCCGTTCTTGAGCGGTCTTTCGATGAAGGGACCGTTTTTGTGGCTGCGGATGGGGCCGTTGGCGCATGCTTGGGCAGGGTCGATGTCGCATGCGTGGTCACGGACCTTGACGGTGAGCCTCACCTCTCCAACGCCGCACGAGAAGGTGTTCCCTTCATCGTTCATGCCCACGGAGACAACACGAAAACATGGAGAAAATGCATCGACCGATGGGCAACCTCCGGCGGGCCACGTTTGGTGCTCACGCACCAGACGGACGAAGCAATTCCGGGGATGCACAACCCGGGAGGGTTTACCGACGGCGACCGAGCGGCGTGTTTCCTTTCTTGGCTGGACGTCCCTCCTGAAAAAATACGCTGGGCAGGGTTCGCCACCGACCGGGTCGGTCCGTGGTCGGGAACCACCGACCCGGAACGAAAACTGGCGAAATTATCCTGGATGGAGCGGGTGCTGCGTTGCATCGACGCGCGCTGGGATGAGCGCTGCTTGGAAAACCGATGAGCATCGTTGGTGAACAGAAGTAGAAGAACAAACAGGAGGAACGGAGCGCATGACCAATCGGCGAACATGGCAGACCGCTCTGTTGTGGGTGGTCGCATTGGTGATTGTCAACGCCCTTTGGTTGAACGTCGTCGATCAGTCAGCTCCCAATGAAATCAACGCTGAAAACCAATTTCAAACCCACCGAGAAATTGACATCTCCTCCGTGTTTGGAAACGACGACCCCATCCCGGCGGAATTGACCACGAGGTTTTCGAGCACCTCGCTGGACAACGCCAACCTGAGTGTTGCCATCAAAAGGGACAACTTGACCGTTGTTGCATCGTGGTCGGGGGACTTGACCAGCGAGGACGTGGTGTGGAGTGGGGCGTTGGAACCCGGGAGGTACACCATCGAAACCCTGGTTGAAGAGGGCGTCCTTGTGGAGCAGAACCTGGACTTGCAACCGTTTGCTTCCGTCCAACCTCACGGCCACGTTGTGCTCACACTCTTGCTCGTTGCCCTCGCTTGGGGCGAGCAAGGGGTCCGTGCACTCCTCGCCAAGCGGAGCCCTTCGGTCAACAACGACCGAATCGAGAAGGTACCGTTCAAATCCACTGGGCTCCAACAGGACGACGACTCAATGCTCTGGGAGGAGAACGATTCACCGTGGAGAGACCCCCTGCGATGATCAGAGGAAATCCGAGAGCGACAGTTGCTTGGCTCGATCGTTGTTGAACAGCGAATCGGCGCTCGATGCCAACCAGTCGGCGTTCTGCCGCGTGTACAGGTCAACGCCGTAATGGTCCATCACAAAGCGCATGACTTCGATGTATTTTCGGACAGCGCCCTCCGAAACGGTCAGCGCCAAATTTCCGTTGCACAAACCACCTTCGGATTTGGCGACGCCCATGTTGGCCAGCCCGCGCCCCGTCTCCTTTTTCGGTTGAATGCATTTTCCGGAGAGGGGCATTCGACGGTACGAGTGAGCGCATTTGAGACATCGAACTTTCTGCCGTCCGTAGGCGTTGAGGTTACCTCTCAAGTCCGGTAGGAAGTGAGACCGAACAACGCTGGANGCGACCTGGCGAACGTTGACCCCGCGGAGCCGTTGCCCGAGTGCNAGTTGCCCGTTCATNTTGTCGATCATCGTTTCCAACGTCTTGTAAGCGGACAGCGCTGGACCGTCGTCGAGTGCNTTGCAGTCGTGGGTGAACCCGTATCCACGNACCGCAGCGACGCTGCCGAGGCGTCGCTCGACGAAATCCATNCGCCCNTGAANGTCCTTGGGGTGCGGTTGTTTCAAGGTCGCCTCGTAAAAATCGCGCTCGTAAAACCAGCCCGAGTCCACGTTCAACGCCTCTTTGTCCACCTCCGTGGGGTTGAGTCGGGTGGTCAACACCAGCGGTGCGTCCATCTGACCACCACGATTGGCAGGTAAAATGTCGCGNCTAAANTTGAGCAAACCGTCCATCAACAACATGATNGCGTCCTCGTCTCCGTCGCAGTTCCTACGCTTTGCGGCATGGAACAGTGGATGCGCATAACCGCCCGAACAGTCCGCCCAGCCGATGATCCTGGAGAGCACGCCTCCGCTGGTGTGCGGAGCGAGGGCACAGATGAGATGCCCAATCAAATCGTCTGCTNTCTCAGCGTTGTAGTACGGNTCCATGTTGTAATACCGCACCAGCAATTCATCGACGTACTTGGCCGTGCGAAGCAGAAAGTCGGCCGCACCCTTNGCCACGATGAAATCCTGGGGAAACAGTTCCAGAATCTGTTCATCGTGTTCCAACGGCTGGCCGCGATGGTCGTGGGTGTACCCAAGGGCGTGGAGCGTTTTCCAAGGTACATCGATTTCACGGGGACGGAAGTGCGTGGTGGGAACGTCGCTCATGTCAAAGCGAACCGTGCCGTCNCTGAACACCGGGAGTTCNTGCCGAGCACGCAAAATGCCTTTCTCAATGGCTTCGGGTGTTTGGTCTCGGCTGTTGAGCTTCTTCATGCACTTCACCTGCACGGGGAGCCGGTCAATGCCCAAACGGATTCGGGCGTCTTCAACCATCTCGTCCATTCGGACGGACTGGACTTCACCGCGGCGATAGGCGTTGGAGCGAGTGGCGTTGGCCGTGGTTCGCCCGTTGCANGGTTCACCCGGTTTTCCGTCGCCGTGAGCGTCAACGGCCCGGTGATGGCAACGAAGGTACGGCGATTCTTTTCCACACACCGTGCACGTGCGGCGACCGAGTTGAACCCGTATCGTTCGTTTGTCAATGGCGTTGTTCAACAGGCGCTGATTTCCGCCGTGGAGTTCGATGGGGAAAAGGGAGTGAGTCATCGGGTTCATGACCCGAGGGGCTGCTTTCTCCGGGCGACCCATGCGGCANCCGATGCGCATGGGTGCGCTGTGCTCCCAGCGCAGNTCCGACAGTTTTCTGACGAGGACCATGATGCCTTCAACGGCGTGCTCGTCTTCCATCCGCTGTGCTGCNAGATAGNTGGCCGGGTCGACGGGCCCCTCGTCCAGCACCGAGGCTGCTGCGTCCCGTCCAACCTGATCGGTTTCNGCAATGCCCAGACCCCGCTGACGTGCGCCTGTTTCGGCAGCGATCCGAATCGTCGCTCGCTCTTTCTCCAACACCGATTTTCGAGCTCGCTCTTCGTCCAGCACCCGCTTGGCCTGTCGCAGTGCGTCAATGCGCTCCAACGCAACGGTCCGNGCGTTTTTCTGACGCAGCGGAGCATCGCCCTCGCTGTTGAAACCGAGGGCCTCNAGAAGCGATTCCCACCCNGANGTGACGACGATGTCNTCCCCGTCGTGGTGGTGAGCGAGCCCGAGCACCATCAGCGATGCCTTTGCNAGACCGTGCTGCTGGAGCGGCCATCCTTCGGGGGNCTCGGCGGACATGAGCGGNGGCTCCACCTCAACGCTGGGTCCNGGCAAGCGCACATCGCTCAACTCGGGCAGCGATTCCGGTTCAAGTTCGTCCATGGTCGANGCNACCCAGTTGCGCGCCCCGCCCGATAGCCGAAGCCAGCGNTCGGCCAGCGGTGGTCGNTGACCTTCCGGGGCTCCGGTGTGTTCGGACCCCTGCTCGATGGTGGCGGTTTCCAACAGGTCCAGAAACGCAGGAAGCCACTCCAGTGGGAAGTCCTTGAACCACGGGTTGTGCGGTGGAGGAAGCGACGCGCCAAATCGGCGCGAACAGCCAACAGCCTGAGCCCACGTTAGCGACCGTTGCCGCAGGCGTTGATGCCAGTCGCAGCGAACCCAAAACTGCGCGTCGGGNTCGTCCGTCTCCTCTGGAGGCACGCCCGGCGCACCTGCGGGCCANGCCTCCCGATTTTCTCCGANGATGGCGAGGAAATCCGACACATCCTGGTGGGAAACAAGCTCTGCAAGAACGTCGCTCGCCCACCAGTCCATCGTGTAGCCGGCAGGAACCAGGCGCTTGTTGTTCTCCAAAAATTCGCCATAACCGACGACCAGTTCGCCGTTGTCCCACACCTGTTTCACGGATTGNCGCAGTTTCACAAAGGCGGAGGCGTCGTCAATGCGNAGAAAGCGGCCGTCNTCAAGCACGACCCAAGGCCCCTCAGCCTCGTCGCAGGGCGTGATGGCACAGGCNTTCCCCGGACGTTCAATTTTCATTTGNGTCCCGATGGTGATGAAGTCGTCCAGAGCCAGCATGGAAGCGGTGTTGGTCGAGGCTGCAGCCAAACCGGAAGGGCGCGACCGTCCGTATCGCAGCCTGAATCCGCCCGGTTGCAGCGGTCCTCCAAAGACNGGGCGGCCNGCGATGATGTCTTTCATGAATTTCGTAATCGGCGGAATTTGCTGGCTCTTGAAGCCNTCAGACTNGCTGGACTCCTCCTCTTTCCCTCTCGAGGCAAACTTTGCAATGAAATCCCAGCCGGGCATGTTCAATCGCTCGGTGTGCTTCTGAATCTTGGGCGCTTTGAGGCACATGCCCTCGCCAATGACCAACAAAACACCGCCTCGAATACGAGGCTCGTCGATGTTGCGCACGTTTCCATACCCGGCGCACTCGATTCGTTCGGTTGACTCGCCGTTGATCATCACGGGGCAGGCCCGAACGATTTCATCGATTTCATGCGGTGAGGGGCGGTACTGGAGGTTTCCNCGGTAAAGTCCGAACTCTTCCTTGACGCGCTCAACCTCAGGATCCGTTGGCTGGTAGTGGCCGACGTTGAGTTCTCGCCGGATCATGTCGGCGATGAGCACGGCGAGCGCCTGGGCCGTACCCCCCGCTGCACGAATGGGTCCGGCAAAGTGAACGGAAACGAACTGAGAGCCGTCGACGTTGTTGAGAAGGCGCACCTCGCTGATGCCTTCCAAAGGCGCAACGAGCACCGCTTCCGTGAGGACCGCCAGACCAACACGAAGGCCAACGTCAATCGATTTCTCAAGGTCGTAACCGAGGTCCCGAAATCCGCGAGCGACCGACTGGGCGATGATGATCGATGTGGTTTCACGATCGTGCTCATCGAGCAACGCTCTGATGTCGTCAGCCACTTCATAGCCATCNAGGTGCTCNATGAGCANTTTTTCGGTACGCCCTGCGAGGTCGGAAGCTCGGGGAATTTCAACTCGGTCTTTGTGGTCCAAGCCTTGCTTTCGNGCCGTTTCAGCGATCCGGTAGGCGTCGTCCGTTCGTTCGTCCAACCAGCGATGATACGCNTCCATTTCGCGCTCGAGGCGGTCGGTNTCCAAACCGATGAGNGGGTTGTGGTCTCCCACACTCACGGTCTGCTTGGCGTCACCCATGTTCACTCGACCGGTGTTCCCGCCGACCCTTTATCATCAACACGGTGCGATTGAATGGCCCTTTGAGAACCGTGCACNAAAAGGAAAGTTCTTGTTGCGACCGCCAAGGAACAAACCATGGGCGTTCACGACTCGGTTCGAAACCACCCCGAGTGGTCAACGCTTGCCGGGCTGGTGCGCGATTTAGCGTTTCTTGACGGCGGCCACGATGCGGCGTTTACGCTGGCCAGCGGGAAACAATCGCGCTGGTTCTTTGACACAAAACCCGTCATGATGCACCCTCAAGCCGCAGCCATCATGGGAAGNNTGCTCAATCTTCGCATCCAAGCCATGGGGGGCGACTTCGTTGGAGGGCTTGAACTGGGNGCCGTCCCGTTGGCAGCGATCGTTGTCGCATCAGCCGACGCAGCACCCGNTTTACGGGGNTTCATGATTCGCAAGTCGCCCAAAGGTCGGGGNGGAAGGAANACNAACAATCCACCGGGCATCGAGGGGGCNTCNCTTGAANCCGGCGGCGACGTTGTCNTCGTTGAAGACGTGACCACCACCGGTGGCTCGTCCATCCTCGCCGTTGAGCGCATCCACCGAGACACGGACTGCAACGTCGTCGGCGTCATCAGCATCCTCGACCGAGAGGAAGGAGCGGAGGCGGCGTTTGCTGAGGCCGGTCTCCATTTTGAATCGCTGTTGACGCGGTCCGACATCGTGAATCTTTGAGGAAGAGGTATGCATCAAGCGGTTTCACCCGTTGACGCGTCGGCCGANGGACTGGTCGAGCAAGCTCAAGACGCAACGGCTCCTCAGGGCCTTCTTTTTCATCACGCCAACGAAGGACGCCCGCTGGCAACGCCGTGGCAAATCGCCGCCCTTCGAGCGCAGGCGTTGATGCAAATCGACCTGCCCGACGGCTTCATTCTCGACTGTGCTTGCGGCAGCGGCATCCAACTCGCTGCGTACGCTGCAACGCTTCAGCGTCCGGTGCTCGGCGTTGAATTGGCCCCGGAGCGGGCGCAAGCGAGCGCCGTGAACGTTCGCTCCGTTGCGTCCCACACCCGAGGNNCGAGCGAAGCATGGTTCCTCAAAAGCCGCGTCGTGTGNGGAGACGGCACCGACNCNAAGGGNGTTTTATCTGCGNTTGGNGAAGACGCCAGCAACGTTGCGTTTCTGCACCTCGACCCGGCTCGCCCCCGCAACAGCCGAACGCACGCCTTGGAGGAAATGCAACCGCCGTTGCACCGTGTTTTGGGTCAGTGGGCGCCGTATTTCGAAGAACCCGCCCTGCTGCTCGACCTTTCACCCCGCTTGACCGAAAGCCAGCGAGATGAGGTNGAGGCACTNGTCGATGCGGTGTGGCCGGGGATTGCTCGCACCTGGGAGTGGACCTCNCGNGGCAGGGGGCGCGTTGACCGATTGGCCCTCTGGCTGGGCAAGGTCGCCGACCCCTCAGCGGCCCGGCGATTTGTGCGGGTGCCGGCCTCGCTTGCTGACCGTCCGGTGGTGTTGTCCATCGNAAACGACCCACCGACGATCGAACCGAAGCATCGTTCACCGCAACGCGGGGAACACGTCAGCATTCTCGACGCTGCGTTGATGGAGTCCGGTCTGATGTTGAGCTGGTTGGCTTCCGTGGCGCCCGACGACGACGGTCGCTGGGCCTTCGTGGAGGGTCGTCGACCGCAACTGCACCACGACCGCCCTCTTCGATTGAATTCGAGCGACNGCGCTCTCGTGCANGCAACCGGAAAGGTGGTNNACTTGNTGAATTACAGACCCGACGAATCCACCGTCGACCGNTTGGTGGAAACCGCTCTGGAGCACCGTCTCGGGTCGGTAAAATTGCGCTACGATCTCGACCCGTCCCTGCAACCGAAACTGCAAGGTTCCNTGGACCGACAACTTCGCCGACGGCACGGCGACCGCGAGGGTTTTCTTGCGCAGCATCCACACGGCGACGTGCTGATGCTCTGCGTCTGCCCCGGTTCGGCCGNNGAAACCGGTCCGATTTGATGGGTTTTCACGGCTCAGTGGCGCGAATCCCTCCATCGCGGTCTTGATATATGGGAGGTTGGTCGGAGGGATGCTTGACACTGTGGTGTTAACGTTGAGGCAGAAGACATGGCGCGACCGAAGGACGAAGACCTTGGTGATGACTTTTCATACATCTTGCGAATGGCCGATACCGACATGGACGGCCTGAAGCCTCTGGCAACGGCCTTGACCTCCGTCAAAGGCGTCGGTGCNCGAACGGCCATTCAGATNTGCAAGAACACCGGATTCGACCCTTACGCACTNGCCGGCTTCCTCGACACCGACCAGCAAGAACAACTCCGCGCNGCCATCGAATCCTACGCCGAAAGNGTTCCCCTNTGGATGCTNAACCGACAGCGAGACCTCGAAACCGGCAACGAAGTTCACTTGACCGGTCAGCAGGTCCGATTCACGCTCCAAGACGACATCAACCGTCTTCGCACCATGAAGTGCTACCGTGGCATTCGCCACGCTTCCGGCAACAAAGTTCGTGGACAGCGCGGTCGNTCCAACGGCCGTGGCGGCCTGACCTTGGGTGTCAGCAGAAAGAAGTGATGGGGAGGATTTGACATGGGAGAGCCGAAGTTTTCACGACCCAAGTACGACACACCTTCCCATCCCTGGAAGGCCGACCGCATNGAAGAAGAGCACGCCATTCAAGGCAACCACGGGCTCAAAAACATGAAGGAGATTTGGAAGGCCAAGTCCCAACTCCGACGACACCGACGCCAAGCCATGCGACTCATCGGAAACATCGACACCACCGAAGGGCACGGCAAGCGAGAGCGAGAAGACCTCCTTCGCTCGCTCCACCACAAAGGACTCATCGAGTCCGATGCTGAACTGGGCGACATCCTTTCGCTGAACACCGAAGACGTGCTCAACCGACGNCTGCAAGCTCAAGTGTACTACAAAGGACTGGCGTGCACCATGAAGCAAGCCCGCCAGCTGGTCACCCACGGTCAAATCTGCATCGGCGACCAAAAGATCACGATTCCATCCTACGCCGTGAGCCGAGACGAGGAGGGCGAACTTCGCTACCACCCCGCCTCGCCGCTCAACGACCCCAATCACCCCATCCGCAAGGCCATTGAGGGCGTGCGAGAAGCCGCTTCTTACGAAGACGAGGACGTGAGTCCAGAGGCCACGGCCGAATTTGCTGAAGAAGTCAAGGAAGCTGCTGAAGCCTCCACCGCTGCCATTGAAGGAGGCGATGAGTGATGCCCCGCAAAGCCATTGTCAACATCTTCAGTTCCTACAACAACATTTTGATGACCGCCACCGACCTGACCGGCGCTGAAACCATCACCACCTGCAACGGCGGTGAAGTGGTCAAGGCTGGNAAGGACAAAGGCGGCCAGTTCGCCGCCACACGCGCNGCTGAGCGCATGGCCGACGCACTCAAGGACAAGGANTTCAACGAACTCATCGTCAANTACCGTGCGCCCGGTGGAAACCTCTCCAACAACACCGGTCCNGGAGCTCAAGCCGCCATTCGCGCCCTCACCCGTGCCGGGATGACCATCACTCGAATCGAGGACGTCACGCCCATTGCCCACGACGGCACCAAGAAAAAGGGCGGCCGCCGTGGCCGCCGTGTCTGAACAACAAAGGTGAAATNGATGAAGACAGAGATCGTAGAAGGTTGGCCACAAGGCAACGAGATTCGTATTTTGATCAGCGAAACCGACCCCTCCCAAGTGAACGCCATCCGTCGTGCCCTCATCGCCGACGTTCCCAAGTTGGCCATCACCCGCGTCGACTTTTCCCAAGGCGTCACGCAAGACAACAAGGGCGAGGTCGTCGAATCGGTGAACGTCCTACCCGACGAGGTCTTGGCCCACCGACTCGCCATGATTCCCATTCCCACCAACCTNGAGGAACCCCTCTACACNCCAACCGAGTGCATCAACTGCAAGGACGTCATNGAGCGAGACAGGGGATGCCCNNTGTGCCAGGTGCTCTACACCCTTTCCGCTCGTGGACCCTCGGCAGACGCTGACGAAGAGTACAAAACCGTCTACGCAGGCGATTTAACNACCATNTCNGACCCGTATTACGACATTCGAGACGAGCACAAAACCATCCCGCTCACCGTCCTCTCAAAGGGCCAATTCCTCGAATTCTACGCCTTCGCTGTGATCGGTCGTGGCCGAGACCACGCCAAGTGGTCCCCGGTTGCTGCGGTCGGTTTCCAACCTCATCGCATCGCCGTGCTGAACAAGCCAAAGAAGGCCAGCGTGCTGTTTGACCTCGGNTTGAGCACCTCGGACGGAACACCCATCAACGCCAAACTCTTCGGCAAGGACAAGAAACTGACCGATGTGAACCACGTGATGGACCTCGAACAAGCGCTCCATCAGGTGGGCGAAGGCACCGGCCGAGACGATGCCTTTGACGACGCCATCACGCTGGAAACGGTGGACGGTTCGTACGTGTTCTCCTACGAGACCGATGGCAGCCTCGACCCGGTGGTGGCGTTCAACGCTGCCCTTGGAGAACTCAAGAGTCGATTCGACGATTTGAGTGAAGATCTGATGTCCGCCNTGGCTTGAAGAAGTCAGCGTGGAGTTCATCAGCCAACACCTCTTGGCATCAAACCATGAAGACCACCACCGTCCAGCGATGCGGTGGCCACATCACGCTGCTCTTCACCGTTGACAAATCCAACACGTTGATGCGAAGTCAAGGCAGCAAAGGCGCCGGATTTTCGATTCATCACGGTGTTGAAATCACCGCTGAACTGCATCGAGANCCGCCCCACGCAACGGAGGCGATGAACGGAATCAAACCCGATGAGCCGCCTCCAAAACGGACGGTTGTTNCGTCCGAGATTTCGGTTCAGACCGCCTCCGGTGAGTACCTCGAGCGCATCGATCTGTACCTTGATTACATTCAGGCCTGCAGAGACGCAACCTTGCTGAGAGACGACGAATGGCTCACGCTGGATGTTCGTTTGGAATGCCCGACCAGCCAGGGGTTTGGAATGTCGGCTGCCGGACTTGTGGCGCTCGGAAGAGCGATTCACGTCCTTACAGGGCGAGGGAGAAGCGTGCAGTACCTCAAGATGGCGCATCGCGTTGAGCGAACCCATGCCGGTGGTTTGGGCGATGTGNTGGGGGCTTCGGTTGGCGGGGTCGAACTTCGACTTGCTCCGGGAGCACCGGGCTGGCCNGGTCACGCCGTGAGTTTCGAAGCCAAGGGTTCGGTCCTGCTGGCTTGGGACCCTCTTGAGGAGCGCCACACGTCAACGTACATCGACGATTTGGAGTGGCAGCGTTCGATCACACGCGCCGGTGAAGCNGGCGTGCNGTCCCTTGCCACGNCAGACTGGAGCGTCGACCGATGGTCGGATNTGCTCCGGGAAGCTCGGACGTTCGCAACCGCTTCCGGGATGTTGGAAGAAGCGCATCGAGTTCGAATTCATCAAGCGGTGCTGGAAGCCGTGCAGCGCGGCGGCTGGCAAGCGAGCATGGCGGTGCGATTGTGCATGTTGGGCAGTTCGGTCGTGGTTCTGCCTCGACGCCTGGATGAAGGCCTTCGGCCGGAAGATTTGGAGGCGCTGCGAGGCTACGTCGCCGAACAGGGATTTTCCTGTCTCATCTCCTCGATCGGTCCGCTCAATCGTCTGGATTGAGGCGACTCAAATCGATGGGGCTTGCGTCAAGCATCAAGACGCCGGGCANAAACAGGTTCTCCGAAAATCCGTGCCGGAACATGATGGCTCCGCTGCCCCACTCCTCAATGTAGCGATTCATCTGTTTCTTCATCTTTTTTCGCTGGAACTCCACGTCGGCCCCGTAGAAGTGCTTGGCGTCGATCCATGCGACCGGTTGTTCGTTGATGTAGACGTGATCCAAAAACAGCAGATCCGGCGTTCGAACCGGGCGNCCAAGACGTTCAGACTGCTCTTTCACCATCTCGGGTTGTCGGCGGAGTCGGATGCCCTGGGCTTCGAACCAATCCGCGAGGATGTCTTCAAACAGATCCGCCTTCACCTGAGTCTCCGACTGATCAACGCTTGAAACACGATCAGCGGCCTCGGCGGCTTCGAATTCATCGCGTTCTCGCTGCTTCATGCTGGTCGGGTTTCGAAGGCTGTCTTTGATGCGTTTTTTTGACCAACCCATCGATTCAAGCACCGCTCTGAACACGTTAACGGGAGGAAAATCGTAGCGCTTTGACAGTTCTACAATGGACGTCCCGGATCGGTAGTGACGAGCCAGTTCTTTGCTNTTGGACCTGAGTCGATGGTGAGAATACACGGTTTTCTGCTGAAGCAAAGCCGAACGNAGCGACAANGCCTGGTCCAGATTCATGCCCTCCGACCCCAGGGATTGAGCGATTTCGTCAACACGCTCATCGCTTAACCAACCAAAATCGCCGCGTTTGACGACCATACCAGCAACCCGCTCTTCTGCTTTGAGTGAAACGGGCTCNGGTGTCCACGACAACCGAAACGTGCGGGGTGCCTCCATGTCCTCGGGAAAAGCCATCGGTGCAGGCCGACGATCGAAGCGTTGCTCGGCAGCGGCGTTCATCNTGCGAACCTCCGAAGCGTAGCGTTCCATCTGGTGCACGCGCTTCGGGCCGCCGTATCGACGTTGAGAGGACGAACTGCGCCGCTGATTTGATCGCCGACGCTGGCCGTTTGAACCACTCATGGTGCTTGTTTTGGCCGACACTCAATGAAGGCTCCCCTGCGTATTGACGATTGCACGACGGGTTCTTATGGCAGAGCACGGTGGAAAACGCATGAGATTCAGCACCTCCCTCGCAGCGATGGTTGTCTGCATGCTGGTNCTGGCTCCGTTCTCAAATCCNGAAGCGACCGATTCAGAGAACANGCTGATGTCTGAACCCGTGATGAAGACCGACGCCANCAACCTGAGCGGNTGGCTGGCAAGTGCNGGAGGCTCGAGCGNAGAACGGGTCCAAGCCATGCTNTCCCTGCCAAACGGAAGCATGATCGTGGCCGGTATGTTTGAGCAGACCATTGAATTCTACGGCGATGTGATCGGCTACTCAAGCAACGATTCGTCGTTTGGAATCGATTTCTTCGTTGCCTGGATCGATGAAAATGGAACGTGGACTGAAACGCTGTCTGCGTCCAGCAGTGGCTTGGACGGCATCGACGAGATGGCCCGGCTGAGCGACGGAACGCTCGTGATGGCGGGGACGTTTTGCGGGATGACCAAAGGCGATGCATGCAACCTCACCCTTGCTGGACTGGATCCTCTGAACAAGTCCAACGACGACGACGACAACGCCGTGTTCCTTGCAGCCATGTCTCCGACGGGCGGGTGGATGTGGGCGACCTCCTTCTCAAACAACTACCAAANGTCGGTCATGGATTTGCTCATCACGCCCAACGACGAGGTGCACCTGGCGGTCCTGCACCGAGACACGTTGATGTCGGGCGACGATGTTGCACCCGGCAGTCTCTCGGAAGATACGCTTGCGGTGCTGGTGCTGGACAGCAACGGCAATCACATGCACATGAACACCGTGTTCTCAAGCGAGAGCCTCGATGGTCTGGGCTCGCTTTGCATGGATTACACGGGCCAGACCTATCTGGTGACGTCCTTCCTCGATCAGATCAACTTTGGCGACCATGAATTGACCAGTTTCGGAGGGTCGCACATCGCCGTTGGACAGTACAACTCTGGCGGCTGGTTGTGGGCAAGCGGGGCCGGCGGAACCAGCGACGCATCGGTGGCGGATTGCGACGGTCGAAACGACGGCGGAGTGGCCGTTGTTGGCGATTTTATGCAGAACCTCACCTTTGGCGACATCGAGATCGGACCGTCGGTTTGGTTTGACTTCTACGANGCTCACATCGGATCGGACGGAACGTGGTTGCACGCGGCGGGTTTTGGAGGCTCAGGAGCGGACCACGCCGTCGCCATACACATCACCGAACAAGGTGATTCAATCGTTCTGGGGAGGTCCACCGGAACCATCACCCTCGGAGCGTACACCCTCACCGACATCGACGGTCTCAACGATGGAAACCATCACGACCTGTTTCTCGCGCGGCGCCAAGCCAACAGCAGCTGGGACTGGGCACTTTCTGCGGGCGGTCCGGGCGACGACCTGCCCGTCATGCTCACCATGAGTGCCACCGGAGCGCCCGTGATTTCCTTTGTTTCGAACGACGACGGGACGTTTGGGGCTCANCCNTTCACGCAAAGGCAAGGTTACGACCTCGGGGTTTGGATGTATGAAACCGACCTNGATCTCGACGGGGTGCTCGACGGTCTNGACAACTGTCCCAACCTGGCCAACAGCGACCAGGCGAACCTCGANAACGACGCCTACGGNGACGTGTGCGACGACGACAAGGACGGCGACGGCGTGTCCAACGGNCTGGACGATTGCCCCACCGGGGACGTTGGATGGGCNGCCAACGGGATCTCAGATCACGACGGGGACGGATGCAGAGACATCACCGAAGACCTTGACGACGATGAAGACGGCATCTTCGACGAGTACGATGCATGTCCAAAAGGACCCGTTGGATGGGTCTCGAACGAAGAGAACGACATTGAACAGGACGGATGCTCTGACCAAGACAACGACGAGGACGGGTTCGTTGACCAAGCGGACAACTGCCCGAACGTCGCCAANCCAACNCAAACCGACCTTGACAACGACGGGCTTGGCGATGCGTGCGACAGCGACAAAGACGGNGACGGCNTTTCCGTGCCCGACGACAACTGTCCGAACGACATCCAATCCTGGGTCTCCTTCTCGTGGAACGATTACGACGGCGACGGATGCCTGGACGAAACCTTGGACGAGGACGATGACGACGATTCGGTGCTGGACACCAACGACGCTTGTCCGCTCGGNGAAAAGAACTGGGGAGAGCAGGCCGCTGAATTGGACAACGACGGCGACGGGTGTCATGACGACCTCGAGGATGACGACGACGATGAGGACGGCATCAAGGACCCCGTTGACCGATGCCCCCGCGGCCTTGTCGGGCAGGCACAGCCCGGACAGGACAACGACGGAGACGGGTGCATCGATGCGGTGGAAGACGACGACGACGACCAAGACGGTGTGCTGGACCCCGTGGATGCGTGCCCCAACACCGAGCCTTCCGAGCAGGTCTCCGCCAACGGATGCAGCCAATACCAGCTTGACGATGACAACGACGGCGTGGTCAATGCGTACGACTTCTGTCTAAGTTCCCCGGCCGGCATCACTGTGGACGAGCGTGGGTGTGAAACCAACGTGGCCAGCACTGCGAGCGAAGCCGACGATGAGGGCGTAAGCGTCGCCACCGTCCTGTTCGTGCTGGCTGCTGTGGTGGTGGCCTACGCAATTTACAGCAGCGCTCAACGCCCGGGACCGCCGCTGCCCAAGACCGAAACCGTTCAGATTCCACCGCGTCCNGCGGGCATGGATGAAGANGCGTGATCAAGCGTAGACGACGGCTGGGGACAGAGGCATCGCCGAGCCCGCACGACCTGTTTGGTCGTCGGCGCTTTCACCGAGCACAATCACGACGGTCTCAAGNCCCAACTCTGCGGCAATGAAACCGCTGGCGGCGTCAAGCACCGCTTGTTCATCCATCGCTGAAGCGATGACGCCCTTTGATGCGTCGTCCCATTTGAACACCTGAGGGAGCATTTTCTTGCCCCAGAAACCAATCATTTCGCCCTTTCGTTCCCCTTGAGCCATCGGCATTTCGGTGAGAACGGGGATGAATTGTTTCGGATGACCGCCGTCCGTGATGAACGACAACGCTGCTTGTGCCATGCTGCGCTTCCACGACGGTGCGACGACAAAGGTCGCCTTGGATGCGGGCGTTCCAAGATGTCGTTCGGCCACCACGCGAACCTTGCGGGCTTGCTCAAGCACGTCCCGGATGTACTGCTCAGCGGACAACAGAAGGCGCTGATTCTGAGTAAGTGGTGCAGGAAGGGACATCGTGCTNCCCGACACGAACGCCGATTTGGAATCAAGATCTGCCCACCACTCCTCGGCGAGATGCGGNGTGGAGACCGACACCATTTGCGACCACAACGGCAGCCAGCGATGTGCGACGTCGAGGTTTTCTCCGCCTCTTCGCGTGTACCAGTTGATGTCTTTGATGATGTCGTAGTGCGAAATTTCAACCGCTCGACGCAAATCGTAGTCGTCCATTGCCGTGCAAAATTCATGAATTCTCTGCGTCATTCGGGCGTCCAACCAATCGTCCATGGGTGAAGGGCGCACCTTCCACGACGTGATTTGGTCGGGCATGGACCTCATTTGCACCATCACGCGATGGTTGGCATCGAGCGCAGTGTCGGACCAGTCCATTCCTGCCGTGGGGTTTGCAGCGAAGAGAATGAACAACCGCACCGTGTCGGCCCCGTACAGCTCAATCATCTCCTCAGGAGAAACGGTGTTCCCGAGTGATTTGCTCATTTTGGCCGATCTCGAACCGAGTTCAGTGTTGCAGTGGGGGCACGGGCTGCCCTCGTAGGATGTGGGGAGCGTGATGCCGCAGGGTTGGCAAAAAGGGGCTGCCTTGTTGACCATGCCCTGGCACAGCAGTTCGTTGAACGGCTCGTCCACGTCGGTCAATCCAAGATCTCGAAGCGCCTTGGTCATGAAGCGAGCGTAGATGAGGTGCATCTGAGCGTGTTCAATGCCCCCGCAGTAGAAATCCACCTGCATCCAGTGGTCTGCAATGTGTTTTGCGAACGCCTCGTCGTCGTTGAGCGCATCGGTGTAGCGCAAAAAGTACCAGCTCGAATCCATGAACGTGTCCATGGTGTCCGTCTCTCTTCGGGCCGGCTTGCCGCATGTTGGACAGTCCACGTTGAGGAAGGTCTCGGAGGTTTCCAGCGGATTTCCATGGCCGAAGACCACGTCGCGAGGGAGTTCAACTGGGAGGTCTTCATCCGGCACCGGAACGGCACCGCAATCGTCACAGTGGATGACAGGAATCGGCGTACCCCAATACCGCTGGCGGGAAATGAGCCAGGGTCGAATTTTCCAGTTGATGGTTTGGTGCCCCCTTGAACGCTTCTCGAGGGCCTGGCACACCGCATCTTTGGCCGCTTGGCCGTAGAGACCATCAAAGCCATCCATCGGGCTGTTCACCATCCATCCATGCTCAATCTCTGCTTTNTTCATGGGTGCTGCAGCATCGCCACCCTCTTCCATGACCAGCACGCGTTGGATCGGNATNTCGTATTTCGTTGCAAAATCAAAATCTCGTTCATCGTGTGCAGGGACGGCCATGACGGCGCCCGTTCCGTAGGTTGCAATGACGAAGTTTCCGAACCATATGGGCACGCGCTCATCGGTCAACGGATGGATGGCATAGCGACCCGAGAAAATTCCTTTTTTCTTGTTCATGTTTTTGATTCGGTCGAATTCAGCGATGGTGGACATTTCGTCGTGGAACGCCCGCCATGCACGCTCGTGTTCCGTACCGGACACGAGGGATTCGGCGAGTGGATGCTCCGGAGCGAGCGTCACGAAGGTTGCGCCGAACAGGGTGTCAGGACGGGTTGTGAAGACCTCGATGTTCTCTTCTCGACCTTCTATGCCGAACAGAATGTTGGCCCCCTCCGAACGACCCAGCCAATCCAGTTGGAGGGATTTCACGTGTTCNGGAAACCGAATGGTNTCCAAACCATCCNCAAGTTCTTGACAGTAAGCAGGAAGGTCNAGGAACCACTGGCTCATCTCCTTTTGTGCCACCGGNCCGTTGCATCTCCAGCAACGNCCGGCCTTGACTTGTTCGTTGGCAAGCACGGTGCTGCACGATTGACACCAATTGACGGGAGCGAACTCACGCCGANCCAGTCCGTTCTCCATGAATTTGGTGAAGAACCACTGATTCCATTTGTAATACCGAGGATCGTGGCTCTTGAGCGTTCGTCGCCAGTCGTACGAGAACCCCATCCGTTTGATCTGCTCGGTGATGGACGNCATGTTGCGTTCGGTGATGTCGTGAGGATGGCCGCCCTCGGAGATGGCGGCGTTCTCTGCGGGCATCCCGAACGAATCGAAGCCCATGGGATAGAGCACATCAAAACCCATCAAGCGCTTGTATCGAGCCACNGCATCGCCGATGGAGTAGTTCCTNACGTGCCCCATGTGCATCTTACCGGAGGGGTAAGGGTACATCTCAAGGCAGTAGAATTTCGGTCGGTCGGGGTGAATGTCAGCGTGGAACAGCCCTGCNNTGTCCCATTGCTGTTGCCAGCCAACCTCGTCAACCGGCGTCGTTTCCACTGACATGCTGCGTCACCGTCCAATGGACAGGCNGACCCAATCGCCGACACGCTATGAAATCCACGCTTCGAACGGCCTCGCANGATGGGGGTTGNGAGGGAACTCAAGCNAGGTCGTCTTTGGTGAAGTCATCGCTTGTTTCCAGCAGGAACACCGCCTCNCGGGTGAGTTTGTACCGGTTNTTGACACCCATTTTCCTTCGCTCGACGAGGCCAAACTTTTGCAGCGTTCGCAAATGATGGGAAATCAGTTGTTGGCTCTTCTCAAGCCGCTTCGCCAGTTCAGCCTGGGTCGGGAATTGACCCAGCCCGCCGTCGTGGTCGAGCACGTTCAGAATCTTTCCTTGCAGACTGTTGGGGTCGGGCGACAAAGGCGGGACGGGCAACTCATCCTCGGGCATGTTGGGNTGAAGTTGGTTGGTGAAGGGATAGAAGCGGACCAGCCGTCCATCGGATTTACGCCACACATGCTCTTCGGTCTCCAGCACACGAAGNTGATGGGTGATCTGGCCGTTGCTCATGTCGAGGGCGCTCATCAACGCTCGGAAATGGCAACCGGGGTTGGCGGTNAAGTACCCCATCAATCGACCGCGCTGGTAGCGCCCGTCGGTCGTCTCGTGGGTCTTTCCAATCAGACCGAGGAACCAGAGACCTGCGGCCGTGGCTGGGATTCGCAATCCTTCGTTGGTGACGGTGGTGACCACCAACAGCGAGAGCACGGANGTCGTNATCACNACCGTGATGACCGANGCTGCAGCGGTGGGCGNTGCTGTTTCTTGGTNNTCTTCAACCGGGGTNNCGNNTGCNCCNGCGGCGTCGTCTTCGGACTGCAACGGAGATTCCATTCGAACCTCATGGANTTCCACGGACGGAGCGAGATAGTCCGAACAAGCNGGGGACGCTTCAGCGTTCGAAACGACGTAGACCCCTTCGACCAGGGAACTCGGTCTCCACGTGGGGACCGTTCGGGCGTTGGACAGGAGGTAGGTGGAGCCGTCAGCTTCCATCACGTGGCAAGTACCTTGGTCGGTGAGGAGACCCACCCACGTACCGACCAGCTCGAAGGTGTCGGGTTCGCTGGGCGACGAATCCGCTTCCTCTTCATCCGTGTAATCGGCCGGCCATGCAAACGGCATCGAGGTGGAAGCGGCGGACGTGGACAAAACAGTGAGGCGCATGGTGTAGAAACCGTCGGCGAGAATGGGCGTTCCGTCTTGGACCAACCGAACGTCNAGCGCATCNAATTGCAGCGGTTCNGAATCACCGGGAAGCAGGACTTTCCGACCGTCGTANGCATCGCAAAGGGTCTGGAACATGTGGACAGANGTTTGCTGTTCATCAAAGAATTCAACTTCGAACGAACACGGTTGAGCCATTCGCAGGTGGTGNGGCTCAAGGCTGGAAACGGCCGGCNAGACGCGCAGGGTATCGTCGCTCGACCATTCAAGCGTCGCTGCGAGCGAGGCCGATTGCACCGNTGCNCACGGGTTGGCTTCACCCGGGTGGAAGTCAAGGCGCTGCGTGGCGCTCATGCCGAGTTCTGGAAGTTCAGCCACGACGGTGTANACGCCGGGTTCTGCTTTGCATCCGTCGGCGGTGAAGAAGTTCCATTGNGGCAGCGTNAATCGCTCGGTTTCGTCGCTGTCAAGCGCCATTTCCAGTTCAATGTCCAGGCAGTTTGTTTCATCCCGGCTGTCAAACACAACGTTCCCNAGATCGTCCACCACCCACATTTCCGCCTTGCACGACGTCGTGAACTCCAACACCGCTTGGTCGTCAAGCGGGTTGTGAAGAAGCACTTCACTGACCAAAACATCGTTTGATCCGAACGAAGGAAGTTCGTTGCCGCTCAGCGCCAGCACCATCTCGAGAGCGGGAGGTGATGGGGGGTTGCTTGCTGTCGGTGCGTGGTTGTAAAACGGTGAAGCACCCGAGGTCGCGATGGAGACGCTCGATGACGAACCGACGCTGAACTGCTCCACGAGGATCATCTCACCGGGCATGAGGAGGTCAACGTTCGACGTGCAGGATGCGCCCAATCGGTGGACGCTGTCGACCGTAATTTCGAGCGAGCAGGGCGTGGTGGANGGAAGAGCGACGCTTTCTGCCGAAGGGTTGTGAAGGTTCACCATGTGGAGAACGGGCCCGGCGACCGTCCGCTGGGAAGTCTCCACCGAATACACCACCCCGTCGGGAAGAGCGACCGGGGTCTGAACGGTCACGACCGAGGCGGTCGAANCACCGGAGGAGTGCATCAGTTCAACGGTGTATTCTCCGCTGTNAAGCCACGCNCCNGCGTTGTCNNTCATCGACCANGTCACGGGTTCGTATTCGATTCGCTCACCCGCAAAAACGTCCAACCCCTGTTCGCGCACCGGGCACGCTTCGGCACCGTCGACGACTTGAACGCCGGTGGCGTTGTAGACGTTGATGTACAGAAGGCACGATGGGTTCACGGTGAGGGTGATGTCCGGCCCGCTGTTCGCCAGAGTCGGGACCAGAACGAGCGGTTGGTCGGGCGAATACCAGGAACGGTCGNAGCTTGTCTGNGGGACGGCCTCNAGTGCGACGCCACCCTCGTCTGCCGANGCCATGCCGATGAACAACGAGGTCACGAGCAACCCCGCTAACANCAACATACGGCCTGTCGGCTTCTCGCCCATGTGAAAACATGACCCGTTCTCCTTTGAAAGGGCAGCGGTGCAAATGGTGTGTGAGGAATCACAGGTTTTCGAGATCCATCATCGTTGGTATAGCAGCGTCCTGTGCGGCCTGCTGCTGCATCTCGTACTGCTTCCACTCGGGCAGTCCCTCGGTACCNTCCCAGCCNAGCGCGCGCGCNTCAGCGTAGTTTCCTTCNGCAAGGTAGTGCTGAATCCATGCCTGACGACGCTCCTCTTCTTCTGCAACGGAGGCTTGCGACAACTGTTCTTCTCGCTTGTTGGCCATGGCCCTGCGCTTACCAGCGGCTCTTGAGACCTGAGCGACAACGATCAAAGCNAGCAGGAAGATGATCACGCCGCCCATGATTTGCAACGTTCCGTTTTCACCGCTCAACAACGACGAACCGCCGCCACCGTCGTTGGATTGCAGGCTGGGATCGGACGTGATGCTGCAGGCTGCCGTGGATCGCGACCCCTGCGAAACGTCGGGATCCCACGGGCACGGGTCGGCATCGTCGGACACGCCGTCGTTGTCGGAATCCGGACAACCGTATTCTTCGTTGGCGGTGGAGGTGCCGGGTACTTTGGGACACGCATCGGGTTGGTAGGACCCAGCAACGGCGTTGTCGCCATAACCGTCGCCGTCAAAGTCGTTCCACTGCGTGGGTCGAAGTGGGAAGTTGTCGACGCGGTTGGAGCTGTTTTGATTGTCGCCCCAGCCGTCCCCGTCCATGTCGGACCACTGGCTGGCGATCTCCGGGAATGCATCGCCTCGCTGTTCTCGCAGCACCAGGAAGATTTCACGGTTCTCGGAGTCAACCTCGGTGTAGTTTTCCCAGAAGTAGTTGTCACCCCAGCCATCGCCGTCGAAATCGGCCCACTGCTCGTGGTCGGTCGGGAAGAGATCGTCGACGTCAGCGTACCCGTCCAAATCCTGGTCCGGACAGCCGTGTCGGCCTTCTTCAAACGATTTTCCAAAGACGTCCACGCAGTCGTCACCGCTTGGGACGTTGGTGTTGTCACCAAACCCATCGCCGTCGCTGTCCGCCCACTGGAACGGGTCGGACGGGAACGCGTCCAACGGGTCGGTGACACCGTCAAGGTCCGAGTCCGGGCATCCACGGCTCAACTCAGCCTGCGACTCGCCGTAATCGAGCGGGCAGACGTCGCCGTTCTGACCGTCCGAGTTGTCGCCGTAGCCGTCACCGTCTTCGTCGCTCCACTGGGTCGGATCGGTTGGGAAAGCGTCGCCGTTGAAACCACCAGGGTTGTCGCCGTAGCCGTCACCGTCGCTGTCCTTCCACTGGCTGGTGTCGTCCGGGAAGGCGTCGGGGTTGTTTCCACTGGCGTTGTCGCCTCGATTGTCACCGTCCCGGTCGGACCACTGCGTGGCGTCGTCGGGGAAGGGGTCGCCGGCGTTGGAATAGCCATCACCGTCGCGGTCAGCGCACCCGATTCGATCAACGGTGGAAGAGCCGGGGTTGTTGGGGCACTCGTCGGGTTGGTTTCCATCCGGGTTGCTGCCAAACCCATCGTTGTCCTCATCGCACCACTGCGTGGGATCGTCGGGGAACGCATCAGCACCGAAACAATCGCTTGTGCTGGGCCAACCCGCCGTCGGATCGGAGTATCCGTCGCTGTCGGTGTCCGGGCAGCCCAGACGGTCGTATTGAGAATCACCCCAAGCGTTTGGACACGCATCGGCTCGGTCGCTGTTGGGGTTGTCGCCCACCCAGTCGCCATCGCTGTCCATGTGCTGTGTTCGGTCCAGCGGGAAGACATCGGGTTGGTTGGCCGCAGGGAGGAGCAACCCTGGCCACTCGGGTGGGCGATAGGTGTTCCACGATTCGTTTGCGTAGTTGTCGCCGAAACCATCGCCGTCCGTGTCGTTCCACTGGGTTGGGTCGTTGGGGAAGGCGTCACCGGACTGGTTGACGTGGTACTGGTATTCGTCCAAATCGAAGAGATAGTTGTCCCCGTATCCGTCTTCATCGGCATCGACCCACTGGCTCGGGTCAAGCACCGCCCAATCCCCTTCATCGGACCAACCGTCGCCATCCGCGTCGGGGCAACCGTAGCGGTCTTCGGTGGACGTACCGGGCGTGGTGGGGCAAGCATCGGGCTCGTTGGCCGGCGCTGGATTGTCGCCATAACCGTCGTCGTCGGTGTCGTCCCATTGGGTTCCATCGGACGGGAACGCATCGACGACACCGTCGCCCTGGTCGGTTGTGTTGTAGCCGTCGTTGTCCTCGTCGATGTCAGCAAACCAGTAGTAGACGCCCTCGTCGTTTCGTCCGTGAGCGGTCACGATGTGGGTGGAATCAGGACTCCAAGCCACGCCGTAAATCACACCGCACTGGTTGTTGTTTCCAGAGGTGCAACCGCCAGGACGTGGACCGTTGAACGAATCGATTTGCGTGCCGCTGTACGAGTCGTACACCCGTGCGGTGGCACCATCGGCTTGGTACCAGTACATGCCGGAAATGACCTGAGAACTGTCCGATGAGAAGGTCGTCGATGCGCAGGACGTGGTGGTTGTCTTTTGCCAGATTCGATTCCAAGAGCCGCTGCCGTACTGATACATGTCAAAACTTGCGGATTGGCCTTCCCAACCACCGCACATCGAAATGAAGTTCCCATCGGGAGACCACGCCAATGAATTGACCGCTGCGGGGGGGTTGGTGAACGTCCAAGTCGTCGAGCGAGAGGTGGTGTTTACGATGTAGATGTCGCTGTAGCCTGCGAGTGCAATGTACTGCCCGTCGGGGGAGTGAGCGAGGTCGTAAAACAAATCCTCACCGTTTGGGTTGATGGCGTACAACTCTGTCCCGGTCAGGACGTCGTAGACGGCCACTTCCCCGTTGGTGCCTTGGTTGGCGTTGTCGCGGCCAATCGCCACGGCCACCGTGGAACTGTCGGGCGAAAATTCCACGCTGTTCACTTGATCGTTGCTACCGACGTCAACGCTGATGGCGCCGTGGACCGAGGTAAGGTTGCTGCTGTAGTAGATGTTGATGGTGTCGTCGTTGAGGCCGGCGGCGACGTACATGCCGTCAGCAGAATAGTCGACGCTGTTTACGTCGGTGTTGGTGTTGGCCGAGCGGAGGTTGGTCCAGGTGCTCGCGTTCCAAATCCGAACGAAACCGTCTTCCGAACCGGTGACGATGAACTCGCCGCTGGGTGAATAATCGACGGCGTAGTAGTCGTTGGACGAACTCGTGGTGAACTCGTTCTGATAGTTGGGGTTGGTGATGGCCCACGGGTCGCTGAAATCAGAGGTCCCGTCGCCGTCACGGTCCGGGCAACCGGTTTTGTCCACGGTGGAGGTGCCAGCGGCCCACGGACAGTCATCAGCGCTGTCCTGAACGCCGTCACCGTCCGAGTCTGCGGCCTGAACGGCGAGACTGGTCACCGATGCGAGAAACAAGAACACCATGAGGACAGCGCCGTGTTTTCGATGCGAGCGGGTCTCGGCAGATTTTGCCATGTTCTTGCTACCTTTGTCCCTATAAAGGGCTTTTTGCCCAAATGCTCAAACAGAATCAGCGGGGGTTGGGGGCACAAAGTCTTGAACACATGGAGAGAACAGCAGCATGCATGGCGGGCGAGATTCCCAAGGTGAACGTCGCCGCCAAGGATCGTGTTCTGCTCCACCTTCTGGCCAACGATGAATGGGCCGATCGGTACATGGTGCCGCCCGCCCTGACTCGACCGGGCATTGCGGAGGCCTGCGCTCAACACCCACCCAACGTAAGCCGCTCGATGCGCGACCTCCTCAAGGAGATGCTCGTTGAGGAGCACACTCGGGCGGTTCAGGGTGACGAACGGCGACAGAAAACCTGGCAGCTCACGGAAGAGGGTCGGCTCCGAGCTCAACAGCGGCATGTAGCCCTGGAGGACACGAAGGTGTTGGTGCGCAGCATGGAGGGCGACCTGCTCGAGGTGAAGGCGGTCGAAGCCACGAAACTGCTTGAAACAGATCTGAGTTTACTCCAAATTTTGCTGCATGCCCAGCACGAAGGCGTCCTGACCTACGGCGACATTCGTTTTGGAAGCATCCGAAAGTCCACTCAAGGGGACATGCCGGAACCCGGTCGTCTGACCCCGCTGGTAGGGGTGCACTCGACGTACGCCAACCGGCCTCCGACCACACGTCCCGTCTACGGACGAGACAGCGAATTGGAGACGCTGCACGGCTGGTTTGCAGAGCGACATCCGTGCATGGTGGTCCACGGGATTGCAGGAATTGGTAAGTCGACCCTCATCGCTCACTGGCTGCAGCAACACATGGAGACCGACCCGCATCTTTCGGTGTGCTGGTACACCTGTCAACCGTGGGACCGAGCGTTGGGCTTGGCCACCAGCCTGCTCCACCGGTTCGGCATAGACGAGTCGCACGACCCCTACCGAATCATCGAAACCCTCCCGCTGACACCTGGAGCCGATATGGACGTGGACGCCTGGCGACGCAGGCTCACAGCGTACATGACGGACGCCAACACGATTCGTGAACGCTTCAAAGACACGGCCGGCGGACCGCCTCCCTACTGGCTTATCGTTCTCGACGATGTCCACCACATCAGTGAGAAGGCCCGCCACTTGCTCGGCTCGTTGCTTCAACTGGCGCAAAAAGGCCCGCTTCGAATACTGTTGGTTTCGCGAACGGAATTGAGCGTGTACGACCGACGGGACGTTCACATCCGAGACACGGTCCGAGAGTTACCGCTCAAAGGGCTCAGCCTTGAAGCCACGCAAGCATGGCTTTCAAGCCTCAAAGCAAAGGATGCACCGCCTGCTGAGGAGGTCCATGCGGCAACCGGAGGCCATCCTCTGGCGATGGAGCTGTTGGAACTCTACGGTCAACCGACGCACAAAGACTGGTTGCGGTTCCTCGATGAGGAAATCCTTCTGCGCCTCCCCGAACAAGAAAAAGAGTTGCTGGCGACCCTCGCTGTCGCCGAATCACCGGTTCCTTGGAAGACGCTTGCCGGCGGTGTAGGCTGGAACGGTACGCCGCCCGATAATCTGCTGAAGCACGGGCTTTTGCTCGANTTGGAGGAAGGCATGTGGCTGCACGAGGCNCTCAGAGAGCGGTTGCTCAGGGACGTGGGAGACCCCTTGGAAGACCGCAAGAATCGGTTGGNNTAAGNTCAGAAGTCGTCGGCCGACATGACCTCGTCGATCCATGAAAGCAACTTGGGCTTGGGCATGCTGCCCACCTTTTGNGCCACGATGGAACCGTTGCGGTAGATGAACAGAGCGGGGATGCTTCGAACNCCAAGTTGGGCCGCCGTAGCGGTGTTTTGTTCGGTGTCGACCTTGGCGACAAGAATCTCACGCTCTTGCGCCACGGCCTCAAGCACGGGACCGATCGCCTTGCACGGAGCGCACCAGGGCGCCCAAAAATCCACGATCACCCACTCGCTGTCGTTCACGGTGTCGTTGAATTCGCTGTCGTTTACGTTCCGCACCTCGCCCACGGTTTCACCCACTGGCTGCTCAGGTTGAGATGTTATAGGCGTTTGGACGCCAACCCATGGCATGAAAAATGGCAAGTCTCATCAATCGGCGACGGTTGGAACGGACCGAGGGATGACATGATCATTGCACCCAGCGTCCTCACCGCCAACCTCGCGGACTTGTCCACCGATTGCAAGGAGGCCATGGAAGCAGGGCTCGATTGGCTTCANCTCGACGTGATGGACGGAAACTTCGTGCCCAATCTGACCTTTGGCCCGCCCGTCATCCGGAGCCTTCGACGTGCGCTGGGTCCCGACGCGGTGTTCGACGCTCATCTGATGATTGAAAACGCCGAGGCCTGCTTCCAAGACTACATCGATGCTGGGTGCAATCACCTTTCGGTTCACGTTGAAGCGGTGAAGCACCTCCATCGGTTGCTGAACGCCATCCGGGAAGGCGGAGCGACGGTGGGCATCGTGCTCAATCCAGCCACGCCGGTTGAAGCAGCGCTCGAAGTGTTGTCAGAGGTGGACCTCGTCCTGATCATGAGCGTCAATCCTGGATTTGGCGGTCAGTCCTTCATCCCCAACGTCGAAAGCAAAATCCGCCGGCTCTCGCAAGCCATCGAANAACAGGTAGCGGAGGGCGGACGAGCGGTGCAAATCCAAGTTGACGGTGGGGTCAAGTCTCACAACATCGCCATGCTCAGGGACTGGGGCGTGACCAACTGCGTCGTTGGTTCAGGACTTTTCAACGACCGCGCNAGCGTGGCCGACAACCTCGCTGANATCCACCAAGCGCTCAACTGACGGAGGGCTGGCCATTCAGATTCTTGTCGTTTCGCTGCTCTATCCGGTTCCGTTGAACCCAACGCGAGGCGTCTTTGTCGAGGACCATGTTGAGCTGTTGAAATCGCTTGGCCACGATGTCAGAGTCGTGAATCCACTTCCGCGNATGCCGCGTTATGCTGAGGCAAGGCGTTCAACCCTCGCCGGCGTGGCCAAAGCACCGAAACGATGGATGCACAACGATACGATGACCTTGGTGCCCCGATTTTTGGCACTGCCCGACCACCCNTACCCCCGAATCACCGCTGCCAGTGNGGCTCGCAAAGCCGGCTGGGTGGAGAAGCAGTTGGGCCCGTGGAGACCGGACGTTATNGTGTGCCACACCCTCTGGCCGGCGGCCATCCTCGCAAACCGGCTCGCTCANCGATGGTCGTGCCCGTTGGTGGGCGTGGTCCACGGCTACGATTTCGACGTCGGGNTGGACCTCAAAGGNGTGGGCGACCGTATCCGGTCCGCGGCTGCGTGCTGCGATGCATTGGTGTGTGCATCTCAGCGGCTCGCCGACCTTGTCCGAGATCGAGGGNTGNANGCCCGGCGTGTGGANACCATNCCCTGCCTCACCGATGTGGACCGAGANTGGCGTCAACCGGTTCGTCCAATGAAAAAGGCCTGGAAAAAGGAGCCCATTGACATCCTGTTCCCGGCCGACCCNAGAAGGCCGGAAAAACGCCATCTTCTTGCTCTCCAAACAGGCGAAGTGCTGGAAGAGCGNGGATGGGTGGTGGGCATCACAACCCTTCGCCATCAGCCCAGGAGCATCGTTTTCGACCGAATGCTGACCGCCGACGTCACGCTCATCACGTCTCGCAGGGAAGCCGGGCCGTTGGTGGCTCGAGAATCGCTGATGTGCGGAACACCCGTTGTCAGCGTTGACGTCGGCGAGGTCGGGCGGTACCTTCCAGAGGAATGGGTGCATGAGGACGACCCCGAGGCGCTCGCGGACGGAATTGAGCACGCCCTTCGGCACGGATGGCAAAGCGAGGACACGGTGGACGAACGCCTTGCCTTCGCCTCGTTCGAGGCGGTCAGTCAAGCGTGGACCGGGCTGCTTTCCAGCCTTGTTTCGTAAAGCCGAACAACGGCAAGCCGACGACCCACCACCACGTGCTGGAGATCAACCCCCCAACGATGAACGACGTGCAAACCACCGCCAAGATCCATTCATCTCTGCGAGCAACAATCGCAGCAAATTCACCGCTCATCCACCAGGAGAGCATCAGCAACACCCCTGCTGAAAGACTGCTTGCAGCCGCAGCGGCGTAGAGCTTTTGCCCCGGGTCGCTCGACCCGTTGAGGACCANCACCGCTCCGAGTGCAGTGGCGGCAAGGAGCACCAGNNCGATGAACAACGTGAACCGCCAGGGGCGCTCGCCTGCCATCAGCGCCGTGTAGGTGGGNGTGGCGAGAAGGGTCATGCCCCATCCCGCCAGCAAAACGGTAAACACATCGATGGCNGACGCCCCGTAGGTNCCGTCCANATAANCCTCGGGGAAAGCNATTGGNGCAAACACCGTCACGACAAGATGGCCACCGAAGAGACCGTANGGCAACAACCCAAAACACATGTCGAAGGCGTTGTTCAATGCTTTGCGGTGCTTCATCGGATTGNACCGTGCATCACCGAGAACGGGAAGGAGNGCGGCTCGAACGGCAGCGGGCACGACCAGTCCAGCGAGCCANGCCAATTGAGCAACGTGGAAGACGGCCCCCAACTCAGCGCCACCCGACGCTGCAACCATGAATTTCTCAATTCGAACCACGTAGGGAAGAATCCCCAGCGTGATGGCGAAAGGAAGGGCAGAGAGCACCAGTTGGGCCGTGGATGTCCAACTCGAACCCAGCGCATCCCATCCAACATCCGACGGCGTCGCCGGAGCCGTTTTGATTACCCAATACAGAGCGAGCAACCAACCAGCAAGCGCACCGAGCAAGAAAGCGCACGTGAACGCCGTCGCTGAAGTGGACCCCTGCCATGCCAACAAACCGTACAAAACCACCGTCAGGCCGCGCTCAACGACCTTCGTGAGGGCCTCCAACCGTGCTTCGCCCAACACCCGAAGACCGGAGCGAGGTGCGTAGGATGCCACGTGAANCANAGCGATGAGCGAAGCAGCGAGGAGAAGCCCGACCGGTGCCTGAACGTCCAACNAGGACTCGGGTCGCAGCAGGACGGCAACAACGATGAACGGAAGCACGGCCACTGCCTGCAGTCGATAGGTGCGCCNCACCGCCGCAGGGACCAACGATGGCGCTCGGGTTCCNTCGCGAGCGAGCAGGGTGGGCAGACCAAGGTCAACCACAAGAAAAAGCGAAGCGTAGAGATCGATGGCNAGCACCATCCATCCGTAATGTTCAGCCAACAGAGCATGGGTGAGGATGATTTGCCCGATAAACGCCAGCGCTACGGCCAGCAAATCTGCGCTCACCAACCACGATGCGTCTCGACCCGTCGAAGGGGTGCGACCTCGTGGCTCGGTCATGATTCATGCAAGGTGAGCAGGCTTTCAATGGATTCCACCGTTCTCAAACGTGGTCGTCCTCTTCCAGACCCCACGCCCANCGACTTACGGTTCCACGTTCCCCCTCGGACGTCCCGACGCGATGGACGAACGGCGACCTNCGAAGGGCTCGCTGCAGAATGTGAGCGCGGACCTCCCGCCCTTCCGCCTCAAGAGCTCGTACGATTTCAGGCGTGGTGGCCGGTCCGTTTTTNCGGAGCCACCCGACGATCCACTCGGCTTGCTCCCGATTGGCTTTCCGCTCGTCGCTCCATCGTGACGGGCGTGCCATGGAAAGACTCGAGCGGTTTGAATCAAGAAGATTTGTCAATCCTCGTCGTCGAACTTCAGGTCGCGGGCGCGCTGCATGGCGCCCTCGTCGGTGAACCAGAACGTTGGGGTGGGTCCCAGGTCTTGGTCCCAGCGTTGGACGGCGCGCGCAAACATTTCTCCATCCGCGTATTTCTCGCACCACCGAAGAAACCACTCCGCTTGGGCCTGCATGGCCTCATCGCCCTCGGACTGACGACGCAGCATTTCGGCTTGNAGAGCGGTCATCATCATCCAGTTCGGTGTGAGGGCGTAGGTGACGTACGGNTTGCGCTCCATGTCCACGCTGCGCCATTCGGTCCACAGNGAGAACACTTGATCGTAGAGGTATCCGATGGTAAGGACGCCCAGCATGACGGTCAGGAAGATGGACAGCAAACCAAAGTAGGTTGCCGGGACGCCGGCAATGGTGTCGTTGAAACACACAGCGTCGCTGCATGAGGCTTCAAACCGCCAGCGAACGTACGGCCAAACCAGCAGCGTGATGGTGGTGCCCCACAGCAGCAANCCAACGACGGCCTGCGATTGTTGCATGCGCCAATATTGACGCATCACCCATTTTCGAAACAGGGAGGGAGAGCCGTCTTTCGTCATAACAACAGACTTCCTAAACGTCGTTCATTTAACAAAGAAACCCTTGAATGGACGGCTTGCGAGTTGTTTCATCGGCCGGCCTGTTGACCGATGTACGCCANAACNTCGTGAATCACCTGGCCCATCACCCGNANGTTGTCCTGCGTGAGNTGAGGTTGCATGGAGAGGTCGCACGCAAANTCAATGTTTGCAACGGTGTTGACGAGTTCGTCTTGATGAGCCTTGATGTACTCCCACTGACGNTAATCCCGAGCGTTGCGATGGGTCCCAAAAATCTGCATCGGTATGCCTTCTTGTTTCATGAGGTCGATGAATCGGTCCGCTTCTTCTCGCGACAGNCCNACAAGATGAAATTGCATGGTGTCGCAAAACGGATCGACCTGCTCCAGCGGCATNGGAATCTCAATGTTCGGGTGGTCGTGAATGAGCGAATGGAGCAGGTTCCAGTTTTCCACGTGAATTTGTTTGATGNTNGCCAATCGGTCGATTTGNGGGGTCAGCATGGCGGCNGTGACCTCCTGCATTCNCATGGAATAGCCCGGTACTTGGTTCTGCAAACGGTCCATCAGCTCGGNATCAAGATCGTANTGCTTCATCCAAAGGCGCTCGTAGGACCCAGCGTAGAGGACCGCNCGGGCGGCGTGTTCATCGTTGTCGGTGATGAAAATACCGCCCTCGCCGGCGGAAAGCCCCTTGGACGACTGGGTTGAGAAACAGCCAATCTCACCAAAGGTCCCGAGCAGTTTCCCGTTCCACAACGTNGCGTANGCGTGAGCGCANTCCTCGATCAGGATCAGCCCGTGTTTCTCAACAACGTCCATGATGGCGTCCATGTCGGGGACGTGCCCGCGCATGTACGACATCAACAGNACCTTGGCNCCGGTTTCCGCNGCTTTCNTGTCCAAATCTTCAGGGTCCATCGCCCACTCTCGGTTGCTCTCGACGAGNACNGGAACGGCACGGGCGTGCTCGATGACGCTTGGAACCGCGTGNAACGTGAAGGCGTTGGTCAGAATGGTGTCACCGGGTTGAACACCAACGATGTTCAGGGCGATGAACATGGCGGAGCCGCACGANTTGGTGCCCACNGCGTGCTTGACCCCCATGTACTTGGCAAAATTGTGTTCAAAGGATGCNGTGATGGANGCCTCCTTGGTCTTTGGCTGATAGCGGTACATCACGCCNGCGTTCATCGCTTTTACAGCGAGGTCAATGCCGGCTTGCGGAATGGGTTTGAACGCTTTGTTGTCGAAATCAACAANGCTCGGGCCACCTTCGGCCACAAGTTTTCTTGACTGCTTGGGTGATTCCATGCTGGTCCCTTCGGAGGTTCCCTCCGGCCCGATGATTTTCAATGTATTGAATCCGAGTCCGGCTCGTTCAACCACAGNCCACCGGCAAGTTCCTCCCATTCNATGGATTGTGGGTGGCACGAATTGTGGTAGTTGGTGAATTCACCGAAGTACCACTTGCCGTCGGCCAAAAAGAGGTCCACTCTGGCGTAGTCGATGTCCTCGGCCAGTCGTTCCCCGATGTGTATGAGTTCGTCGATTCTTTTCNTGCCCAAGATGGAAACGATTTCGTCGGGCGTGTGCTCCTCGCTCCANCGGCCGTTGGTTTGGTGAATGCGCTGGCCGTCGAGCGTGTAAATGGATTGGGAATGCGAGGTCATTCTTCCGGTGTCGTACTGAATGAAGCCTGCCTTACCGTGGAACACGTGGACCTTCCAATCGTTGGGGAGATGATTGTCGTCGGTGAGNAACTCTTCGATCATCACGCCCCTCGGTTTGATGTTGGCAGCCCCCCATTCAATCGGTGCNGGAAACGGTTGGCGCAGGCACCAGCGGAGCGTCCGTTCGATGCGCCATTTCGGCCACGGTTTCCCGTTTTGATCGCGCCAGTTTCGGATGACACGGTAGCGGTTGTCCGTGCGTGAGAACAAGCGCAGTTTTCNTGGAACGTTGGCCAGCGGCACCGGTCCGTTGTCCATGATGAACANGGCGTCGCCCGACCAGTGGTTGGTTTTGATGACGCANCGCTCNGGAAGGTTGTCCCAATCGATGCTCACGTCTTCCGACCAGTGGTAGAGTTCGGTGAGATGNCACACNTCTTTGGACGCCACGAGTTCCCGAGATCGGTGTTTGTCCTCCATCAAGGGAAGCAGNGGGTTTCGGTCTTCGAGGCATCGCTTGAGCTGGAGCTGGCTGTAGTGATTCGCTTTGGACTCGTCGAGGACGTGCCACGGGTGAACACCGCCAGGGAGGAGGTCAGCCATCGTGTCACCGTGTGGACCCGTTCGCTTTAGACTTNGCACGCTTCGTCCAGTGGACGGGTGAATCACGCCTGNCGGCCTGCATCAAACATTTCGCGAAGGCTGCCGTCTTGCAGCATCTCGAGCGCAATGTCCGCCCCGCCGATGAGTTCGCCGTGAACGAAGACTTGCGGCATGGTGGGGAAGTCCGACCAGGCGCAGATGGAAGGGATGGCGCGAGGGTCGCTGAGCACGTTGACGGAGGCGAACTCCTCGCCCAAACTCTGCAGAACCTGAGCAGCACGATTGGAAAAGCCGCACTGTGGCTGGTTCGGGCTGCCCTTCATGAACAGAACGAGAGGGTGGTCATCGACGAGGCTTTGCAGTTCTTCTGGGCTCCAATTCATGGTGTTCACTCCTTGTTTTTCATGATCCGGCGAATGTGAACCCCTTGACCCCCGCCGTGCGGGTCAAAGGCCGTGTCGCCCGCCGTTTCAGCTTGGGCAGGCGTCATGCACTTGAGGTCAAGTGCGTGAATGGGATGAGGGATGTGCTGGCCCATCACGGCGAGCACTTGCTTTTGGCGCTGAAGAGGTCGAACGCCCTCGAAGGTCTCGGAGATGATGCGGACGTGGAAATGGTCGCCAGAGCCGTGAAGGTCAATCACCTCGACGGTCGCCTCAGGCACGGCTTTGAGCACTTCTGCTTCAATCCATGCCGCCTCAACCATGCCCACGCCTCAACCTCCCGTGGCTTCGCACCTTCTTTGAACCTGCGCTCGCCACGCACGCGTTATTCTGCAGCCAATTTCTCAAGGATGTCCTGAACGGCGGACGATTTCTTGACCCGAATCCACGGTTTGACCGTTCGTGTTTCCATGTCCTGTTTGAGCCGTTTGATCCCGCCGCCGCTGATGTTGAGAAGTACGCAGTCGTCCTTGTCAACCTCACCCGATTCCAACGCTTGCAAGAGACTCGCAGCCGCCACCGCACCCGGCGTCATGATGTCGATGCCTTCGATACTCTCGATCGTGGTGCGCGCCCGCTCCGCTGCTGCACGCTCAACAATGTAGGTCTGGCCGTTGGAGGCTTTGAGGATGTCATGCACCGCACCAACTTGACCGTAGGCCGGACCTTTGTTGAGCAGGTAATCGGAGTACACCTCGACTTCTTCATCGGGATAATCCTCGGGAATCAGATGGTCGCGCCCCGCTTGCCAGGCGTTGTGAATGGGGTGATGCTCGAGGTTTTGCGAGACGTGCTGGCGAGGAGCGGGTCCCTCAAACAATCCGGCCTCAATCAACCGGTCCGCCATCTCGTGAATGCCGATGGGCCCCGGTCCTCCGCCGATGCCCTGGAAATAGTGATCCGGCAGACGTCCAATGGTGAAGGCTGCATCGAGCATCAAACTCCCGATTCCGTCTCGCCGTGCCACGTTGTGGACGCTGCCCTCCATCTGCCAGCCGGGCAGTTGAGCGGCGATGCCTTTTGCTACGGTCTTTGCATCGTAATAGTCGCCGTCCTCAAGCACGACGATTCGAACGCTCTGGGCGTCGTTTTCCGGACGTGCCCAAATGCGTTTGGCGTGGTCCTTGCCCACAACCACAATGAGCGGCGTCCCGTCAAGTCCACAAAAATGTGTGAACGCCCGGGCGGTGTTGCCTGCACTCGCACAAATGAGCCCTTTGCATCCGTGGTCGTGCATGCGCTGAATCGTCGGAACGGCCTCCATGTCCTTGAAACTCCCTGTTGGACAAAGACCGCCTTTTTCCGGCCAGTGACCGTGAAAGCAAACCCAGAGATTGCTCAGTCCCATCGCTTCGCCAAGGGTATCTGCGCGGTAGGTGACCGTGCCGGCCACGTACTCGTTGGCCTTCGAAACGGGCAACCAGGATAGGTATTTCCACACGCCTTCTGCGCTGTCTTGGAGCTCAAACGGTTCGTTGTAGATCGCACGCAACAGAGCATTGTCCGTGTGGTGAAGCGTGTA
>NZMN01000043.1 GCA_002694525.1 Methanobacteriota archaeon
CCGAGCATGGTGACCAGGAGAATGATGCCGCCCTTGGTGGCGTTGAATTCCTCTTGGCTCCAACCCAGCTCCTGCAGGAAGAGCAACGGAAGAATGGGGACGAGAATAAACGCCAGTGAGATGACGAGGCTAACGGCGATGCCAAGTTGGGCCGAGCGAACCGAAAAGGCCGTGCGAATGTTGAGGATGATCGTACCGAAATCCCGTACCTCTTCGTCGTTCTTCTGACTGCCCTTGGCCACTTCAACGGCCTCGCCATCATCCCACGGGAAGCGCTTCTCACCGGGTCGCTCACGCATGAACAGGGGGACCATCATAATGAGAACAAGAATGGGAATCTGAATGAGGAACGCACCACGAATTCCCACGGTGCCGATGATGGTCCCGAGGCCTGCTCCACCGATGACGCCACCCAGCGATTTGGCCGTGAACATGTAGCTGTTGACCCGCTCAAATTCGTGAGACTGGAGCACGTCAACGGCCAAGGCGTCGGTCGATACATCCTGCAGCGCAGTGAACACGTTGTAGAAGAAGAACAGCAGGCCCAGCAGGGGGATGTTNTCNACCANNTTGGGCACCATGAGCATGGTGATGAGCAGCGTAATCATGCCGGTCTGGGCGATGAGGNTCCACGGTCGTCGGCGTCCCAGTTCTGGAACCTGGAAGAAATCGATGANGGGGCCCCANAGGAACTTGAACGACCACGGTAGGGTGCCGAGCGTGAGCAAGAACGCAAGGTCACCAGCGTCAGCACCCTCTGCGGCCAGGAAGGTCACCATCGTCACGGTGATGAAACCCCACGGCACACCTTGGGCTACGTAGAGCGCTGAAAGCGTGATGACGCGAGCGCGATAACTGTCCACCAGCGTCTCACCGTCTGAAGTNGATTCGCCCTCGACAACCTCCGTGNCTGGCTCACTGAAGGTGAGNTCGAGTTGGAAACGCTCCCGNTGATTGANGGAGACGAACGCAATCACGCCCACCACTGGGAANACCCAGCCCGCAAACAGGAACAGGGGTATGGAGCCGTCTCCAACGGTAAGGGACGACGTTTCGTCGCCGTTCTCATTGAGCACGGTAAAGTCCAACACGAGGAGGCTCACGGTGGTGGCGACTTCTTCCCCGTCGTCGTTGTTCGAGCACAGTGCGCCGTTGAACGCCTCNGCGTTCACNGTGACGCTCAGGTTGTAGGTGCCGAGTGCCGCCTCGCCAAANGCGAGTTGGGATTCAATCTCGCTCTGTGTCAGTCCATCGATCACCCCGGACAGAAGGGAAGCGTTGTGCCACGTGAGGTTCACGTTGTGGGAGCCGGGATTCTCATCCGAGACGGACAGCGTCCACTCGCCCTTGGTGGAGGAGCCCGTGATGGTGTCGGGTGCGTTGGCCTCACCNCCGGTGCAGACCGGACCGCCCGAGGACTCGTCCTCGCCATAACTCATGGTGAGCACCACGCCAACAACGTTGCCACCGGCCGCCTCAACGGCGTCCGCCACACCGCTGGATTCGACCGTCCAGTCCACCGCCTGGCCGTCCTGATAGTAGGCGGATTTGGTCTCGACTTCGATGGACGTCAACGTGGATTCGACGGTGTAGGTGCCGGGTGCTTCACCGGAAGTGTCTGAGGAGCCCAAGCAACCCGAAAGAGACGTGAGCACGACCAGCATCAACACGAGGTGGACGGGTCGCATGAGCCGAGGGCTCCCCGGCTTGACTTCAAGATTGTTCAGGCCTGATTGAGCNGTGCCTCTCAATCCCAGATGCCCATGTCCATGCGAGCGTCTTCGCTGGCGTGNATCTTCGGGTCCCATCGAGGGGTCCAAACGAGGTTGATGTGAACGGAATCGAGACCGTCGGTCTGAAGGGCGGCTCGGTGGGCTGCAGCCATGATTTCAGGGGCAGCGGGACAGCCGGGGGACGTGAGCGTCAAATCCACCTCGGCGTGCAAGCCCCCGTCNTTTTGTTCAAAGCGCACGTCGTAAACCAGTCCGAGTTCGACAATGGAGAGGTCCAATTCCGGGTCTTCGACCTCGTCCAATTTCTCAATCACGGCTTCTTTGGTCGTCATTTGGCTCACTCCACGCTCGTACGAATCTCGTCCATGACCTTNTCGTACATGTTTCGAAAACCGTTGGACCGGCTGGGNGTTAAACTGTTGAGCAAACCCATTTCTTCAGCAAAGTCAACCGGCACCAGAACCGCTTGGGCGGGCGTTAACCCTTCAATGGCGATGCTCAAAACACCCATCAAACCCTGAACCAGTTTGGCGTCGGCTGCACCAACCATGTGGACAAGGCCTTCCTCCAGCCCGATTTTGACGTGGGCTTCGGATTGGCATCCACGAATGCGGGTGTCGTCGGTCCACTGGTCGGCGGGGAGAAGCATCACCTCGTCGGCGAGTTCNAACACCATTTCCAGTCGCTCTCGTTTGTCNGCGACCTCCTGGAACTCTTCGATGAGTTCCTGCAGGGCGGCGGGGTAGAAGGTCATGCGAANTTCTCCACGATTTCTTTGAGTTCACGGACAAGGCCTTCTGCTTCTTCNCGCGTGTTGTACACGTAGAACGATGCTCGAACCGTCCCCGAGATGCCCAATCGGGTGAGCAGCGGTTGAGCGCAGTGGTGCCCGGTTCGGACGGCGTAGCCGCGAGCGTCGAGGAGATGAGCCATGTCCTCGCTGTTGATCGTCGGGTGAAGGAAGGACACCACGGCTGCGTCGTCTTCGTCGTGGCGACCGTACACGCTCATGCCCATCGCTCGCAATTCACCCGATACCCAGGAAGCGATCTCGACCAACCGAGCGTGCTCGGCGTCNAGGTCAAAAGAGTCCATCCAGTCGAGCGCNGCTGACCAGCCAATGGCTTCGGCGATGCGTGGTGTACCGGCTTCGAACTTGTGCTCGTTGGTCTGGTAGGTTGAGCCCTCGACGGTTACGGTTTCGATCATGTCGCCNCCGCCCATGAACGGCTGCATTTCCTCGAAGGCNTCGGGTTGAACCAGAAGCGCCCCGATGCCGGTTGGACCGCACATTTTGTGGGCGGAGAAGGCCATNAAATCGGCGCCAAACGCCGTGAAGTCCACGGTTGAATGCGGCACGCCCTGAGCAGCGTCGATGAGCACCTTGGCCCCAGCGGCGTGGGAAGCCGNAATGATGTCCTCAAGCGGATTCCGCACGCCGAGGACGTTGGAGGTGTGGACCACGCACACCAGTTTTGCGCCGTCGAGCGCGTGGGCAAAGGCCTCCATGTCCAGTGTGAAGTGCTGGGTTACCGGGACGTAGCGAAGCTCGATGCCGCGCTCCTCGGCCAGCATCTGCCACGGAACGATGTCGGAATGGTGTTCCATTTCGGTGAGAATGATGGCGTCCCCTTTCTCCAGGTTGGCTCGGCCCCAAGCGTGGGCGACAAGGTTGATCGCTTCGGTGGTGCCGCTGGTGATGATGGCACGAGAGGCGTTGAACCGTTNCTTGAGTTTCNTTCTGCACGACTCGTAGCCTTCGGTGGCCTCGCCTGCGAGCGTGTGAACCGCTCTGTGGACGTTGGCGTTTGATTCCGAATAGTANGCGTTCATGGCGTCGAGCACGACCTGNGGTTTCTGGGTCGTTGCGGCGTTGTCGAGGTAGACCAGCGGGTGGCCGTTCACCTTGCGCTGGAGGATGGGAAATTGTTCACGCAGCGACATGTTCTCACCTCTTCAGTTCGCATTCCAGATGCACGGTCAGGCGGGTTCGCATCTCGTCCACGAGTGCTTGGTTCTTGAGGCTTGAAAACCCGTCTTGCATGAACCCTTCAATGAGGAGCGCAACCGCCGTCTCTTCGTCCAGNCCCCTGCTCATGAGGTAGTGGAGTTGNTCTCGGTCCACCGGCGCGCTGGCGGCACCGTGAGCGGCGGCAACCTCGTCGGCCAGAACCTCGAGTTCGGGGATGGCCTCTGCACGAGCTTTGTCCGACAGCAAGAGATTCTTGAACACCTGACCGGCGTCGCAGTGGTTGGCTCCCTCAGCGATGGTGAGCAGGCCGGTGGCAATGGAGTGCGTTTGGTCGTCGCAGGCTGCNTGAATGCTGAGGGCCGAGTTCGTGTGAGGNAGATCGTGATGGACCTCGATGTGATGGTCGATGTGTCGCTGCCCGGTGCCGTGGACGGAAATCGCCTGAGTCAACTCCCCACCGGGGGCTGTAAATCTCGTACGAACATCGCTCTTGCACCGGAATCCACCGATGGAAAGCCCAGCCAGTTCCAACGATGCGTCCCGACCGATGCACCAGTCTTCGCAGTGAAGGAATTTGCCGTTGGGCGATAGTTCGTTCACCAGTCCAAACCCTGATCGGACGTTGGCACCAACCCCGCCGGTAATGTGCAGTCCCGTCCATGCCGATTCTCCGGAAAGATGGAGCACGACGGTCACGTCGTGATTGAGCGAGAGGTGAAGATGACCAACGGCAACATGACCCGAGGCGACGGCCTGAAGGTGCACAACGTCTGAACTCCCGTTGGTTTCAAACGTCCACGCCGAGCCGCCGAGTTCGCTCAAAAACACTCGGCCGATGTC
>NZMN01000044.1 GCA_002694525.1 Methanobacteriota archaeon
TTCCTCGTGGCCTTCTTCCTCGTGGCCTTCTTCCTCGTGGCCTTCTTCCTCGTGGCCTTCTTCCTCGTGGCCTTCTTCCTCNTGNCCTTCTTCNNCGTGGCCTTCNNCNTNGTNGCCNTNNTCNCCGTGGTCGCCGTGGTCGTGGCCGTGGTCGTGTGCGCCACCCATGCCCGCAANGGCCATGCGGAACGGATCCTCGCTTTCCGACTCAAATTCAAGCATGTACTCGCCTGCTTCCATGTGGAACACGTTGATCGACGTTCCAGCATCGCAGCCCTCGGGGTTGTCAAACGTCATCTCCGGGCTGAGCGCATCGTGGTCGCCGTGGTCGTGCTCATCTTCGTCGTGGTCGTGTTCCTCTTCGTCGTGATCGTGCTCCTCGCCGTGGTCGGGGAAGGCNAAGTTGTGGCCGCCGTCATCGCCGTGAAGCTCCTCGGCTTCGTGGGGGTGATGTGCGAGGGTGTGAACGTCGGTTGTGGCCGGTCCGGTCATCGNGGTGCAAAGTTTGTTGATGAGAATGGTCTGGAAGTCAAGGGTGTCNTCACCGCTGGGCATGGCGTGGGTGGAGTACACTGCAGGNCCGTCAGCGGCCAAGTCGGCAANGGCCCCATCGACCCAGGGCTCCAAGCCCAGGCCGTGATAGAGGAAGACATCAGCACTNTTCAGGCGGATGATGTCCGTTGCACTTGGCTCGTAGTCGTGGACAGGCACGTTCGAGGTGCTCATCATCTCGACGTCGACGAGGCCGCCTCCGACGGCTTCAGCCAGTTGCGCCACGTGGTACGTCGANGCNATGACGGTNGCGGATTCTGGTTCTTCGTCGCCTCCCAGGCAGCCTGCGAGGCTGGAGAGAATCAACAAAAGGCTTGCAATAAGGGCTCGTTGCCACTGGGTGGTCATGGCCTTCCGTTCCACCATTAGTATATAATCACGACTAATAAACAGGTCATAGTGTATTATTATAAATGGAGACGATGGCGACGNGGCATGAGCAAAATCATTTCCCTGAGCGTTGACGACGATTTCGCCAGAGATNTGACGGGGCTGATGGAGGCTGCTGGNTACAAAAACCGAAGTCGATTCATGAGGGACGCCGCCGTTGCGTTTGCTGATCTNAAACGACGTGGTGAANTGGANAAAATGGCCGATGATTTGGTGATTGAGGGCCACATTGTCATCTANTTTCAACACCATGCAGAATCCAAACTCGTTGATGTGCGGCATTCCGACGAGTTGAACATCACCTCTTACAACCACAACTGCCTGTCGCACAGCCACACCTGTGTCGATGTAATGCACGCCATCGGNACAGCAGCGAATTTCCGAACCACCATCGCACGACTTCAAGCGTTTCANGGCGTCGACAAAGTCTCCTTTGTGGTGGCTCCACAACGGGAAGAAGGTTGCTGTTAGGGCCTCAAAGGGCGGGCGACGTCTCAAGGTGCTCGTATTGAATGGANGCCACCTGCTCGACCTCGATTGCGTCCTGTCCTTCCTCGTAATTNACGCGAAGTTCGTGNGCATCCGAGGTGTCGAAGTCCAAGGTCTTCCACGTTGCTGATTCCCCCTCGCTGACGGTACCCGGTTGCGATTGACAGGCGACCTGCGTGCTGTCGATGAGTTCCCAGAACACCTCCACGTCCCTGCCTCCCCCGATGTTNGCGATGAGGTCNGGATTGAACACGGTGGATTCGATGACNAGAGCGCTGGCGGGCTCAACACCAGCNTCGTTTCGAGTGTCAATGGGCATCGGCATGGGGTCGTTGGTNGCGGACTCGCTCCATTCAATCCGCTTTTCGATTCGAACCGTCGCTGTCGGCAACGCCTCGTNCAACTNCGAAGGGTTTGCGCCGGAAACATCCGCAGCAAAGGTCAGTTCTTGCAACCCGTGTTTTCTGAATTCGACTTGCACAACCGTCGATTCGGCGGCCGGGGANGAACCAACGGCGTGTTCACCGATGACCGAGAACTGGATGAACTCCCCTGTGGTCACGGAGCGATTGAAGTCAAACATCAGCACAGGGTACGNCGCTTCNACCAGTTCCCCGTCCACCCATCGNTCAACGATGGTGGCGCTGGTGGATTCGTAGGTGACCTCAACGGACANCGTTTCTCCTGAAGAATCCAAACAACCCGCCAGCATCGCCGACAACATCAGCGCAACCGTCGCCATGGCGGCCTTGCGAGACACGGTTGCNCACAGCGACANCCTCTGTTTAAGCCGAATGGTTGCANANNGTCCTCACGNACGGTGCCTCACCGCNGATGCAGCCAGCTGGAAAGTTGTGATTTTGCNTCCGGCCAATCGGCGGCATCGAGGGCATCGGTGAGGTGCAAACCCGCTAAAAATTGGGCCTGAACGGCCAGCCACTCCTCCTCGGNCCCNGTCCCCCGCCAGCGGAACAGCGGGGCACCCTCCTGCTCGAGACGGTTGAGGAAACCTCGCTCTGCCGAGGAGATGAGCAGCACCGGCGTGCCCAGCAGGGCAGCCTCGCTCGCCAGGGTCACCGATTGCGTGATGACACCGTCGTGGGCCGCCAACTCACGGTCGAGTTCCCAGGGCTCGCCATTGTACTTGTTTTCGTCGGCGAGGGTGATGGCCAAGCCGTCCAGCGCACCCTCGGGAAACGAGGCGATCTCGTTTCCGTCGTGAACCCCATCGCCCTTCAGTCGGCGAACGAGAACTCGAGGCGGAGAAGAAACCGCTGACGGGCGACGATGAGGGATGAGATGCACGTGGCCGTGCAAACCATCCAGCCGATGCACGACGCCCGTGAACGAGGCGAGGAACCCCCCGTCGAGGCGCTCCTCCCAGTGCGTCGGCACAACGGTGTGCGTGGCAGCGTCCGTGGCGATGCGATGGGCGAGGTGATTTACTTCGGTGTCGGTGATGTACCACCGCTCTCGCACGGTTGACCGACGCCACCAGCGAGGTTTCGTGGCGAACAGTTCCAGGGCTGCGCCCACACCCACCACGCGCTCAACGGGCCCCTGGCCGTCCTTGCTGGCCGCTTGAACAAAACGCTGAACGAGACGAAGACGCTGCACTGCTTTTCGTCGACGCCCATCACCCACCGGGCGAGGAACCCAGAGCGTCCTGCGACGAGGCAGACGACCGTCGCCCTGTTCGAGCATGGCTTGAACCTCAGGCCGGTCGCAGGCGACGATGAGATCGGCGGTGGTGCCGTTGCGCAGGAACTCGGCCAGCAAGCGAACGTGCGCTGGGTGGTCGAGAACCCAACAGGTGCGCATGGCCATGGCAGGGGGTGGTCACCCTCAAGGCATCGGATGGAGAAGTTGATGGGCGAGGTTCGAGGACGGGAGGGCATGAGCAAAGTCGGCATCACCCCTCCAGGAAGCAAAACCTACGCCCCGTACACACCCGCTGTGGTGGTGGGAAACCACGTCTGGCTGTCGGGTCAGATCAACATCGATGCCGGCGACGACATCGTTTCTCAGACGCGAGGCACCCTCGAAAAAATCGATGCCCTGCTCGCCGAGGCCGGCACCTCCAAACACGACCTCGTGGTCGTGCAGGTGCTCCTCAAAACGATGGAGTACTACGCCCCGATGAACGAAGTCTACGGCGCATGGCTCGAGGGCGTTGAGGTCAAACCTACTCGCGCCGCGTTCGCCGTGGATGCCCTTCCCGCCGACGCCCTCGTGGAAATCGTCGTTCAAGCCGTCAAGAGCGATTGAAATGCCGGGTTCGCCCTACCTCGACGAGCCGCCAAGAGGCCTCTTGACGTGGCCAAAACTGCTCCGAACGGCCGGCTTGCCCGCTGCGGTGATCCTTGGTGCCTGTGCGTACCACGGCGTGCTGCTCGAGGCGCTGGTCGTCATCACGGTATCGATGCTGGTGGTCAACTGGATAGTTCGTTAAACCGCAAAGTGAATACGCACGACAAAATCAGAGCGATTTATTCGCCAAGTAACGTGCTACTTCCTCCCCGAGTGGAGTTAACTTGAGATCTTTTCTTGGGGCTGACCTGCTGTCTGGCATGATGATGACATCTTCTACGACCCCTGCGCGCTTGAGGCCTGTGGCCGACAGACCTTTCGTATCAGGTCTTCCGTTGTACATGTGTTCCACACTCTGTCTTCGAATAGATAAAGCGTCCGCGATCTCTTTCCTTGAACGTGTATGTTGGTCGGTTTGATACAATTCTAGGATCATGTTTTTCCAGGAAACAGTTCTCATTCCTTCGATTTTGTTTGCTAGCTCAACCACCTTCAAAATACCGGGCAATCGCACAACTCCGCCCGCTTTCTCAAACTTTGGGTGAGGAGCAA
>NZMN01000045.1 GCA_002694525.1 Methanobacteriota archaeon
GTCAACGGACCAAAACGAGTCCATCAACGCAGCGTCGGTGCCTTGGTCCTCACCTGCCGAAGCAGACGAGGAGGTGCTCCCTTCGGCCGGCTTGTAGCCCCACGGCCCACCTTTCACAGGCTTGCTCTTTTTNGGCTTNTTCTCGTTCNNNTCNCCCATCGGTTCCGTGGCGGACNGTTCGGCACCCATGGCCGCAAGCACNTGCTTCATGATTTTTTCTTGGGGCTCAGAGCTCTTTGAGAGATCGACAAACAACAGTGTTTCCTCACCCTCATCCTCCACGGGCAAAACAACCTCAAAACCCGACTGGGCCTCATTGTTTTCCGTCTCCCATGAGGCGAAGGATTTTGACCTCGCACGGGCGTTTTTGAACGATGCATCGGACCAAACCTCTGGGATTGACGGGAGCCAACCCGCCCTCTTTCTGGTGATTTTCTCATTTTCACGGTCCAGTACAAGCACGTCGCGGCGGCGGTCGACACCGAGCAGGAACAGAAGTCCGATGGGGACAGTGCAACACAAGACCCATCTTCCGAAGTCATCATCCGAATCGTTGGAGGCGCCCGTGGAGAATCCCTCGGAGCCCATGGTCTCCACAGAACGAAGCCATTGAACTTCTAATTGGCCGTCTTCAAATTTGATGGCTTCAACGTAGAGTCGCATNTCNTCGACGTTCCCCCAATACAACCAAACCCCATCGTGAGGATGAGCGCCCTCTTCGTAGGTACGATTTTCCTGATTTGTATCCGTCGAATCGCACCACTCCGGGTAGCTGAAATCATCGTCGATGTCCTCCACCCTCCAATCGTNGGGTAACTCNGCGGACGAAAGGAAGTGATCGCAACGGTAGCGACCCTCGTCGTCGATAAATCCGTAAACCACGAAGATGTCAATGTTCTCCCATCGGTAATCTTGCACGCATTCCTCCTCGCCTTCATACTCGACGNGGCAGTACGATCGCTCTCGTACGTGCTGGTCCTCACTGATTTCGATCGCAACGCTCTCTTGTACCATCACCTCGCCNCAATACAACGGATTCGCACCCAGCGTTAGGTTGTAGTCTTCAACGTCATCGCAGNANNCNNCANNNTCGNNGNCATCGNCGACCAAANNANCNCNCGTNGCNANGTANACGCCCAGGCTCCAAAGGAGCATGAAACCTGCACCCAACAAGAAAAAAGATGCTCCGAAGATTTTGTCCCGNGTGGAGACGTGGTCGTCCCCGTCGATGATNGTCAGACGGCCTTTTTGGGAAATCCGAGGTGGGCCATCAAGCCACAACAGGGGGGANTCGCCCATGGATGTTNGTCAAAACACCGCTATTTCAGGGTTTACTCGGCACCGAAGAACTGGCGAATCATCGGATGCATTTCCATGGCCTGTTCCTTCTGAATCTGCTCGTAGGTTCGCAGGATGATACCGACGGCCAGCAACAGACCCGTACCGGTCGCATTACCCACCGTACCCAACAGGTCTGCGCCGGCGGCGAGCAGCCCGACAAACGCNCCNGAGAAGTAGGTCACGGGNGGAATGTAGTTNTCGAGGATCTTCTCCANGACCTTGGGGTTCTTTCGGAACCCGGGAATCTGCATGCCCGTGCGCTCGATTTGCTTGGCGACGTCCTTCGTGCCCATGTTGGTGGTGTCGATCCAGAACTTGGCGAAGACCATCGAACCGACGGTCATCAAGGCCACGTAAAANACCACGTGGACCATGATTTGCGTCAAGGAGTGACCGAACACGTCGCCCTGCTGATTCAACAGCGGAATGAGCCAGTCGTTCACGCCGTTGACCATGCTGGCGTACCAGGCAAACCCTCCTGAGGCCGTTGTTTGTCCCGGCTCGTACGTGCCGATGAACGCTGACGCTGATGCCCAACCGTTTTGACCGAGGATCGGCGTNTGGCTCAGCGTCGGATGGCTCCAGAACAGGAGNGTAAACATGTTGATGTTGGCCAGGAGAGCCGCCATCAAAATGACGGGAATGTTCGAGGCGTACACCAGTCGAATCGGGTACTTACCACGGTGGCCACGGACCTTACCGTGGGTCAGCGGCANCTCCAACTTGCTCGATTCTGCGTAGGCCACGACCAAGAACACGATGATCGACGACACGAGGGCCGCCACGGGGTTGACGTGCGTCAACAACATCACTTCGAACCCGTTGGCTTGGATCATCTCGTAGTTGGTTGATTCACGGAACATGTAGAAAATCATCGGCANCGTTCCCGAGGGCGGGTTCTGGATGGAGTAGGGTGCACCGGTGGTGGTGGCGAGCGGAGAGAGCGTACCGACGAAGGTGGATTGTGCGACACCCGCAGCAATGAACAGCGAGATACCGGATCCGATGCCCCACTTGCTGACGAGTTCATCCAGCAGGAACACNAGGTAGGANCCTGCGAACAACTGAGCGACGATGACAAAGTTGGCCCAACCCAGNCCGTAAGCGTCGATGAGCCACTCGCTCGGGTCGAGGAACCCGTAGGTTTGAGGAATCGATTCGATTGGAATCATGATGAGAACAAGGAGTTTCTGAACGCCTTGGTACATGGCTTTGTCTTCGGAGTTGCTGAGGTCGAGACGAATGATTTTGGCACCTGCGAACAGCTGCATGATGATGGAACCCGTNACGATGGGGCCGATGCCCAAGTGCATGATCGTNCCCGACGCACCGGCCATGATTGAACGGAACCCGCTGAACAANTCCAGTGCTTGACCCGAAAGGCCGAACAACATCACGTTGGTCATTGCAAAGTAGATGATGAGCACGAANGTGGTGGTCCACATCTTCTCGTTGAACCGAACGTGGCGCTCCGGTTTTGTGATGGTGGGGTAGACGTCGACAAACCGGCTGAGGGCGTAAAGACGGCTGCTTTGGTCGCCGCTCCACATGAAGCACGTCAGGATGGCTGCGGCNGCAAACCCGAGCAGAAGAATGCCCACNAGGAAGAAGCCGACGCCTTCGTCGTAGCCGCCCCAGGCAGAGGGACGGACGTACCAAACGGCAATGACGCCGAAGGCGAGCCAGCCGGTGAGCTTACCGTATCGGCCAACGAACGGCATGTCTTTGAGCCCCGGTGGNAGGTCCTTTTGGAAACACAGCATGCAGTAGGCCACGTAAATCACGGAGAAGACCAGGCCNAAGACGGCTGCGTCTCGGGCTTGCCCGCTGCCGGACAGTTCATCGCTTTGCCAGTAGATCAGAAGTGCGTAGTACAGGACACCGGTCAGTGCGATGGCCCATGGAATTGGCTTGTGCTTCATTGTGAATCACCTGTTGAGGTTCACTCTTCTTCCCATTCGTCGTCCCAGTCGTCGTCTCCAGCCTCGACGGTGCCACCGGCGGCAGCGACCTTTTCTGAGGCTCGAGCGCTGACTTCGTCNACGATGACGGTCAGTGCGGTGCGGATTTGTCCNCTNCCGAGGAGCTTGTCGATGCCCATCTCGGTCAAGTTAACGGTGTCTGCGCCGTTGGCCATCTCTTCGAGTTGTCCAACGTTGGCGGTCACGTACACGGTTCGGAGNGACGGATGGCGGTTGAATCCGTGCATGCCCCAGTGCTTGGGCATGTACTTGATGCGCGTCATGACGCGATGCTTGTTCATACCGGCGTTGCCTCGTCCTCCACGCTTTCCAGCGCCNCGACCTGCTTTCTTTCCTCGACCGTGGTAGCGGTTGCGTCCACGGTGTTTGTTTGCTTTGGTACCCATCTTGTTCACCTCAAATCATGCGGTCGACCAAGTCGACAATGGCGTCGCCTCGAGAACCGAGCGCTCCGCCAACAACGAAACTGCGCTTGATGCCGCCCCAACCTTTCGGCCCTCGGGGAGGGTGCAGGCGGAACACGCGCTTCAGTCCCGGAACGTCCTTCACGTTGGCCTCGCCGGCCGTGATGGCTTTTGCGAAGTCAGCGATGGTNGNGTAATCGGTGTGTTCTGCGACAATGGCATCGGTCAACGGTGCGTCGCCGACCATGCGGCCGCGCTCGGAGAGCATGCGCTCGACCATAGCGGCATCGGCTTGGCCCCACGTGATGTAGTCCTTCGCCTTCTGGAGCATGCCGCGGTATTGCGGGTTGTCGGGAATGATGACGGCGTGATTGACGCGTGTCAGGTTCATGTAGCCCATGGTTTCACGAATGGATCGCTCCACCTTCACGTCGCTTCGGGCTCGGACAACGATGAACGTCATGCATTCTTCCTCCCGGTGTGGATGTAGAGATTTTCACGCTGGGCGTTGGTGACACGGGTCGTGTTGATGTTCTTCAACGCATTGAATGTGGCACCGGCGTAGTTGATGGTTGTGCGGGTCTGTCCTTTGGTACGGGACAGCACGTCCTCGATGCCGGCGAGCTGAAGAACGCTCTTGCCGGTCTGACCGATGACCAGGCCCTTTCCTTTGGCCGCTGGCATCAGCGTCACACGGGTTGAGGCGGCACGACCGTTGACCTTGAACGGGACGGTGTTTCCTGGGCCGGGGGAGGATTCCCACGAGCCGTTTCCACGCTGGACCGANATGAGGTTCAGTTTNGCGGCCGTGATGGCTTTGCGGATGGCGGTGGCGACTTCCTTGGCCTTGGCCATGCCGAGTCCGACGTAGCCGTTGCGGTTGCCCACGCACGCCATGACGTTGAAGCGAACTCGCCGTCCACTGTCGGTCATGCGTTGAACCATGTTGACATCGATGACCTCGTCCTCGAGGTCNGGGATGAGAGCGTCGACGATTTCCACCTCACGAATGGGAAGGCCGGAGGCCAGCGCAGCTTCGTAGGTGATGATTTTGCCGGCCATGACCGCGGCACCCAGTCGGGTGCGAGGCTCCCACTTTCGCAGGTTGGCGATCGGGTCGTCTTGATTGCGGCGACGACGGCGAGGGTCGGGCATCTCATCGGCTTCTTCTGGTGCGTATGCCTGCAACAAGCCCGGCGCCATGGGTTGAATGTCTTCTTCGCTCATCAGTAGGCCCCCTCAATGGTGTTCTTGGTGGTTTCAATTTCTCCAGCGAGACCGCCGTCGATGTGAGCACCGTTCAAACGGTCCTCATCGGGGTAGACGTCTTCGCTGTGTGGAATGNNNAGGCCTGCATCGCTCATGCCCTTGAGGGCGGCGTACACACGGCCGCCTCGGGTGCTGGCTGCGAGACCGATGTCCAGAACCGCTTCNTCGGTNCCGGAGGCAACGGCAGCTTTGCCCATGGCGAAGCCAACCAGGTAGGAAGCGGGNACGGACTTGAGCGAGCGGTTGCTCGGCCAGCCGTACTTCTTGACCAAATCCGATCCTGTCATCGAAACGGACACGAGATCGCCGTCGGCCGCCCAGGTNACGAGTTGGCACGTCGTGCGCGTGTTTGAGATGCGGACAACGGCACGAGCCTTCTGGCCTCGGAGAAGCTTGAGGCGGCGACGGTAGTCGGTCAGACCGGCCTTTCGTCGTCGGAAGATGGAGCGTCGGTTGTTTCCTGCCATCACTCATCGCCTCCTTTGAATTCAACGCCCTCGAGGACCATCTGCGAGCGCATGTGCGCAATGGAACGGTACGAACCGCCCTTGGCCTTGAGGTAGTAGCGGCGGTACTGGGACGGCTGGATGGTGTTGTCCTCTCGAAGTTCCTTCAGCACTCGGCGTTGGCTTCGAATGGTGCGCATCCATCGATTCTTTCGAGGGTTGCGAGCGTTGGCCGTTCCCGCACGNGTTCCCTGGCCCTTNCGGCGNCCNTTGCGCTTNTGTTCGAGTCGAGCACGAGCGCGGACACGTGAGGTGCCCTTGACCGGCTTTGCGCGAATCCAACCCTCGTCGATGAACTCACGNATGTCATCGGTTTGGACCGCCGAGGCGACCTGGTCCACGTACAGTGGGTTGATCCACACTCGGTTTGCACCGCAGCCAAGCAGGCGTGCGGCGATTCGCTTCTGATTGGTGATTTGCATCAAACATCCCTCCGTCGGTTCAGGACACGAACACCGAGTTCATCGGCTCGTGCGTAGATGTGTTCCCGCTTTCGACCGCCGACCGTAGCGCCCACACGGGCGGCCTCGGTTTCGGGGTCAACGGCTTCCAAATCGGCGACGTTGTGAACCATCACCTCACGGAATCCAGACGGGTGGAGGAAACGNGCAGCAGCCACCTTTCCGTGACCGATTCGCACCAGGGAGCCACGGTACTTGTAATTCCTGCGCTGTTTGTTGTCCATCCCGTGGGGGGCGCGCCATCCCGAGCGGGAAAGTCGCTTGTACCGGAACCATTCGGTTCTGCGGAANGAGGGTGTCTTCTTCTTTTGAGCGGCACGAAGTGCAAGGGCTGCTTTCATGTCGTCGTCGAGAACGGGCTTTTGCTTGACCATGTAGACGTCCTCGTCTTCATCGTCCCAGTCCTCGTCGTCCCAGCTGTCCTCTTCCTCGACNTCCTCNACAGGAGCNNCGTCCTCNACCATCTCTTCGGTTTCGCCGGCTGCTTCGTGCAGTCGNGCGATGAGATCGGATTTCTTACCGGAAACNGGGAGGCCNNCTTCCTTCAGCAACTCTTTGAGCTGCGCAACGGTCATTGATTCGTAATCTTCTGCCATTTCAATCACTCCTTGTTCAAGAGGTAAATACCATCTTGGAAGACACGTCGGTCTCGCTTTTTCACGGTCGTGCAGCGTTCGATGTTGGCTGCGGTTTGGCCAACCGCTTCCTTGTCGATTCCGGAAACGGTGACCTCAACCTTGTTGGACACTTTGACGTTGACGTTGTCGAGGATGTGCGCCGTTCGTGGAACGCGCTCCCCGAAGTAGTTGTTCACCTGGAAGGTGTTGCCGTTCACGGCCAACGTCATGGGAAAGTGGGAGTAAAAGGCCTTCAGGTTGTACGTGAAGCCGTCGGTCACGCCCTTGACCATGTTGTTGAGGTGAGCGTTCCATGTTCCTGCCAGNGCACGCTGCTTTCGGCGAGGAAGGTCCACGCGCACCACGAGGCCGGAGCCGTCTTGGAACAGCTGGATCACGTCGCTTTCAAACGAGCGGGACAGGGAACCCTTCGGNCCCGAGATGGTCACGACGCCATCTTCGCTGATGTCGGCGGTCACGCCTTCAGGGATGGTTACGATGTGTTCGATTCTGTCGAGTTTTACCATGTTGTTCACCTCAATACACGTANGCCAGCAGTTTGCCGCCGATTCGAGCGTCCTTTGCATCGTAGTGATGCATCACGCCGGAGTTGGTCGTCAGGATGAGAAGGCCAAAATCTCGGGCTGGGAGGTAGCGCGTCTCCCACTTCTCGTATTCTTGTCGACGAACGCTGTGGCGGGGCTTGACCGTACCGCAGCGGTTGATGGTTCCACGNAGTTCCACCACGTAGGCGTCGCCTCGGCCGTTTTCAACACGGTCGATGGAGCCGACGTAGCCGGAGGTCTGCATGATGTTNAGCACGTTGCCGAGAAGTTTCGAGGCTGGGGCCAGTTCAACGGTGAATTTGCCCGCCTGCTCGGCGTTGAAAATTTTGACGAGTGCGTCGTTCAATGGATCAAATTGCATTCATATTCCTCCTCAGTTCATCTTTTTGAAGCCGATTTCCGGTGCCACATCTCGGAAGCACTGTCGGCATATCCTCAATCCGTGGCGGCGGATCAGGCCTCGCTTACGTCCGCATCGGCGGCATCCGATGGTTCGTCCAATTCGTTCTCCGTGATCTCTTGCCATGTTTACTCCTCCAGGATGTTGATGTTGAAGTTCTCAACGAACCAAGCTCGCGACTCGTCAGCCGAGACTCGGTGCTTCGATCCGACCTTGCTCTTCGCTCGTCGGCGACGGCTCACGCGGTGACCCGGACGTTCCAAGACCGCCGTGATGTCCATACCAAAGATACCGATGTCGGGGTCGTACTTCTGACCGGGGAAATCCGTGTAGTCTCGGACGCCGAAGGAAAGATTGCCTTCTCGGTCGAAGTTCCACGCCGGGATGGTGTTCTCTCGGCAGTCGAACGCACTGGTCAAGAAGGCTTTGATGTCCTCTTGCTTGCGCATCGTTGCCTTGCAACCGATGGGCGCACCCACGCGGACCTTCAGGTCTCGGTTTTGGATGCGACCGAGGGTGCGTTGCGGCTTCACGCCGGTCACCATCTCGAGCACGTTCTCAGCGTTCACGAGACGCTCGCCGCCTTCGCCCACACCGATGTTCACGCACACCTTCGTGATGCGCAGTTGGTTCATGGGGTTCATCTCGGCGCTCATTCAGCCACCTCCGTAAGCGGGATGCTGGCATCGCCGATGGCGAACACGTTTCGAGCCACCGTGCCGAAGTCGTCGAATTGGACCTCGTTGGGCATGCTGGAACGCTTGACGATGTATTCCTTCACGCTGGCCGTTGAACCTGCGTGAGCACCACCGATGAGGTAGCAGCGGGTGCCCTCACCAAAGCGGATGTGTTCGATGATCGCTTGGTCCGGGAGGTTCAACTTCAGCGAATCGCCGGTGTTGTACTCGCTGGGATCGTCAACGATGATGTTGCGACCGTCGTGGAGGTTGAGTTGGGTTCGACCGCCCTTGATGGTGGTCTTTCCCTCAATTCGGCAGACTTTCCAAGCCGCTTCTTCGGCGCTGATGGGTCGGTATTGAAGACGACCGTTGTGGTCGAGCACGCAGCGGTAGTTGTCCTCACCGAGGGTCAGGACGTCCATCAAACCAACACCGCGACGGGTGTCCTTGACGACTCGACCGTCGATTTTTGCGAGTTCGTTGTGGAGAATAAAGCGAACTTCACGGGCGGTCTTGGCCAGGTGGAGCACGTCTCGAACGACGAGCGTGATCGGCATGCAAAGTTCAAGCGAGTGAGCACCGGGCGTGGGTCGAGTGACCCAGACCGAGGTCTTTCGTGGCAGGGGCCAGCTTCGGGGCATGGCCAAGCGCTTCAAGTGGTTGCTGCTCATCTCATTCAACTCCTGTTCCCAGTCAATTTTGCGATTCGGAGGCGGTCCGACTCATCGAGTTGCGTGACCACCACGTTCGAGACGTGCACTGGGATCGCCTCTTCCTTGTTGTCGGACTTGGTTGTGACCTTGACACCCTCAATGTACAACCGTCCTTTTTCTGAATCGATTCGAAGCACGGCCCCCGTGAGGGCCTCGCTGTTTCGCTTTCCACCGTGGCGCTTGCCACCGTGGGCTTGGTCGCCACGGGTGACCATGACGATGTCGCCGACACGAACGGTGACCGTTCGCACACCGGCNAAACGAGCATCGGGCTTGGCNAGTTGCAGCCGCGCTGCGACCCGCTTTCGCTTTTGATGCATGGGCGCATTGAAGTGCGCCTTGCGTTGCTTTCCTGGTTTCATACTCTTGACCATGATGTTCCCTCACACGATTTGCTTTGCATTGGCTGCGATACGAGGCCAGCGTTCGGCTGCCTCACGGGCCACGGGTCCTTTGATGTCGGAACCGGTGACGTCGCCTTTTTCGTTGACGATGACGCANGCGTTGTCTTCGAATTGCACCCACGTTCCGTCAACACGGCGGAACGGACGGCGCTGTCGGATGATGACGGCGTTGAACATTTGTCGGCGGGTGTCGGGCGTTCCCTTCTTCACCGAGACCTTGGCCATGTCGCCAACGCCTGCGGAGGGGTATCGACGCATGGTACCACCGAGTTTCAGCACGTTCAGGATTTGAACGACCTTTGCGCCGGTGTTGTCAGCGACGTGAAGGCGGGCTGCCGTTGGCAGACCACGGGTTTGCTTTCCTGCGATGCCCTTCATCAAACAACACCTCCGGAGTTTTCAATGACACAGAACGCAACGGTCTTTGAGAGCGGTCGGCACTCCATGACCTTCACGTTGTCGCCGATGTTGACCTCCCCAATNCACGCCGGAAGATGAGCGGAAACGACGCTGGTTCGCTTCTCAAATCGCTCGTACTTCTTCATGTATCGAACGTTGTGTCGCTCGATGGTGATCGTTTTCTGCATGCCAACGCTTGAGACGGTTCCCTCAAGCACTTGGCCTCGAAGACGCAAACTNCCGTAAAACGGGCAGTTCATGTCCCCATCCCACTCACCGGCGGGAGCTTTCACGTCAATACCAATGTCTCGATGTTGTGCCATCGTATCATGCCTTCCTGTATGTTCGGTGGATNCTGTCTTCGGGGCGTTGACCCACCATGGCCCCTTGGATGACAACAGCGCTGTTGTCAACGGTGAATGCGATGCTGGTCTTGTTCAGGACCGTGCGTTGAGCGCCCTCGAGGAGAGCGATGGTGTTGCGGGTTTCGTTGACCACGATACCCTTTCGCCCCACGAGCGTGGGGTCGGTGGAGGAAGTGACGCTCAGCGAGCGTCCGATCCATGATTGATTGTGTTCGTCCATATCATCGCACCTCCACATTGAATCCGTTGTTCCTAAGCACTTGAGCAGCTTTCTTTTTGTGATCTCCTTGAAGTTCAATCAATCGTCCTTTCACCGTTCCGCCTGCTGCACATTTGTTCTTCAGGAGTTTTGCCAGTTGATTGATGTCAATCGCTGCGTCGTCAATGCCCTCCACTTTTGTTACGATTTTTCCGTAGCGTCTTCGGTCGGTTGAGAGAATGGCTTTTTGTTGCTCTTTTGCAATTTCTTGACAGATGCACAGTTCTCCGGGTAGTCCGCAAACGTTGCAAATCGCCGCCATTGTTCTTCATCACCTCGTTGTTTACTGGTCGTTGTTCATGTGCGTCTTCAGGCGCGCNATGCTTCGTCGAGTGGCTTTGTACGCACCCATGTTGGACGGCGTGCCNCCGAGCGCCTTNTCGGCTCGAAGTTGAAGGAGTTCCTCCTGAAGTTCGAGAAGGCGGGCCTCTCGCGCTTCAGCGCTCATCGAAGCAATCTCACGGTTGGAGACGTAACTCACTCCGAACCCTCCTCTTCGGCGGCTTCCAGAGCNGCTTGGATTTTCANTTCCTCTTCCGAAAAGATGCTGATNTCGTGCGGCAGGCGGGTGCCAGGGCGCATGATTTCAACGGTGACACCGATGGTGCCGAGTTTCTTCACGGCAACGGAGTAGCCCTTGTCCATGTGCTGCAGTGCGGTTTCACCGCAGTACTTGACGTGGCCTCGGATGTANTTCTCGGTTCGATTTCGAGAACCCGTAAGTTTGCCAGCGACCGTCACGATGACGCCGCGAGCGCCAGCGTCCATGATGTTTTGAGCNGCGCTGTGGCAGGAGCGTCGGTGGTACCAGCCTCGCTCGAGCGAAGAGGCGATCTTCTCGGCCATCACCTGAGCGTTCAGGGTTGGATTCTTGACCTCTTCCACCTTGAGTTTGGGGTTGGTCAGGGTGAACTCTTGGTCGAGACGCTTCTGGAGATCGTTGATGATCTTGCCCTTTCGACCGATGACCATTCCGGGTCGTTCGGCGTGGACGGTGACCTCGGTTCCACCGGGCGTTCGGCGGATGTCAAGNCCGCCNAATCCGGACTTGGAGGTGTTCTTCATGAGGAATTCGCGGACCAGCAAACGCTCAACGTTTCGGTCAACGATGGTTCGTAGAATGCTTTGCTTGCTCATGATGTTCACCTCAGAAGTCGTCCTCCAATTCGTCGCCAACAGCGTTCATGTCTTCCAAAAAGACCTCCAAGTTCACGCGGTAGTGGTTNCTGGGCGTGGCTCGGCCGCGGGCACGCGGGATGAATCCCTTNCGAATGGGCCCNCGGTGGGCTGCGATGTGCGTGATGACCATTTCTTCTGCATCGATGTCTTCGTATTGGAACCGTGCGTTTTCCATGGCGCTTTCGAGAAGTTTGATGATCGAACGGGATGCCTTGACAGGGTAGCGTCCNGGTCCAATGCCACCTTTGCGGTGTCCGACCATCGAGGGTCCAGACCGACGCTTTCGCTTGTTCCCGCTTCCAAGACGGAAGGGGACAGCAGCGGCCTTGCGTCGGACATCGGCTCGGTCAGAATCGATGCGCAGGACTTCGTTGAGGTAGGCAACGGCTTCACCGGCCGTCTTGTTCTTGACCGCACGGCAGATTTCGAAGCAGTGCTTNACGTGCATGTCCACGTTGGANGCACGAGCCGTGGCCAAACGGTTGCCTTGAAGGAGCTGGGTGTAGCCGGACTGCGGGAGTTGTCGTCGACGTGANCGTCGATCCAATTGATTTCGCTTTGCCATCTTGTTCACCTCACTTCAACGGTACGTGCTTGGACGAGCGGGTAGCACCAACACCCGGACCGCTGTGGGTCACGCCACGTCGTGTCACGGCGAATTCGCCGAGGTAGTGGCCAATCATCTCTGGTTTGATGTCGATCTCAACAAAGTGTTGACCGTTGTGGATGGCNATTCGACGCCCAACAAACTCNGGGAGGATGGGCATGTCGCGGCGGTGGGTTCGAACGGTTTTCGAGCCCGAGCGGCGGGTTCGTTCCAAGAAATGCTCGTTTTCAACCGACATGCCTCGTCCGAGGCTNCGTCGAGCACGGGACGGGAGGAGGCCAACGATGTAGTCTTCGTCGTCGTTCTCGGGCCACATGGGCATGTTGCTGAGTTCGTCCATGGTGAAACCGCGGTAGGTGAACTCTTTCTTGACGCGTGCCGAGGTTGTNGANAGGCGCTTGCGGGCCTTTCGACGACTGGCTTTGGGGGTCATAAAGGACTTCTTNTTCTTTGCCATGCATCATCACCTCAAATTTTCTTACCTCGGCCACGACCGGTTCGACGTGGTGCAATCANGCCAACCTTGGCACCCGGCGGCGTNCCACGAGCGACCGAGTTTGGTCCGTGGACGGCTTGGTGGTTTCCACCACCGTGCGGGTGGTCNACGGGGTTCATGGCCACACCTGAAACATGCGGGTAGAGCTTGCCTCGAGCCTTGGCCTTGTAGTAAGCTGCGCCGGCCGTNCGCATGGGCATCTCGTCTCGTCCATGACCGGCGAGGACGCCGATGGTGGCTCGACACCTGGCTGGAAGTTCCTTGAGGGCNCCGGACGGCATGCGGACACGAACCATGTCGCCGATTCGAGATTCAACGGTGCAGGAGTTGCCNGCAGANCGGGCAACTTTGCCNCCGTCCCCGGGGCGCAGTTCGAGGTTGTTGATCGCCGTACCTTCCGGAATGTTGCCGAGTTCCGTGATGTTGCCCGGACGAAGAGCGACGTTGTCGCCGATGGCCACCTTGCTGCCGATGGAGATGCCCTCGGTNGCGGCCACGAGCGTGGTGTCGCCGTCNGGCGTCTTGATGCGAGCCANCGGGGCGCTGTGGACGGGGCTGTGGACCAGCTCGGTGACCTCGCAAACCACGTCTTTCTCACGGGGCATGCGGTTCTTTCCTGGGAACCGGTGNCTGGCCACGCGGTAGCGCGGCGAGGAACCTTTGCGTTGTGCACGAATTCTCTTACCCATGATGATTCACCTCAGAATGCTCCCAGACGCATGGCGGCGTCTTCTGCGTCATAACCTTCAGCAAGCTTCACCGAAGCGTGCTTTCCATGCTTGGAGTTTCGAACGTTCACCTTGGCGACTTCCACGTCGAAGATGGTCTCAACGGCTCGTGCGATCTGCGCTTTGGTGGCGCTGCGTCGGACGAGGAATTCCAGGCGTTGCTCGGTGGTTCGAGCCTCCATGGATTTCTCCGTCAGCCAGGGTTGNATGATGATGTCGTATGCGTTCATGGTATCACCTCAGTTCATGGCCTCCAACGCCGCTTTGGTNAAGACCGTCAGTCGTCCGATGTCGCCACCGGGTGCGAGGTCTTCTGCGCAAAGNTCCTTGGCNGCGACGACGTCGACGCCAGGGAGGTTGCGTGCGGCCTGTGCGAGACCTGCTTTCTCCTTGACAACCAGCAAGATGGACTTGGGCGTTTTGTGAACTCGCCCTCGCATGGTGGCTTTACCGGCACGGATTTTGCGGCCGGAACGTGCTCGTTCCATGTCGGGACCGAGGCCGAGACCTGCAAAGATGGCAGCCGCCTTTCGAGTGGCTGAGCCGTGGTTGAACGCTTCGATGTCGTATTCGGTGGATTTACCGTCGACGACTTCGGTGTAAGTCCCCAACACGATGGGGAGGTGCTCCACCGTGTCGTCAAAGCGGTGCCCTCGAGCGGAAACGGTTTCCATCGAAACGGTGGCAGCGAGNGCGGCGTTTCGGGCNGCGTGTCGCTGCTTGGCGTTGAGTTTTCGGGACCAGTCTTTTTCCACCTTCGGACCGTGTGCCCGGCGACCTCCAAGCGTGTGGGGGTTTTGGGCACCGCGGCTGGACCCGGTTCGACGCATGATGCGGGAGACACCTCGTCCCTTGCCCCACCATTCGACGGAGTGCTTCATACCGGCCATNGGTCGNAGCTTACCGCCGTGCGGTCGGGAACCGTANGCTTGTCGGCGGTTGGCTCGGCTGGAGGCGACGGCCANCTTNNCGAGGTCCTCTCGGACATCGGATTGGAANGCGGGTGGCANCGAGACTTTCGAACCGTTTGATACCTCNACCTCGAAACGGGCGGACAATTTGCCGGCGTCCATCTCGGTCTGTGTTACCGTGTTNACGATGTTCTTGGTTGCGACCTTCATGTTCAGGCCCCCTGCTTNGATGCGGTGCTCACGTACGTGATCTCGTAGTCATGCAGCGTCTTGTCCGATGCTCGGGTGGCGTCCCGGAAGCGGATCAGACGCTTGGCAGGTCCAGGAACACTGCCCTTGACCAAAATGTAATCGGATTTGATTTCGCCGTAGTGGAGGAAGCCTCCTGCGGGCGTGATGGAATGGTCCTCGGGGTTGGCCACGCGAAGGAT